>DAITMB010000035.1:2527-41201 GCA_036835375.1 Bacteroidota bacterium
CAGGCGCATCGCGACTGACACCTCGGTAGAATCAGATCAACGCAAGCTCTTTCCTTAGGCGCATCGCGACTGACACCTCGGTAGAATCAGATCAACGCAAGCTCTTTCCTCAGGCGCGTAGTGACTGACACTTTTAATTTGACTGCAAGGATCAATCATAAAACTCAAACAAATATTTCTCATCATATTCTACCTCGAATTTTTCAAGCATCTCTATGTATTCCTCCCGAAAACTTTTTTTCCTATGATGCTCTTCCTGATTAAGAATGTAAGAGATAACAGACTGGGTTTGTGATTTAGAATATGAGAAACCCCCATATCCTCGCTGCCAATCAAATATGTGTGGCATCCATGCTGGAATAAGGCTTTTTCGCCCATTTACAGCAAAAACAAGATGAATTCGAATTTGGGTATATGTATTTGCCATGGATAGATCGATTGGAATTTTGATAAGTGAATTGGCAGCAAACTAATATGTGAAAAATTGGAGGAATCCTCAACGAATATATCTGGAGGCAGTCGCTACGCTCCTGTAGTTATTTAGGGACCGAATATCGGCTATCGAGATGCGCATAGCTATGCGCTTGCGGTTTTTTATTAGGCGCGTATCGATTGAAACCAAGGTAGAACAAACACTACGCAAGCCCTCACCACGGGGACAATATTTTCAACCCCAACCCTTTAGGTCAACTTATTCATGTTTTGTCATGAATATATTAGGAAGATATTTCTTAAAGAATTACTTCAGATCGGCCAGTCGGATTGGTAGTATCAACGTCCTAAACGCGCTTTCACGATCGCATGAGACAAATATCTCATACAAAATGAAATGCGATCAGCGAACGACTTTGATAAAATCCGTCCATACGACATTGCCTGGCTCACCATCGATAGGGGTAGCTATATTACCTTGACGGTCAACCAGTTTGATCTGGTAGCGCACACTGTCTTCGAGTCGTCCGGGGCGAACAATGGTGGCACCCAGCTTCACCGTGATGAGGCCCTGAATAGAAGGGTTTTGAACTTCTGGGGTCAGGTTGGGCAAAGAAAAACTATTGGTTGCCTGCGCTTCTGTCAGCCCATCGTTGATGCGCGAATCAATGATCATCAGATTGAGAACTCCCTGGTCAATCTCTCCACCCAGGTCGCCGTCGCCGTCTTGAAATCGGAAGGTAATGCTGATTTGATCGGTCAAGCTCTTGACAGTTCTGGGCTGAATATCAACGTATTCGATTTGTGGCTCCAACGGAAACACAGGTTCGCTGGAACATGCCGTAGCAAGTAGAATCAGAGGGAGGAGGGCTAGGATAGTGATGCGCATATCAATTTAGGTAGTCATGAGAGTAAAATAAGAGGAATCAACCGTGTTTCCAATCTTTACAACAAAAATATGAGACGGGTGAGATGGGAGTTGCAGGCAAGAATCTGCTGGAATATCAGGCTTCTTGAAGGTAAATGAATGGCGCCGGATAGAAGATGTCAAGCAGGTAATTTTCATAAAGCCAACGACTCGGAATAAACGATTTTTGAGCCGATTCGGTTCTGGAAAGGCCAACAAAACATTCAGGTACCTGGACGAAATGACCCGGGCAATGAGGTCAGCAATTCTATGAGAATGAGGAGATTCAGGGAAATCTGCTCACGGAATCTCAGAAACTTTTCGCATGATCAGATACCAGAAAGTGGCGCTTACCACGAGCTGGGGTGTCTTTCTTTGGTTGGTGATGATAGGGCTAATGCAGCACAACGGTTGGGCAAAAGCAGTCACAACTCAGAAATCGGCCCGACACAAATCTTCGTGAGTGTGCCTTCCTTTCGATCAAGATTTTCTATTTTCGGTCTCTTCGGTTGCTGTTCACCAACAAATCATCAGGTAAGAGATCATGCAAGAAAGGAAACCCTAGGCCATATTGGTGTCCGGCTTCAGCTTCGCTGCATTTGTCTTGGTTCCCCATTCATTCCGAAAAATACGATTGTCTCATGCACAACGAAACGCCTCTTTTCAAAAAAGTTCTGGTTGCTAACCGGGGAGAAATTGCCATTCGGGTACTTCGCGCCCTTTCTGAGCTCCACGTGAGCACGGTGGCCATCTATTCGCATGAAGATCGATACTCACTGCATCGCTACAAAGCTGACGAGGCCTACATGATCGGTGAGAAAGACGATCCCTTAAAGCCTTACCTGAGCATTGAGGCCATCATTGGTGTTGCCAAGCGCAAAGGGGTGGACGCGATTCATCCAGGCTACGGATTTTTGTCGGAGAATGTGGCATTTGTGCGTGCCTGCGAGGCGGCTGGGATCACCTTCATCGGCCCCCGACCAGAGGTCATGGAGCAACTTGGCGACAAAGTGCGCGCTAAAAAAGTCGCTAAAGCGGTAGGCGTTCCGCTGATTCCAGACAGCCAAATCTCGCTCCAGACCTTGAAAGATGCGGTGAACGAGGCGGAGCGAATCGAATATCCCGTGATGCTCAAAGCAGCCGCTGGGGGTGGTGGCAGGGGCATGAGGGTTGTTCGGAACGAAGAAGAAATGGCCAAAGCTTTTTATGATGCGCGCAATGAGGCGATGAAATCATTTGGAGACGACACGGTTTTTCTCGAAAAATTCATCGAAAATCCCAAGCACCTCGAAGTCCAGTTGCTCGGTGACAACCACGGCAACTTGGTTCACCTCTACGAGCGGGACTGCTCTGTGCAGCGCCGATTTCAGAAGGTAGTGGAGCTCGCACCTTCGACGCTTCCTCAACATGTGCGGGAGGAGCTCTACGATTACGCTACTAAAATAGGCCGACACGTGGGCTATAACAACGCCGGAACCGCAGAATTTCTCGTGGACAAGGACTACCGCGTGTATTTTATTGAGGTGAATCCACGCATTCAGGTGGAGCACACCGTGACGGAAGAGATCACGGGCATCGACATTGTGAAGTCTCAGGTACTGATCGCTGCGGGGGCTCG
The DNA here is from genome assembly GCA_036835375.1 of Bacteroidota bacterium. Taxonomy (GTDB): domain Bacteria; phylum Bacteroidota; class Bacteroidia; order J057; family J057; genus JANQTF01. The sequence goes on from DAITMB010000035.1 coordinate 5,485, forward strand.
GCTCTCCGATCCTGAAATCGGGATCGATAGTCAAGAATCCATCAACATCACGGGGTTTGCGGTACAGTGTCGCATTACAACAGAAGATCCTACGGAGCAATTCAAGCCCGATTACGGGCAGATCATCGCCTATCGTAGCGCAGGAGGATTTGGCATTCGTCTCGACGGCGGAAGCATCTATCCTGGCATGAAGATTTCTCCCTTTTTTGACTCGATGTTGGTCAAAGTCACTGGCTGGGGACGTAGCCTGAAAGGTGCTACGGAGCGCATCGACCGTGCCTTGCGCGAGTTTCGCATTCGTGGGGTGATGACCAACATTCAGTTTTTGCGCAATGTTATCAACCATCCGGAGTTTCAGAAAGGGAATGCCAATGTGGGATTTTTGCAGACCTATCCGGAGCTGACTGCCATTCGGGTAGGCCGGGACCGTGGCACCAAAACCCTGTCTTTTTTGGGGGACATCATTGTGAATGGGAACCCCGACGTAAAATATACCGATCCGAGGGTGCAATTTCGCGAGGCACACGTGCCACCGTTTGACAAGAACAGCAGTTTTCCTTACGGCACGCGCAACCGGTTGCAAGACCTCGGGCGCGACGGATTTGTGGAATGGCTTCGCCAGGAAAAGCGGATTCACTATACCGATACCACGTTTCGCGATGCGCATCAGTCGCTCATGGCGACCCGCATGAGGACCTACGACCTCTACATGGTTGCCGAAGGCTATGCCCGGCACCATCCCGAGATTTTTTCCATTGAGATGTGGGGTGGCGCGACGTTTGATGTTTGCCTCAGATTTCTCAAAGAAAATCCGTGGGAGCGCCTACGCATTTTGCGAGACAAAATGCCCAACATTCTTTTCCAAATGCTCCTGCGCGGCTCCAATGCCGTGGGATATAAGTCATATCCCGATAATTTGGTTCGGAAATTCATTGTTCACGCTGCCAAAGAGGGCATCGACATTTTCCGCATTTTCGATTCGCTCAACTGGCTCGAAGCCATGAAGGTGAGCATCAAGGCTGTGCGGGAAGAAACCGATTCCCTAGCGGAAGCCTGCATTTGCTACACAGGCGACATCGCCAACCCTGCGCGCAACAAATATGACCTTGGCTACTACCTCGACTTGGCTCGCCGCCTCGAAGACGAAGGGGCTCACCTTCTGGCGATCAAGGATATGGCGGGGCTGCTCAAGCCGCTAGCCGCCGTGCAATTGGTGACAGAGCTAAAAAAACACCTCTCCATCCCCATTCACCTGCACACCCACGACACCTCCGGCAATCAGCTCACGACTTATCTCAAGGCCATTGAGGCGGGAGTTGATGTGGTCGATGTCGCGTTGGCTTCCATGTCGGGCCTCACTTCGCAGCCCAATTTTAATTCTCTGGTCGCCGCACTAGAGGGCCACGAGCGAAGCCACGAAGGGGTGAATTTGAGTTCTCTCAACACATTTTCAAACTACTTCGAAGTGGTGAGAGAGCGCTACTATCCCTTCGAATCTGCCCTCCGCGCAGGAACTGCGCAGGTGTATGAGCACGAGATCCCCGGTGGTCAATATTCCAACCTTTTGCCGCAGGCCCGATCGCTGGGGTTAGAGAACAAGTTCGAAAAGATCAAAGAAAATTACGCCATCGTCAACCGCATGTTTGGTGATATCGTTAAGGTTACCCCTTCTTCGAAGGTCGTGGGCGACATGGCGTTGTTCATGACTTCCAACGGTCTCACGGAGGAAGACGTGATGAACAGAGGGCATGAGCTGTCCTTTCCCGATTCCGTCAAAGGCTTTTTTCGGGGAGATCTCGGCCAGCCCTATGGTGGCTTTCCAGCTACACTCCAGAAGATCATTCTCAAGGAGGAGGTTCCCTACACCGATCGTCCCAACGCGCACCTCGCACCGATCGATTTCGATAAAGAATTCGGAGAATTTCGCCAGCGATTTGACAATCCACGGATGGATTTCCTCGATTTTATTAGCTACCAGCTCTATCCCAAGGTGTTCGAAGACTACTATCGCCACTTTGAGGATTACGACGAGGTGATGAAGCTCCCCACTGAAGCATTTTTCTTTCCGATGAAGCCCAATGAGGAAATCATGGTAAGAATTGCGCCCGGAAAGAAGCTGCTGATCAGCTACATGTACATGCTGGAGCCTGATGAAGATGGAAAGCGAGCGGTCTATTTCAAAATCAACGGGCAGACCCGCTCCGTGGATATTCGGGACCGTAACATCGCGGTGCAGAAGGTGGAGCACAAGAAGGCAAAAGAACCCAACGAGATTGGAGCGCCTCTGCAAGGAAAACTGAGTGCTGTGCTCGTGGAAGTAGGGCAGGAGGTGAGGAAAAATGAGCCGCTGTTTGTGATCGAAGCCATGAAAATGGAATCCACAATCTCAGCGCCCAAATCAGGCGTGATCAAATACTTACATCTCAAGGCAGGTGTGATGGTGGATCAAGATGACCTTGTCATTGAAATGTAAGAGACGAAACAAATGACCGCAAAGACACCGAAACGCCAAAACAAAAAAGGGACAACCGTACTGGTCGTCCCTTGCGTTTCCGGAATCCGCGAAAATTTACCCCTAAATATCGCGGAACATACCAGTCTGTCGGAATACCCCTATCGGACAGATCTTGGTTCGGCAAATATAAAACTTCTCTTAAACTTTTTGCTCTGACACGGAGAATATTTCCGAAAAAGAATGAATTTTTTTACCCATCCGACGCTGATTAGTCTAGTAGGGCCGACTGCGGTGGGGAAAACACGGCTTTCAATCCTCGTGGCGGAAGAGTTGGGGGCGGAAATTCTCTCGGCTGATTCTCGGCAGATGTATCGACAGTTAGACCTCGGCACTGCCAAGCCGGGCGCAGCGGACCTCGCCCGCGTGCCGCATCATTTCATCGACTGGCTCTCTCCGGAGGAGGAACTCAACGCTGGCAGCTTTCTGCGGGCAGCTAATGAGCGGCTCGTGAAGCTCTTCAGCTGTGCAAACCAAGTAGTGGCAGTTGGGGGCTCCACTTTGTACTTTCACGCGCTGTGGCATGGGTTGAATGATATGCCCGAAGTTCCCGAAGACATTCGCAGCCAACTTATGGCAGTGCACCGAGACCAAGGCTTGCCTGCATTGCTGGATGAGCTCGAAAAGGTAGATCCTGCGACTTTTGCTGTCATTGATCGCCACAACCCTGCGCGAGTCATTCGAGCTTTAGAAGTATTTCGCGCTTCCGGACATGCCATCTCCAGCTTTCGAAACGAGAAACCGGGTGCTGCCCACGCTTCGCCTTGGCGCCACCTCAAAGTGGGACTCTACGAAGACCGCGACACCCTGTATCGCCGAATTGATGCGCGAGTAGATGCGATGTTTGATGCAGGCCTCGAAGAGGAGGTGAAGGGCCTGCTGGACCTTGGCTTGTCTCCAGACTGCCAATCCCTCCGCTCCATTGGCTATCAAGAGCTGGTGCAATTTTTTTTGGGAGCCTATGACCGCGAAGAAGCCATTCGTCTGGTAAAGCGGAATTCTCGGCGCTACGCCAAGCGCCAACTCACGTGGTTTCGGCGCTACCATGACATCACGTGGTTTCAAGCAGGCGCAGAGCAGGAAGTCATGAGATTCATCAGAGCCAGCGCAGCTATCACATCCTGACTGGTGATTCATGAGCCTGCTCCATGAACATTCGTTATGGTTGTATCGCGGGGGTTCTCTGAAGCTTTTTTCCCCAATATCGGGCACTTCGGCTGATGGCTACCCCACCGATCAATCCGGGCGAAAGCCAGATCAGCACAGGAGGCAAGAAATCAATGTTGACAACGGCAAAAGCTGTAAATGTGGCGATGTATCCCCCTCCGAATCTGGTCAGATGATGTACGATCCAGTGCCTGTCGGGAAATTTCCCCTGCCAAAGGCGCAGGTCTTCCCAGGTCAGAAGAAAGCAGAAGCTGCCAAAGGATCCCAGAATCGCGCCTTGGGACCACGAGCCACGGTACATCAGCCAGATGGAGCTGAGCATCATCAAGAGGCTCGTGGCCATCGTGACAAACATGATTCCCTTGTCGAGAGGAGAGCTGGGTGCGGCGCCTTTTCGTTGAGCGCTGCGGTGGCCGGTGTACACCATGTAGCCTGAAAAAATGCCGATAGTACCCAAGAAGATATTCTGCTTTACAATGGCCAAAGGAAGGGCTGAAAAAACGACCACATACATGCTCCATAGATAAATCCTACCGCCCATTATATGCCAGAGGCTTCCTTTTCGGGCAAACATGGGAATCAATCCGGACAGCAGCGCAGTGCCACCAGCGAGGACGTGGAGCGTGAGTAGGGTAGTGGTGAGTGCATTCATTCGTCAATCATTGAATAGGTGGAATGGTATGGGAGGATGCCCCTGTGTGTCCGGGCGATGGATGGAAATTCTCGCATTCGCCTCACATTGGCCGTTGGTTTCTGCTGAATTGGCCCATTCCCCCGACCAAATGGCCCGGAAGCCTGCATATGTGAAAGGCAAGCCCTTCCACCGACCATAAAGACCTGTGCAAAAGGATGTGGGAGAGAAATTACTTTTGTAGCTTTTCAAAAGCATTGGTATGCGCTGCTTGGGCCATCCAGCGATGCACAACAAGCGGTCACATTTCCGAAGGCAAAAGCTATTTCTTAGCTTGAAGCTTGTTCTGATCCCCTCTAATTCTTCCGACATATGCTGTCACCCCTCATGCGCTCGCGGCTGTCCTTGATGATGTTTCTGAACTACTTCACGTGGGGAGCTTGGTACGTGACCATTGGCACCTACATGGGTAGTTCGCTGGGGTTCAGCGGCATCCAGATCGCTTCGGTCTATTCTTCGAATGCAATCGCCGCGATCATTTCTCCCTTTTTCATTGGGATGATTGCCGACCGTTTCTTTCCATCGCAGCGGGTGCTGGGTGTGTTGCACTTGATCGGGGCGGGGGCAATGTTTGCGGCGACACAAGTCACGGACTTTGGCATATTCTATATCTTGATCCTGATCTACAATGTGGCTTTTATGCCCAGCATTGCGTTGACGAATTCGCTTGCCTTCAATCAAATGAGCAATCCAGAGAAGGAATTTCCTTCTGTTCGCCTATTCGGCACCATCGGCTGGATCGTCGTGGGGATGGGGATCATCGGTCCGCTGGGTTGGGACGCCACGCATTTTCCCCTTTTGCTGGCCGTAGGCGCTTCACTGTTGATGGGGATGTATAGTTTTTCACTGCCTCACACGCCCCCGCGCGGATCTGCTGAGAAAATCAGCATCTCCACTATTCTCGGCTTGGACGCACTGAAGCTCCTCCGAAAGCCCAGTTTTGCTGTTGTGGTCATCGCCTCGGTGCTCATTTGCATTCCGTTGGCCTTTTATTACAGCTTCACAAATCCTTTTCTCAACGAAATTGGTTTTGAGAATGCATCGGGTCGAATGGCCATCGGACAGATCTCCGAAGCGTTGTTTTTGCTGGTAATGCCGTTCTTTTTTGGTCGTTTGGGGGTCAAATGGATGCTAGCCATTGGTATGGCCGCATGGGCACTTCGCTACTTGTTATTTGCCTATGGCGACGTAGGCACCGCCGAATGGATGCTTTTCGGGGGCATCATCCTCCACGGCATTTGCTACGACTTCTTCTTCGTCACTGGTCAGATCTTCGTGGATCGAGAGACTCCAGATCACCTCAAAAGCTCAGCGCAGGGACTCATCACTCTGGCGACGTATGGGGTGGGGATGCTGGTAGGTTTTTTTGTGTCGGGAATCATCGTGGACTACTACTTGCTGCCCGACGGCAATCACGACTGGACGCAGATCTGGCTGGTACCAGCGGGTTTGGCGCTGGGCGTGCTTGCGTTGTTCCTCCTCACTTTTCGCAGCACCCGAAAGCAAGTCTTGGCCAGTAAAACCCATGTGGTTTGATATTAATCATCGCTTGATTCCATCAGGGGGATGATTTTTCCTTATTTCCATCGCTATTCATTTTCATGGAATCTCTATTTGAGCAAGCCGTTGACGGCATCGTTGCACGTGGCTACGCCGTGGTGGACGGGTTTTTGTCGGCGGAAGAAGTCCTTTTGCTGCGCAGTCACTTCAGCGAGCGCCGATCAAAGAATGCGTTTCAGCCCGCTGGGATTGGACAGGGGGGCGACTTGCAGCGCAATCGCGATATTCGTGGAGACCTCATCCTATGGCTCGACCGCAAGGAAGCACTTCCGGGAGAAACATCTTTCCTCGACCGCATGGAGTCGCTCATGGGCTACCTCAATCGGACCTGCTACCTTGGTGTGAGGGAATGCGAATTCCACTATGCCGTGTATCCGCCCGGCACTTTTTACAAGCGACACCTCGACCAATTTCAGGCGGATGATGCGCGGGTGATGAGTGTGATCACTTACCTCAACGACGGCTGGCAGGTTGATGATGGTGGCGAATTGGTCTTGTATTTGGATCAAGCGGAGGCTGGGCAGTCGATCTCCATCGCGCCTCTCGCAGGACGAACGGTGTTGTTTGAAAGTGCCCGGTTGGAACACGAGGTGCTGCCTGCAAGACGAGACCGCATGAGTGTGACGGGCTGGCTGCGGCGCGGACGTGCAGTGCCGGGGATTTTGTGATCGAATGAGAAAATGGAGGGAGCTAGTTGACTGAATGCTTATTCAGCCTGTAGTACCAATTTTTGAGATATGCTACCACTGGCTGTGATGAGCTGCACGGCGTAGATTCCGGAGACCAGGTTCGGAGGCACAGTGAGCATGATCTCTTGAGCGATTCCGAGTTCGCGGATCATGATCACCTGGCCCGTCAAGTCAATCAAGCGCAATTGGTCACCTGCCTCGCTCGCCCGGCTCATGGATACCGTAAATTGGCTTTTCGTGGGATTTGGATAGAGCGTGATGCTTTGCTTGCCCTGTTGATCAGGACAGGGGCCGCCTGCGTCGTAGTTGAAAGTGGTGATCTGGAACAGCCGCAAAATGGGATCTTCTACCCAATATTCTACTCGTTCACCTAGTCCATCGCAGCGGAGGTAGATGCGCGTGATGCGCTTGTTTTCGTTGACAAGGTCGCCGAATTGATTCCTCCCTTCAAAAGCAGATTGCAAGGTGATCAAGTCTTCGGCATAGAGAGTAGAATCTCTGCGCTGTGACAGCCAGATCTGTAGGTCGTCATCCCAGACCTCGTTGCGAGCTAAGAAGATGGTGCGTCCTTCCGCGTCGTAGGCATAGATGCTCTCGGTGAGGGGGAGAAGGTTTGTCGCGAGGTGTTGAGGGGTGTTCCAATATTTAAAGTACAACCGCCTTCCATTCGCATCAAGAACAGTCGAATCTTTGGCTTGATATCCATTGACGTCTTGATAATTGCTTGTGATCGTCGTGCTGTCACGGGTGATGATGGTTTCGCTGTACTGAAACTCATCACCGGTCGATTCATCTCTCCGGAATTCCTGTTCTCTGATGGTCTGTCCCAGGGAGTCGTAGGTGTAAACGATTCGATTTTGGAAAAATAAGGTTGGAATGCCACTTTGGTTGAAAGAATAGATCAAAGTGCCTTCTTGCAAACAGTTCGCCCCCCTCAAGAAGATGGAACTATCCGCCTGTTGAAACTGTCTGGACTCGTCGTTCCAGCTTTGGGTACTTCGCCATACTTCGCAGCCTGATCCGTTGTAACCATAGGTGATGCGAGATCCCATGCGGTCTCCTGATGTCAGGACATCTCTAAGAAATTGGTAAGACGTGGCCCGACCCGACGCGTCGTAGGTCCATCGGATAGTATCTTGGATAGCAACTTCTGTACCCTCCCCATTCCAAAAGAGGCGAACTTGCTTGGTCTGTCGATCAGCGTCGTCGTATTGGGTGAATGTCTCGGTTTTGATGAGCAGTTCGTCGCGTTCTAAATTAATGCCGCGCCTCGCGTGAAAGACGACGTTTCCTCTGGCGTCGTATTCGTAGATCTGAAGGCTATTGATCTCCTTCGGTTGGCCAGTGACGGGGTCCACATTGCGGATGGTTTCGCGAAGCAGTCGAGCATCTTGGGCATAGGTGCCGGCACAGAGAAGATACATCAGGAGCGCAAAGAGAAAAAGCGGTCTCATGTGTGCGAAGAAGTAAAAAGGCCAATTGGCAAACCGTGAGTTGCCGACATCTGTGTGAGTGGGGCGAAGGATCAGCGTGCGAGCGAACTGACCACGCATTTGATAAATGAGAACGCAAAAAAGCCCCCACTTGGTTTCTTGCGAAATCAAATGGGGGGAGAACTTCAACCATAGCCGAGCCACATTACGATGGCTGCGAATCTCAGCGCTTAGCGAGTTTTATCCGCATTAGAAACATGTGGGCAGTCATGTAGAGGTACCCATCTTTTCCGATCTCGCAATTTGCCGTTGCTTGGCCCGTGCGAATGATACCGAGGGGTTTTCCTTCAGGCGAAATCACCCAAACCCCTCCGGGGCCACTAGCGACCAATTCGCCCGAAGACAGCACCCGAAAGCCATCAGGCAGGCCCTTGTTGTTTTCATTACCCTGATCTGTCACATCCAAAAACACCCGCTCATTGCCGAAGCTGCCATCTGGCCCTTTGTCGTAGGCCATCCAGAGCGCAGCTTGGGGATCGGAGTTTGCGACGTAGAGAATGTTTTGGTCCGGGGAGAGGGCGATTCCATTGGGTCGGGACATCGTCGAAGAAATGAGGCTTACGACCCCTTCAGCATTGGCGACAAAAACACCATTGAAATCAAGTTCCCGATTGATCGTGTCATTGCTACCGAAAGGAAGACCGTAGGGAGGATCGGTGAAGTAAAAATTCCCGTCCCGATCATATACCACATCGTTTGGGCTGTTGAATCGCTTGCCTTGATAATTGTCAACCAGCGTCTCGTAGGAGGTGGAGGGCGACATGGGGGAGCTGGTCATCCGGGCAATTCGGCGGTCGCCATGCTGGCAAAGCACCAGGTTGCCATCCAGGTCCAAGGTGAGTCCATTGGCACCCTCGGTGCTACCATCGCGGTCTGGACCTGTGTAACCAGAGGGCTTGAGGTAGGAAGAGAGCCCTTCCCCCTCTTTCCATTTGAAAACTTCGTTTGCAGGAACGTCCGAGAATACGAGAAATCCGTCGGCTTCTCCGATCCACACGGGACCTTCGGACCATCGGAAGCTATCAGCTAAGACCTCAATCACGGCACCGGGTGCGATGATGGCGTCAAGGGCAGGATCGAGCCGTTGGACCTCACCAGTGGTGGGGTAGAGGTCGGCAGATTGGGCTCGGTTCGTATCTGAAGGGTTTGCGCAGGAAAAAGCGACGCAGAAAAGCCCTAGCATGGCGAAAGGGAGTAGGTGAGCAAACATAATCGAAGGAGATGAAGTGAAAATAGGTGGCGTTGAGAGATGCAACGAAAAAGCAGGAAATGAGAGGAAGGGTAGTGAAAAATTAATTGGAAGCCAAATGGTTGCCCTTCAAGTGTTCCTTTTTAAAAAAATCGATTGTCAAAAGTCACCAATGCGGAAAAACCCAGGGGCTTCGGTAGCTTGGTTTGACGAAAGGCATGACTTCGGGTTGGTGCGAAAAATCTCCGATTTTGGCTGTTGGCCGCAGGGTCGAGCCACTTCGGTGAGCGACCAACCCATACTGGGCGAGCACGGCGGCATCTCTTCCCAATTCAATGTTACAAATCGGGTCGCGATTTTCTCGAATGGCTGCCACGAAATCTGCCGCATGCTCCAGGTGGTGGCTATCCTTACCAGCTTCAAATGGCTTGAGAATCGTTTGTTTCGCTCCACTGGCTTGGCCAAGAACCTCCCATCCTTGACGGTTCACCACGAGGGTGCCGTCGGAGCCTACGAAAGCAATGCCATAATTTCGCCCGAAATGTCCCTGCTCCTCTCCTCCCATATGTGACCAAAGCAGGTTGTAATTGCCCATGTCCCAGATCACGTCCAGTGTGTCCGGGGTTTCGATGAGGTGCTGCTCGTATCGGTGAATGCCGCCGCTGGCCATGACTCGCCGAGGCGTAGTATTGCCCATCGCCCACAGCACCATGTCCAGCAAGTGAACCCCCCAATCGCTGAGCAATCCTCCGCCAAAGGCCCAGCTGTGTCGCCACGCGCCGTGAAGGCTGTTTGGATGGTAGGGCTGCTCTGGCGCAGGTCCCAACCAGAGATTGTAATCCAAATGAGCGGGCACAGGCTGGGATGGTCCGTTTGGATTACCTTTGCCATAGGCAAAATTTCCCCACACCATCACTTTTCGTACCTGGCCGATCTTGCCTTCAGACACATAGTCCACCACGGTTTTCCAGTGGGTGCCACTGCGCTGCTGCTGGCCCACTTGCACCACGCTGCCGAAGTGCCGCACCGCGCGGACCATCGTCTCGCACTCCGCGATGGAGTTGGCGAGGGGTTTTTCGACATAGACCGCCTTGCCCGCCTCGCAGGCCATCACTGTCATGAGGCAGTGCCAATGGTCAGGGGTGCCGATCACCACAGCGTCCAATTCAGGGTCGTCGAGCATCTGGCGAAAGTCTCGGTACAAGGGAGGTTTGATGCCGTAGATCTTTTCTATATCCTTCGCACGGCGCTGAAGCACTTCATCGTCCACATCACACAAGCCTCCACAGATCACACCGGGTTGTTTCAAGCAATTCTCCAAGTCGCCAAATCCCATGTTCCGGCAGCCAATCAACCCCACGCGGAGGGTATCGCTTGGGGCGCGGGAAGACTGGGCCAGGAGGGAAGGGCCAAGCAACAAGCCTCCGGTGGCGAGGCTGGTTTTTCTGAGAAAATCACGTCGGGTTGCATTCATGAGTAGTCCTTGGGTTAGCGAGAATGAATAAGTTGCTGGTCTGGCTTTCTGCCATTCCTATGAAGGAAATTGCAGAAAGCCATCGCAGAGGAAGGTAGGAGAAAAGCGCGAAAGGGGCGTCATGCCGTAGCGTAGCGGGGTGTCCCCCCACCGCCGGAATGGGGAAAATGCTTGTCAGCAGAAATTGTGTAGCGAGAAGTAGAGAAGCTGAGCAGGAAAAATTCTCTTTCACTCCCCGAAGTGGCTGTTTACCGTTTGGATCATGTCGAGGATCTCGTCGATGCCTCGGCCAGAAAAAGCAGAGGAATAGATGCGTGGTGGAAGTTCTTCCCAAGTTTCGAGCAAAGCGGCTTCATAAGCGGCTTGCTGCGCCAAAAGGGCCTGGGGCTTTACCTTGTCTGTCTTGGTGAACACAATCGTGAAGGGGAGCTCGGACTCTCCCATAAATTGAATAAAACTTAGATCAATTTCTTGCGGCGGGATGCGGCTGTCCACCAGCACGAAGGTGTTCATCAGCGATTCTCTGTTGATGAGGTAATCGGTGATCATGACCTGAAACTGGGCCCGCTGTGTCTTCGAAACCTTGGCGTAGCCATAGCCGGGTAAATCCACGAGGTACCACGTGTCGTTGATCAGAAAATGATTGATCAATTGGGTTTTGCCGGGTGTCCCGGAGGTCTTAGCCAACGCACGCCGCTCACACAGCCGATTGATCAGCGAAGACTTTCCCACATTCGAGCGCCCAACAAACGCGTACTCAGGAAGGTTATCCGGGGGAAGTTGATCTAGCTTTTCGCTGCTTTTGGTGAAAATGGCGGAGTTAATCTTCATGCGTAGGGGAAAATGGTGGCGTTCCAATGCACCGAAAGCGGCCCACTGTTTTGATCCTGAATCCACAAACTTAAGCAAAAGCGCTATCTTTGTCCGCCTTTGGGTGAAGCCAACCTCGTCACTAATTATTTAATATGGGTACTCCAGTCACGCCATATCAACACAGCGAAAGCTCCAAAAAGAAACAGGTCACCGAGATGTTTGACAACATCGCCCCCAAATACGACCTGCTTAACCATGCCTTAAGTTTCGGGGTGGACATCCTGTGGCGCCGCCGCGCTGTGCGTATGCTCCAAGCTTATGAGCCCAAAATCGTCGTGGATTTGGCCACTGGGACGGGCGATTTTGCGATAGAAGCCAGAAAGTTGAACCCCGACCAGATCATTGGGATCGACATATCTCCCAACATGCTGGAGGTCGGGCGGCAGAAAATTGCTCAAAAGGGATTCAGCGACCTCATCGATATGCGCATCGGCGACTCTGAATCGCTCGATTTGGCTAGCAATTCGATTGATGCAATGACGGTAGGATTTGGCGTGAGAAATTTTGAGAATCTACCCAAAGGTCTCTCCGAAATGCTGCGCGTGCTCAAACCCGGCAAAGCAGCCATCGTGCTGGAGCCATCTTTTCCCACCCAGTTTCCGATGAAGCAGTTGTTTCAATTTCACTTCAAAGTGCTCACGCCCCTCATTGGCCGCTTCATTTCGGGAGATTCTGCGGCCTACGAATACCTACCTGCCTCCGTGCGAGCTTTCCCGAATGGAGAAGCATTTTGCAATATTTGCAGGGAAGTAGGGTTTTCCAAGACGCAATATCTGCCTCTCAGCTTTGGGATTTGTTCTTTGTATTTGCTTGAAAAGTAGATTCCTCGCTCAAATTGGCTTTCCATCGGTCGGCGTGGCTGGTGATTCGACGATTTTGACGAGTTGCTTTAGGGCAATCTGCTGTTGATGAGAGTTTTGGAAATTGATGCGGAGCGGTTTTTTAAAGATAATTTCGCGATGCTCTTCTTGTTCCTCCCTGTACCAACCTTGCAGAATATTTGGCTGCTAGGAGTCTGTAAAGGGAAGCAATCTTTTCAGGCAAATATGCGTTGGAAGGGTTGATGAAAGCGGGTCACATCTGCCCACAAATAGAATTGCTTTGAAGGATCGGACATTCCATATTTACAGACTCATTCACACCTAAATTTGTAGCTATCGAGAATTTTTACGCGTGTATCGCTTTGATTTTCAATTACGCATGAATCGTCTCATAGGATTGTCTTTTCTCCTTCTTGGATTGAGCTCTTCAGGTATTGCCCAGACCTACGGAAAACACCCATTCGACAGCAAAAAGTTCCACTTGGGCTTTCAGATGGGCTTCAATTGGAATGGCTACACCCTCAATGAGCAAATCAGGGTGTTCGACAAGGGCGTTTGGCTCGACCAGATTGAGGTGATTCCCCGCTGGGGAATGTCTTTCGCCATGATTTCCAATTTCAATCTCACCGACTACGCCGCGCTTCGGATTGTACCGGGAATCTCGCTGGAACAGCGCGACTTCAACTACTATTTCGAAGATGCCCGCGAACCCATGGACAGTGTGAGTCCCATTCTGAGAAAGATCGAAGCAGCTTATTTCAACATTCCGGTCATGATGCAATGGCGGACTAAATATTGGAACCGCACGCGCCTCTACGTGCTCACAGGCGCCCAAATTGGCTTCAATCTCCAGAGTGACAAAAAAGTCCAAGACGACCCCAATCGGCTCAAAATCAATAATCAAGATATCAGCCTTGTCGTAGGCACAGGCTTCAACCTCTATGGCGATCGCCTCAAGCTCTCCCCGGAAATACGCTATACCTTTGGTTTGCTAAATATCTACGAGCCACTGAACACCACCCACGCCACTGCGATCAGCTCCCTTTTCAGCCAAGTGCTCACCATCTCAGTCAATTTTGAATAGGAACTCCCACGCCTTTGCTTCTGTACCCATTACGTGAATTCACACGCAGGAAAACAAAATGGAGTAGCATTTCGTCGCCAAGCCTCAAATATTTTGCGCATTTTGAGCGACCAAAATGTAAATCCTTTTGTATGAAGCATTTTCTTCTCTTGGTAATATTGGCTTCTTGTGGTGCTGCCAGCCTAATGTCGCAAAACCCATGCGGGCAAGGGCGTTTCGCCATCGAGTCTTTTGGCGTAATTCGGACAAATGATGTCGTGTTTGGCGACAATGTTCAGCCCACTTTCCTTGATCCCAATGCCCGCCAAACCCTGCGCATGGATGTGTATGAACCTGCCGGGGATACCTTGTCGCAACGACCACTGCTGATTCTGGCATTTGGGGGTGCTTTTGTCGCAGGGGAACGAAAAGCACCAGATGTCTCGACGCTGTGCGAGCGAATGGCCAAGGCAGGATATGTGTGTGCGTCGATCGACTATCGGCTGAGCATTGGGCTGATATTTGACAGAAACGAACGAAATTTTTACCTCGCAGTCATCAAAGCCGTCCATGACATGCGGGCTGCGGTGCGCTATTTTCGCCGGGACGCCGATTCCGCCAACTTGTTTCGCATTCATCCCGACTTGATTTTTGCTGGAGGCATCTCCGCAGGAGGTGTCACCGCCGTGCATCTTGCCTACCTGGATGAAGTATCAGAGTGGCCAGCCACCGTGCAAAGCGATAGCGCTCTCATCGGCGGAATCGAAGGACTGAGCGGCAACTTGGGATATTCTTCAACGGTGGCAGGCGTCATCAACCTGTGCGGTGCCATTGGAGACACGACATGGATCCGCGGGAGCCAAGTTCCCATCATCTCTGCGCATGGCACCGACGATACTGTGGTGCCTTACGGAAGCTCAGACGTGCTGCTGGGCAGCGACCTGGACGTGCATGGCAGTGCGAGCATTCACGAGCAAGCCCTGAGAATCGGGTTGCAGAGCCACCTTAGACCCTTTCATGGCGCTGATCACGTGCCATTCTCAGATGGTCCCAACATCGAATCCTACATGGATACCACGGTCGAGTTTGTGAAAGAAAACCTATGGCCCATCGTGTGCTTATTTTCCACAAGTTCCCTTTCTGCCACTCAATCAGTTGCACCAGTCACCCTGTGGCCACAACCTGCCCGGCATGCGTTGCAAATCCAATGGGAGGACCCACGCGCAATCCACGCTCAGCTATTCCTAATGGACATGATGGGCAGAAGCCTCGCCGTGAATGCCGAGCCACTCACAGATGGCTGGTACCTCCATCGGGGAACGCTGCCAGCAGGCTTGTACATATACCAGATTCGATCTGCGACGGGCTCCGTGCTCACCAGTGGAAGGCTTTTGTGGGAGGACTAAAACTGTGGCAATTCAAGATGATGGAGGGATTGACACGGCATAAAGAAAAGACAGGTTTCGAATGAATCTTCAGCGAGACCGAGAGAAATAAGCAGGAAATGAGTCGCTGCCATGCACATGAAACATTTTGGGACGAATAGCTGTATCTTGTTGACGAGAAAAATAAGGAATTGAGCATGGCGAGGATCGTCGTAGGATTATCAGGGGGCGTGGATAGCAGCGTTGCGGCGCATTTGTTGCAAGCCCAAGGACATGAGGTGATCGGGCTGTTCATGAAAAATTGGCACGATGACTCCGTCACTATCAGCGACGAATGCCCTTGGTTGGAGGACAGCCACGACGCGCTGGCAGTCGCCGAAAAATTGGGAATTCCTTTTCAGACCATTGACCTAAGCCAGGAATACAAGACCCGGATCGTGGAGTACATGTTCCGCGAATACGAAGCTGGTCGCACGCCCAACCCCGATGTCCTGTGCAATCGGGAAATTAAATTCGACGTCTTCCTTGAAAAAGCATTGAAACTCAAGGCTGACTTTGTAGCGACTGGCCACTACGCCCGCAAGTCAGAGTGGACAGATGACCAAGGACAGACTCATTATCGCCTTCTCGCGGGCATCGATGGAAACAAAGATCAGAGCTACTTTCTTTGCCAGCTCACGCAGGAGCAACTGAGTCGAGCACTCTTTCCCATCGGTGCACTCACCAAATCACAAGTTCGGGACATTGCTACCAAGCTGGACTTGGTCACTGCGGGCAAAAAAGACTCTCAAGGGCTGTGCTTCGTAGGAAAAGTAAAGCTCCCCGTGTTTCTCCAGCAGCAACTCAAGCCCCAGATTGGCGACATCATTGAGGTGCCAGCTGACGCTGCGTTATTTCGTCAGCCCGTTCTTTCGCAAGGAGATACGCTGCTGCCGCGCGACCAGCGCAGAATGCTGGCGACTCCCTATGTCTATCAACCTACGGACGGCGTTTGTGTAGGACAGCATGATGGCGCCCATTTCTACACAGTAGGCCAACGAAAAGGGCTTCACGTGGGGGGCAAGGCCCTGCCCCTCTTTGTGATCGCCACCGACACTGGCAACAATACCATCTATGTCGGAATGGGAGAAGAGCATCCCGGACTCAACCGGAAAGGCCTCTTTGTGCCGACAGCGGAGCTACATTGGGTGAGAGAAGATCTTGCCTTGGCGCCCGGAGAATCCATGACCGTACAAGCCAGGATTCGCTACCGACAGCAGCTACAATCAGCCACTCTGTACATGGAGGCCGAAGGAATGTATGTCATTTTTGACTTGGCCCAAAAGGGCATCACGCCGGGCCAGTTCGTCGCTTGGTACCAAGGTGAGGAGTTGCTGGGAAGCGGGGTCATATCACACCGCCAGCCGGGAAGCTGAGGCTTTTAAAGCATATTTCTCAGCAATTTAACATCCAAAATCTTCACGGATTAAATGAAAGCACGAATGCAACAATCCTGCTAAGTCGCAGTGGATCCTATAGCAAATGAGAGAATCAGCATGGTCAAAAAAATACTGTTATGGGCCGGATTGGCGATCTTGGGAGTGGCGCTGGTAGGAGCAGCCGTGGCATGGGCAGCCAGCGAAGTGAGACCCTCTGGACAAGAAGGCCCCGCCGCTGACGCACTAGCCAAGAAAATGGAAAATGCCCTGAACCGCGAAGCGTGGGACAAGACTGGGGCCGTCACTTGGCGATTTCGAGACACCAACGCGCACCTCTGGGATCGTCGCCGCAACCTCGCCAAAATTACATGGGGCGACCGTGAGGTTCTGGTGAATCTCGACACACAGCAAGGCATCGCCTTCCAAAAGGGCAAGCGCCTCACTGGTGAAGAAGCGGCAAAATGGGTAGAGAAAGGTTGGTTACACTGGGTCAATGATGCCTTCTGGCTGACTGCTCCCTTCAAGACTTTTGATCCCGGCGTGTCACGTTCGCTCGTGATTTCTGCCAAAGGTGACAGTGCATTGCTGGTGAGCTACCAGTCGGGTGGCAACACTCCTGGAGATGCATATCTGTGGCGTCTAAGCCCGGAAGGAAAGCCAGTTTCCTGGAAGATGTGGGTGAGCGTGATTCCCGTGGGTGGGGTAAAAGTGCCATTTGACGAATGGACAGAAACGGAGACTGGCGCCGTTCTGCCGTCAGGACACACCGGGTGGATCAGCTTGTATCTGACAGAAGTCAAAACCACTTTTGATTTGCAGGATTGGTATCCAGACACGGATCCTTTTGAACCGCTGCTTCAGTTGGAAGAATAGCGCTTGGTCCAGAAGCGGACTCAGACAACCATTTTCCTCGCTGGGATTAGGGATTAGGTAATTCCTTTTTTTTGACAGACTCCCGACGCTCAGCGGCCAAGGCAGCGCCAATGATTCCAGCAAGGTTGAGTAGCTCCGCGGGGACCACGGGCAGACTCAGGGTCAGTCGATCGGCAAATTTGTCAAATTTCTTGCTGGCCCCTCCGCCCAAAATGATAAGGTCGGGATAGAACAGTCGGTGAACATATTCAAGATATTGGTCAAATCTTTTGGCCCACTGCTTCCAATTCAAGTTTTCTCGCTTGCGTGCAGCATCCGAGCAGTAGCGTTCTGCCACATCGCCCTTGAACAGCAGCTGTCCCAGCTCGGTGTTAGGGACGAGCTGACCGTTGATGATCATCGCGCTGCCAATGCCTGTGCCGAGGGTCAGCAGAATGATGAAACCAGATCGGCCTTTGCCTCCACCAAAAGTCACTTCAGCTAATCCAGCTGCATCGGCGTCATTCACCACGGTGACAGGCATGCCGAGGGTCTGAGATAGGAGCGCTTCCACATTCAGCCCAATCCACTGATCGGAGATGTTGGAAGCGGTGGTGGAAATACCGCTTTGAATGGGAGCCGGAAAACCACAGCCCACTGGGCCATTCCACCGCAATTCTTTCACGAGCTTAGCCACTGCGTCGGCCACCGCATGCGGGGTGGAAGGCGATGGGGTGGGAATGCGGTGGCGCTCCGTGAGAAGCTCACCAGTAGCCGTGTCAACGATGGCACCTTTTATACCCGTTCCGCCAATGTCAATGCCTAGAATATTCACTATGCCTGTTGCTTTAGCTTGCCATGATGGCGAAGAGGGAAATGATTGAAGCAGCAAATTAGCCACTGAATCTATCAAGCCCTAATGAAATCGCGCCATTGGGGCCGTAGATTTTCCCACAGAAGCCATCATTTGAATTCACCGCTCACCCCAGCCTGCTGGCAGAGGTAGCGAAGCTCTTGGCGAAAGGAAAAGGGGATGAGGTGCTCAAAGCTTTTGAGCCTCATGCGGAGGGATTTTTCCAGGCGCGTGCGATTAACATTTACTTCCTCTGCGTGTAAGTCACGCTCCAGCGCGGGAATCTCCCGCAACAGCTCCTCAATTCGCTTCATGTAAGGCTCCTGTCCCATAGAATCAACTCTCAACTTTTAGCAAACATCCTCAGCAATAACCACTTCTTTGGGTTGACGTGAGGGGCTCGATGTCCTGCAAATGATCGGTCACATGTGAAATTTCGTGAAGTCGTCGTCTAAATCATTGAATAAGTTACTGTCCGAGGGCGTCAATTCAAAATTTGCCAAGGTAGTTTTCAATTCCTCGCCTGACAGGAAAAATATAGCAGTTTCACAGCTGGTGTGCTTCGCATGGCTTTCTGTCACTTCTGTACAAACTGCGTGATTGAAGGGGAGGGAATAACTTCTGGGCGAAAAAAATGCGCTTTTTCCGAGTCGGCGATGTGAATCGATTGCTTATTTTCGGCTCAGCGCACGCAGATGCAGGATCTTTCGCACCCATTGATCCAGCACGGGCACACAAGAAAATTGCTGAAATTCTGGAAACATGGTACTGATTGAGCACCCCAAGATCGCTGGATTGGTCCCTGTATGGGCCCCTTTTCATGGATTTTCGATCTTGTTCGACAACCCCGGCACGTCCCTGCTTCGGCAGCCTAATGGCATGCAGCTTCTTCACAATCCGCCCCAGGGCACGCCAGGGCAGGAGCTGTACACGGCCCTCCAAAGTTGGTTACAGGATGTGGGCCCAGCCCTTCTGATGAACACCTATGGATTTTGTCCCTTGCCCGTAGAGAGCTATCACGTTACAGCGTGGGATGGGTTAAGCGATCAACAGAGCAGTCAAGTGGATCCCGCCTTTGAGCCAGCAGTGAGCAGCTTTTTACAGCAATTGCCCGATTCGCTTGTCGGCAGGCAAGCCTTCATGGAAGAGGTCAAGAGCGGACAACTCATGACCAAAGACCACTGGAAGTTGAGATTTCGGTTTTCTTACCTGAGTTTTTGGAGCAGTACAGGCCTGGCCGCTGTCCTTCAGCCTGCGGACGAGCACAGTCAGCAGCTTCTTTCTCATCTTCGTCAACGACGTCAGCGCTTGTCGGATGATTTTTCCGCGCGGCTTCAGTTTTTGCATGGTTCGCCAGAATATTTGCCACACATCACGCTCGGTTATTTTCTCAACCAGCGAATGGCTCGGCGCCTCAGCCCTCACGTGGAAATTCGCCATTGGAGCCAGCAACTCAGAGAAGCTACTGAGGACATTGTCCTTGAATTTTCTTCCATGGGCGTGTATGCCTTCACTGACATGGCATCTTATTATCGGATCAGTTGAAGATTGAAGCAGCGCTTGACTTCTACGAAATTTGAACTATGAAAGTGCCCCGACACCCATCGAAAAGCAAGATCTGTCGGGGTCCTTGTGTCAGATTTTGAAAAGTAAGTAAATGAAAGGAGTGTCATGCTGATCTGTGACTATGGGCCTATGTAGGAGGAGAAGATATTTTTTAAGTGATTGATAATCAGTTATTATTTGTAATAAAATAACTCATCGCTCAGAAGTAGAAATCCGGCAAGGATATATAGAATTCCTTATAACCAGAGGGGATTCCTTATGAATGACAGACCCAATGCGAAGGGCTGGCTGTTAGGCCGGATAAGATGTTGATTAGGGAAATTTCAATTCGTAAAGTAATCTTGTTTGATCTTATAGAAAAAGCATGAGTTCTCTTCAGCTGCAACAAAAGACGACCCTTGGTCTTCAATCTCAGGCTAAAATTTTAGTCAGAGTCGCTGTATTAGCCAATGTTCTCCTCGCTGTCATCCTGTCCGCTCTGTTTTTGATCCAAACTAATTCCCAAGTAAGTAGCTTTCCCCCATCAGATCCCACACAAGAAAAATTTGGCGTCTTCAATCCAGCGCCCGTTGATATGCTTCTTCCCTCGCCAGAGCGGTGGAGGCCATGAATGATTCGTGCTGCTAGCATTTCAAGTTACAAGAAGGGAGAAAATCGAGGCGCAGAAAAAGCTATGTTTGTAGCGCCAATTTTTTCTCCGCATGAATCAAGAGACCGCCAATCAAGCCATTGCACACCTGCTTGAGACGATGGAAGGTCGATTTCTCCTCCGGGAGGAAACTCTCTCTCTGGGCGGCCAGCAACTCAGTTGTTGGGTGGCAGAAAACATAGATGAGCTGCTCGAAGAGCTCCTGGCCAAAGGCGAGGATCATGAAGATGTGCGCGATGAGCGCATTCCTTATTATGCGGAGCTATGGCCCAGCGCGATATGCCTCGCCGATCAGCTTTTGCGTCATCCCGAGTGGGTAGCTGGGCGAGAGGTGCTAGAACTAGGCTGTGGGCTGGGGCTCGCAGGCACGGCAGCCAAGCTGGCAGGCGCCACGAAGGTATTATTAACTGATTATCTGGAAGATGCGCTTCGCTTTGCTTCTCTGGTGTGGTGGCGCAATGTGGGCAGCGCGCCCGAGACCAAGGTGTTAGATTGGCGCTTTCCTGAAGCAAGTCAGCCACGCCCCGTGCTGATCGCCGCAGACGTCGTCTATGAAAAAAGGCACTTCATCCCGCTGATCCATGCTTTCAAGACGCTCCTGCCTCCAGATGGAGACCTGTATCTCACCGAGCCTTCGAGGGTCATCGCTCAAGATTTTTTTGAGATGATCCAAGCCGCCGGAATGCGCTACGCCAAGGAAGAGCATGTGATATCGTATCGCCACTTGCGTCATCGGATTCAATTTTACCATATCCGCTGGTAGTTCCTGCGCCATCCACCGCTGCCAGTGGCAGCGAGATACTGCCTGTTCGGGCTACACTTTGGCGATTCCATCCAAAGATTGCTCATGTTTCCGGGACGGAGCATCATCTTGGAACTATTCTTGTTTTGACTTAATACGGCAAATGAAAGTGATCTCGCAAGACCGCTGGTGATTGTCCGTAAATGAAGCAAAAGGCCGTTTTTTTGTCAATTATCAAAGTTCTTTATCCACCACAGCCACCGACTCCCACTCAAACCCATTCACATATATCACCCTCATGCTTGGCATTATATTATCTCCGAAGCAAATCGTAGCTGGTTCGTTTCACGAAGGATTCCCCAGATTCATCTCTTGGGGGGAAGATTCCCCGTGGAGTCTTCACACTGATGATCCAGAACAAGAGTTGAAAAGGAGATTTGCTGATTTGTGTGCGAGAGCCAGAACTGAGCCTTGGTTCAGTGGTCAAAAAGGAAAGCCTTGTCCCATCATGGTGGCCAGTAGCTTGCATGAGGATGTCTCCGACCTACGGCTTTCGCTCAACACGATGGTTCATTCCCTCGGAATCGACGATTTTCAACTCTCCCATGTAGATCACTTGGTCTGGCCATTTCTGGCAGGAGAAAGCGCGACACTCCCAGAAGGTGGCCGCGCTTTAGTATTGGATGGTCTTGGCAGTGCTGTGGAATGGCTGGAAGTGGAGCGCCGTAAAGGGGTTGTCATGCCCGACGCTTCGGAAGTGGGATCTCGCTCTCTGTTTCGTGAGGAGAAGATCATTCGGAGAAAATTAAGCCACTTTGGACCTGAGTTTGGCCGGGAGAAAATCCTCTCTGCATTGATGAAAGAATTCAGTCAGGCAGGTATCAATCTCGACGCAGCTACCCAAACGAGCCTTGCCAAGCAGGTTACCCAAGTCGAGCTACCCGAGACATTCCATATTTCCCGCCAAGTAGGCGTGGTGACCATTGAGGCAGAAGCACATTTTGCGGAAGAGCAAATTTCTGCCATGCTGCTCGGCGAATTCCAATCGCTGAAGTCCAGACTGTCCGCCTCAGCGCTCAAAGAAAACGGCTTTACCCATCTTCATCTGATGGGCACCTACCTGTATCACCCTCAGTTCATTGCTTTTTTGAAGGAAGACTGCCAGTTGAATACCGAGCTCAGGCTCTCAGACATTGACGAAGATGCCGATGTGTTCGCTTCTGCCATCTCCGGGATGCAAATGCGTCTCCAACAAATCGGAGAAGCTGAGATGCGTAAAGCTGAAGCAGAGAGCAAGCGTAAGGAAGCCGAAGCCAAAAAGGCAGCAATTACAGCAGAGTTGCGGATGAAGGATGAGCGAGATCAGTTGCTCTACGAAATCAGGCAGACTTGCCTGCATCCTTCCAAGCGCGAAGATTACGAAAAGGCCTTTGTGTCCCGAGGCGAGGCCCTTGGAATTCCGGATCTCGTGATCAAGTGGAACATCACCGAGGCGCTGAGCAGGGTAGAGCTGGTGCAAGAAGGAGAAGAGGTAGGGTTACGCATGGCCGATCCTGCTCCCAAAGAAGAAGTACTGCCTCCCATTGCGGCAACAGTCGCCCCGACTGTAGTTTCGCCAGCTCCCCCAGAACCTGCCCCTACGGTAGTGGCTACCCCAGAAAAGGCTCCCCAAGAACCTAAGCAAGAGCCCAAGAAAGTAGTAGAGGCGCCAATAACTCCCGTCGTAGTGGAGTCTGCGCCCAAGCCAGAGCCAGTGTACTCCGGTGCGAGAGCAGGAGCAGTTGTGGCAGAGGCGGTTCAGGTCAAAGAAGCCCCAGCAGCCAAGCCTTCGCGCAAGCGCGATCAAGTGAGCTTAGACGATATTTTCGTGTGGAAAGGGGATTTGCCAGATCCGGAATTTATTTCTCGAAAAGCGACCTTTCACCAAGATGGCGACATCAAAGTCGTGAGAATCTTGAGTGCCGATCAGATTGCGAATGGGGAAGCGATCGGGAATTTCCGAAGGGTCTATGATAAAGAGTTGGCCTATTTTACCGACATGAGCGAGGTGAGCGAAGGGCGTGAAGGAATGTATTACTACCGAAAATACACCGAGCGCCAGACCTTGAGAGAATATGCGATGCGCACAGGATTGGCCAACAAAAAGGGCATCGAGGACCTGAGCAGCCAAGACCTGAAGTTTATCCTCATGCTCCTCAAGGAAGTTCAGGATCTGCCAGTCTCTCACGGCAACCTTAACGCTGATAACATTCTCATACTCAACAAGCGCCGCTGGAACTTATCGAAAGACTTGGAAATCAAATTCATCGAATTTTCCAGCCAAGACGTGAGCCCCGAGAAGAGCGTGATGCAAGCCCACCAAGCATTAGGATCTGTGATTGGAGAAGCGGTGTACGGAGAGTTCAAAGAAAAATTCCAACTCTAACCGCTTTTGCACCTCGCGGTTCTGTTCGTTGGATTGGATAAGTTCGTGAGTGAGAAGCCGGACAACCTGCAACGAAGAAATTAAGTCAGAAAAATAAGTAGAAAGGAATCAGACCGGGCACGATGCAGGTCACGTGATTCCTTTCTACCTTTAGTAGCTATCTGATCAGCCGCGCAGGATACAGGAGACATCCTGTTTTTCTTGTATTAGCCAGTCGAATTGGCCCGCAATGTGCGAGATCATGTTAGCAGAAATTTTGCCAGTCAGGATAGATCCGGAGCTGCTTGGTATCCTTTCAGGCTTTGGAAAGCGAAAGAGGATCCAGTGCGTAGAAAGGTGTATGTCTGGCACCCGAGTCATCTCTGAGTCTGTCCCGCGAGATACGTTCTATTTTCCCAGCGCCTTCAGTATGTGATTCATCCAGGGAATTGATCGCCATGTCATCAGAAAAAAGTACGAAGCTTCTGGAGTTTATTCTGGAAAAAGAACGAGCCGAACGCCTCCGAAAGCGCCGCCTCTATCTTGGACTAGGCGCAGGTGGCACGACGTTACTGGCCATCGTACTTGCACTGGTCTTATGGCCGTCCACGCCCGAATCTGCTCCGCCACCACCCGAGAAGATCTACGCGCTCCACGAACTGGATGGATCCAGCGTGGCAAAGCTGCTCGAAGCGCGTCCTGCCGGTGTTCGGGTACTAGATAGCCTCACCGGCGATACCATTTTGCTGCGCAATATCCGTGAATACGCCTTGCTGAGATTGGCAGAAGCCGATGAGCGACACGGAATCCTTTCCCCCGCTGAGTGGGAAGAAGACCTGTCCGGAGAAACCCAAGTCGAAGTGCTGCCCACCGTAAATGACGCCCAGCGCGCCATCGACATCCGCCGCAAAGTCGCCGCAGAAGGTCCGCTCCGGGAAGCCGATGTCATGCCCGCCTTTCCCGGCGGAGAAGCCGCCTTGCGTCGTTTCCTCTCCCGGCAACTTCGCTACCCCACAGAAGCGTCACGCAACAAGGTCCAAGGCACCGTATATCTACGATTCGTGATCAATGAAGCAGGCGAAGTAGAAGAGCCAGAGGTGATGCGGGGCATTGGAGGCGGCTGCGATGAAGAAGCCCTGCGGGTATTGGCGCAGATGCCACCCTGGATCCCAGGAGAAGTTGCCGGAGTGAAGGTACCGGTGTTCGCGACGCTGGCAATCAATTTTCGGTTTCTCTGATAAATTCTCCCTTTGCCACATCTTTCGTCGGGCAAGCTATCGCAGGACATTCAATCATTACTCTTGTCGAGGCGAGCGAAATCACCATATAAAGCTAGACGCTGTTGCCGCGCTTTGTCGGAAAAAGCCGTGTGGAAAAGGCGTACTCAGCGAATTTATATTTGACGAGGCGCTCCCAGAAGAAATGTCTTGGGGATGGATTTTTATTTCTCTGCCCAAACTCCCTAATTCACGGGGCGGTCTGGTAGCAGACAGTTCCCAGCACGCATCTATGTAATTTTGCCCAAAACGAATAATCTCCTCCTCATGAAAATCGGTCTCATCGGACTTGGAAAAATGGGTGCCAACATGACCCGGCGGCTTCTTATGCATCAACACGAAGTCGTAGTATTTGATAGATATCCTGAAGTAGTTCAGGAATTGGCTTCTGAAGGGGCCACTGGGGTGAATTCGCTCGAAGAGATGATCGCTGAGCTTCCCGATCGCAAGGTTATCTGGGTAATGGTGCCATCAGGCGCACCCGTCGAATCGACCTTGGAGTCGCTTTACGGCCTGCTTTCGGCTGGGGATATTGTGATAGAGGGTGGCAATTCTTTTTGGCGCGACTCCATTAGCCGCTCCTCGATTTTGGCCAATAAAGGTATTCACTTTGTCGATTGTGGCGTGTCTGGGGGAGTGTGGGGCCTACAAAATGGCTATTCCTTGATGTATGGCGCTGATCCAGAGGCAGCGGAATACATTCTGCCAATCATCGAAGCCCTCGCTCCGGTGAACGGCCACCTCCATTGTGGAGGAGTAGGGTCAGGGCACTTGGTGAAAATGGTTCACAACGGCATCGAATACGGCATGATGCAAGCCTATGCTGAAGGCTTTGAGATCATGCAAAAATCTCCTTTTGGGCTCGACCTGGAGGCCATAGCCAAGATGTGGATGCATGGAAGTGTGGTGCGGTCTTGGTTGCTAGAACTGGCTGGAAATGCCCTTACAGACGATCCCAAGTTGAGTGAGATCAAAGGATTTGTGAATGACAGCGGGGAAGGACGCTGGACGGTGCAGACAGCCATCGACTTCGATGTGCCTGCGCACGTGATCACGGCCTCTCTCTTTACCCGCTTCGAATCCCGCCAAGAGGATTCCTTCGCGATGAAAATGCTGGCAGCCCTCCGCAATCAGTTTGGTGGACATGCTGTGAAGAAGGCCGAAGAGTAAGCATTGATTTTTTACAAGGGCCCAGCGAAAATAGATCCAACCTCGGGGTTCCAGCGACGTTTTGCTCGCTGGTAGGGGGCCACGTCGTGTCACCTAACTTCTTTCAGAATCCTTCTTTCCCTTTAACTTATGAGTGCTACCTCTCATCAAGTGCTGGTCATATTCGGCGCTTCAGGTGACCTGAATTACCGCAAACTCATTCCAGCGCTTTACGATCTCTATTGCCAGAAAATGTTGCCCAAGGGCTTTGCCGTTCTGGGTGTGAGCCGCACCGTGTACTCCGATGAGGAGTTTCGGGAGAAAGTGAGGCCGGGAATCAAAGAATTTGCTAACAAAGAGGCGGCTGATTCAGCTAAGCTTGAAGATTTTTTGTCGCACCTTCACTACCAATCCATTGACACCAGCTCCGAGGAAGACTACGCAACCTTAAAGGAGCGTCTCGCGCAACTGGATGCTGAGGAAGACACCCAGGGCAATTATATTTTTTACTTATCGACCCCGCCCTCTCTCTATCAAGTGATTCCAAGCTTGCTGGCCAAGCATGACCTCCATCGAGCACCTGAGGGAGGTTTTCGGCGGCTAATCGTAGAAAAGCCCTTTGGCTATGACCTCAAGACTGCCAAGCAGCTCAATCACGATTTACTCCTCTCATTCAAGGAGCACCAGATCTACCGAATCGACCATTACCTCGGCAAAGAAACCGTGCAGAACCTGCTGGTGACGCGCTTCTCCAACGGAATTTTTGAGCCGCTGTGGAACGGGAAGTACATTCACCACGTGCAGATTACCTCCGCCGAAAACATTGGGGTAGGGGATCGTGGGGGGTACTACGACGGCTCTGGGGCTTTGCGAGATATGCTTCAGAATCACTTGCTGCAAGTGGTCGGCATGGTCGCAATGGAGCCGCCGAGCGTGGTGGAAGCGACTTCGATTCGAAACGAGGTGCTCAAAGTATTTCAGGCCCTTCGTCCAATTCCGGAAGATCAGGTAAAAGACTTCGTGATTCGGGGTCAATACACAGAATCTACCATCAAGGGGCAGCACATCAAAGGCTACCGGGAGGAAAAAGGTGTGCCTTCCGACTCGAGGACGCCGACCTTCGTTGCCATGAAATTCTTCATTGACAACTGGCGCTGGGGCGGGGTCCCTTTTTACGTGCGCACTGGCAAGTACCTGCCTACGCGCGTCACCGAGATTGTGATTCAATTCAAAGAGACGCCGCACCGCTTGTTTAAGGACGTGTGCAGCCCCATGAGCGGTAATCAACTGATCGTTCGCATACAGCCGAACGAAGGCATCAAGCTCAAATTTGGGATGAAAGTGCCAGGAGCAGGCTTTCAGGTAGAAACCGTGAGCATGGACTTGCACTATGCCGATCTTCAGAGTGCCTATGTGCCCAGTGCCTATGAACGTCTGCTGCTCGATGCTATGCAGGGCGACGCCACCCTCTATGCCCGAGGAGATGCAGTGGAAGCTGCGTGGGAGTTTGTAGATCCCATCCTCAACGCCTGGGAGACCCGCGATGACATTCCGGTATATGGCTATCCGGCAGGTACCTGGGGCCCTGAGCCGACTGATTCGATGATCGAAGGCGAAAACATGGGCTGGCGATATCCTTGCAAGAACTTAGCAGATGACGGAACTTATTGCGAACTTTAAGTCTCACCCTCTTTCTCACGCTCATGTCATCAGTTCTCCATATTTCCGAAAGTGCTACGCATGTAGCCAAAAATGTCGCAGCTGATTTGGCGGCCATGGTGCAGCGCAATGTCCCCTTCCACCTGGTGCTGTCGGGAGGGTCCACGCCTAAGCTCTTGTTTGAGCAGCTGGCGGCGCAATATCGTGAGTCAATCCCCTGGGGAAATGTCCACCTTTGGTGGGGAGACGAGCGATGTGTTGCCCCGGATCATGAAGATTCGAACTACAAAATGACCAAGGAAACCCTCCTGCGAGGGATCATTTTACCGCCTGACAACGTCCACCGCATCAAGGGGGAAGCGGATCCCGCTAGTGAGGCTTTGCGCTATGCAGAGGAAATTTCGAGATTGGTGCCCGTCTCGGAAGGCTTGCCTGTGTTTGATCTCATTCTGCTCGGACTGGGAGCCGATGGGCACACCGCTTCCATTTTTCCCGATCATATGGAGCTTCTTCATGTGGAGGAGTGGACGGCTGTGGCGACACATCCAGATTCGGGGCAGCAACGCATATCATTGACGGGCAAGGTCCTCAACCGTGCCAAGAATATTGCTTTTCTCATCACTGGCGAAGGAAAGGCAGACAGGGCAGCCGATATTTTTGAGGAAAAAGAAGGCAGCGAGGTGTATCCTGCCAGCCACATCAAGCCGGTACCTGGCAAGCTGGTGTGGTACCTCGACCGCGCAGCGGCTAAATCGCTGAGGGTCTAGCCTATGTCCAGCGATCTCGCCTTGTGGCAGGAAGTAGGAAGCGCTTTTGGAGCAGCTTCGGAGAGCGAGGCTGCTTTGCTGGAAATCTGTGATTCGCCGGATCGGCGCTCCCTGCTCTTGCAACACATCACCTCGACCTTGCAACGCTGGTGGCAAGACGATCCCGAGCGTATCCCTCGCTTGCTCTACCGAATTGATGTGCCCGAAGCGCGCGCGCTGATGGCTTTTGGGAGTGAACAGCCCATTGACGCACTGGCAGAAGCCATTTTGGATCGCCTGCAACAAACGGCCCGTAGCCGTTTGGCGTACCGAGAAGAAAAAAGGAAATCAGAATGATCGGGCTGTTCGTGGCTAATTTTTTCAACCATCTTTTAACAACGACCCTCAGCGTGGTGCTTCAGGCGACGCCCGTCGGGCCACCGAAGTTGGGCGGGAGCTGGATGTCTTTGGGTTCTCCGAGCTTAATTTCTCCGTGAATGAGTTCGTATTTTTCGAGATTGTCGCGCAAGGCAAATAGCACCCGCTTGGCGTTTTGGGGCGTCATGATCACGCGGCTCCTCACCTCTGCTTTGGGTGTGCCAGAGAAGATTTGAATGAAATCCATGACGACTTCTGATTCGGAGTGGGAAATCACGGCGAGGTTGCTGTACACGCCTCTTGCGATTTCGGCAGATAATTCGATGTTGATTTGCTGAGGAGCTTTGGGGCCTTTTTTAGTGTCGCTCATGAAAAAATTGTTTGCAATAAATGAGTAGTGTGGAAAGTCGGTTGCCAATGAATATAGCTACTCAAAGTTACGGAGATTTTCTTGGTAAATGCGTTCCAGCTGCCGATGCGGAAGGAAGGGGGGAGGGTGAAGGAAAATCCACAATAGTAAAATTCCTGAACGGGAACAACACCTCTCCACATTCGTCTTTGAGCGAAGGGTGGCGTCACAAGTTGTTTATAATCAAATTTTTAGCGGCTTTTCACGTCGTAATTTTACTTTCCTGTTTCTTCCTTGTTTGAATATACCGACAACAGTAAAAAGGTTCAGGAATGATGCTTGAGCCATAACAGCAAAAGCCTGACTTACCCTGTCATCAGCCGTTCGCGGCCAGCATTTTCAGGTAGTAGCGGTAAACAGTTTTTGTCGAATTTTCGGGAAAAATAGCCTGATTCCCCCTAATTTCGCTTTTCCCATCCCCCTACGATTCTTCACACCCTAATTCTACCCTCTTTGTCCACACTTTTGACCCATTCTGCCCCTCCTCGCGAACTACTGCAAGCCTATACCTCCCGATTTGGATCTGATCCCCGTTGGGTGCGCGCGCCCGGGAGGATCAATTTGATTGGCGAACACACAGACTACAACCTGGGCTATGTATTTCCAGTCGCGATCGACCGCTTCATGTGGTTGGGCTTTGCCGCTTCTGACTCAGATCAAGTCACGGTGGTAGCTGCCGACCTCAACGAGACGGCGACCTTTGTTCCGGGCACTTTCGACCCCACGGGCAGGGGATGGCTCCGCTACTTGCAAGCACTCGTGATTGAGGCTGCGGCAGTAGGATTGAACGTGCCGGGAATCGAAGGCGTCTTGGGCGGAAATATTCCCGTAGGTGCCGGATTGTCCTCCTCCGCTGCGATGGGCACCGGCTTGATCTATTGGCTGTTTGAGCACAATGGATGGGAAATCGACAGGATGGCCATTGCACGGATCGCTCAGGCAGCCGAGCACCGAATCGGCACCCTGTGCGGCATCATGGACCAATTTGCAGTGCTCTACGGCAAGGAAGGACAAGCCATGCGACTTGATTGTCGCGACCTGAGCTTTGATTATTTTCCGCTTGAGCTTCAATCCTACACCCTCGTGCTCATCAATTCTCGAGTGAGTCATGAGCTTTCCGGCACAGCTTACAATGATCGCCGAGCCTCCTGCCAACAGATTTTGGCCCAGATGAAAAACCTTGAACCCGGCGTCTCGACGCTGCGCGATGTGAGTCTGGCGCATCTGGAGCAGTACAAGGCAAGCCTCGATCCCGAAGGAATTCAGCGGGTCGCCTTCGTGCTGAAAGAAAATGAGCGGGTGTTGCAAACAGCTCAGGCGCTGGAAGCTGGCGATTTTGCAGCTGTGGGGCAATTGCTTTATCAATCTCATCAAGGCCTGAAATCGGAATATGAGGTGAGCTGCAAAGAATTGGACTTGCTCGTTGCGCTGGCACAGGCAGAACCTGACGTCCTCGGTGCAAGAATGGTGGGAGGTGGCTTCGGAGGCTGCACCCTCAATTTGCTGCTCAAAAGCACCTGGCAATCTACGGTCGAACGCATCACCAGCCACTACCGAGCACAAACGGGCATTACTCCCGAGGTGTACCCCGTATCCGCGGCGGACGGCGTAAGGTACTATTGACGTGCATTCAGATTTTCAACCTTTACATTCCATCTCCTGATTCAACCCCCTCCCCATGATTGACAAATTTCAAAAAATAGCGGTTGTCGGCGCTGGTACCATGGGCAACGGCATTGCCCATGTGTTTGCCCAGTACGGCTATGCCGTAACACTCATTGACCTCTCTTCCGAAGCACTGGAAAAAGGCATTCACACCATCTCCGCTAACCTCGACCGCCAGATCAAAAAAGGTGACTTGACAGCAAGTGACAAGTCCGACATTTTGGGTCGCATTCACCCTTCAACAGCCATCACAGGATCTGTGCGCGATCGCGATTTGGTGATCGAGGCCGCTACAGAGCACGTCTCGACGAAAAAGGGGATTTTCCAGCAGATGGATGCCAATGCCCCTTCGCACTGCATTTTGGCCACAAACACTTCCTCCATTTCTATCACCGAGCTGGCTAGTGTGACCCAGCGTCCCGAACAGGTGATCGGTATGCACTTCATGAATCCTGTCCCGGTCATGAAGCTGGTGGAGGTCATCAATGGCTTCGACACGCTGCCGAGTGTGAAAGAGGACATCCTTGCGCTGTCTCGCGACCTCGGCAAAATACCAGTGTCTGTGCAGGATTACCCGGGATTCGTAGCCAACCGCATCTTGATGCCGATGATCAACGAAGCGATTTATACCCTCTATGAAGGTGTGGCGGGCGTAGAAGAGATTGACACAGTGATGAAGCTCGGGATGGCCCACCCGATGGGACCTCTGCAACTGGCCGATTTCATTGGGCTGGATGTGTGTCTGGCAATTTTGAACGTGCTCCACGACGGTTTTGGTCAGCCAAAATATGCGCCTTGTCCACTGTTGAAAAATATGGTCACGGCAGGGCATTTGGGCAAAAAGTCTGGTAGGGGATTTTATCGCTATTGATTTCACTGGCAAGAATCGCACATGAATTGATCTGGTGCTCATCGCCAAGGGCAGTAAACTGGATCAAAATCACCATATGCGTATCATTTACTTTGCTTTGACCATTATATTCGGAATGCTGGCGGGTTGCACTCCCCCGGACAGCTTTCACACCCTATCCGGAAGCTGGAGACTATGGGCATTTGAGGAGCCTGCGGAAGGAATTTTGGAGCAAGAGCCACCTCACATTGCCAGATCGATCGTGATCACGTGTAAGGACCGTGGCAAAAAGGGAAAATATACCCTCACCACCGTGACCAATGTGCTGGAAGGCAACTACTTACTACTCGAAGACCATGGGATGGAGGTAGAGCGAATGGATGGGACACTGTTTGGAGAGCCTGCCTGGGGGAGCCGATTCACGGAGGCATGGCGGGGTGCCGAATCCTATGAAGTGCAGCCCGGCCAACTGGCCATCTATTTTAATGGGGGCAAGTCCAGGATGCTTTTTTTGCCGCATCACTGAATAGATTTTTCAGCAGAAGGAGCAACGAGCGAGCTACATTTCAGCATGTAACGCGGAAGTTAAATTTTTCTGCGAGCTTGGTTTTCCCAAACTTTCATAGAAATTTGACGGTATAAGGGGCAAATGTATTGCTTTCCCGCCCTGCCCTCGCTGCGCATGTATCCAAAGCCCACCTTTGCCCAGCCCCTCAGCATGGCCATTTTTTTTACTAATATTTCACATGTCAAAAGCCAAAAAAGGTACTCCAAACAAAAAAAGCTCTTCCTCTTCCAGATCAAAAGCTAGTTCCAGACGCTCCGGAGGTGGACGCTCCAGAACAGAAAATCTTCTTCGCCAAAATATTCTTGCCTTCTTGCAAGAGCACAACGATCAAGAATATACCCCCAAGCAGATAGCTCAAGGCACCGGACTCTGGGAAGGCCTGAACAATACGAAAGTAAGAAGTATCCTCGATCGCCTCGCTGATGAAGGCGCGGTGGAGTATATCGACAAAGGTCGATATAAATACCTCTCTCAACATCACTACCTCAGCGGAAAGCTGGATGTGACCAAGTCAGGCGTAGGATTTCTGCTGTCAGAAGATCCCGCTAAGCCCGATATATTTGTGCCAGCCCGATCGTTGGGCAAGGCCATGCACGGTGACACGGTAAAAGTGCGCATGACCCGCCGCCGCCAAGGCGAAGGCCGCCCCGAAGGCGAAGTGGTCGAGGTGCTGGAGCGCAACAAACTCGAATTTGTCGGAATCGTAGAGGAGAGCCTGCCAGGTTCTTTCTTCCTGTTGCCTGACGACCCTCGCATCAACACAGATTTTTTTATTCTACCAACGCATCGAAAAGGTGCAGTAGCCGGAGAAAAAGTGCTAGTGAAAATGGTCAATTGGGACCGTCGATCTCCGGAGGTGGAAGTCATCAGCGTCTTGGGAAAAGCGGGAGATCACCACACCGAAATGCACGCTATTTTGCTGCAATACGGATTTGACCCCAGTTTCCCCGCCGAAGTAGAAGCACAAGCCGAAGCCATTCCTGTTGAGATTCCGAAGGAAGAATACGCTTCACGTCGGGACTTCCGCGACACCTTGACTTTCACCATTGACCCCTTTGATGCCAAGGATTTTGACGATGCGCTCTCCCTTCAGCGGCTCGATAATGGCCATTGGGAGGTCGGCATTCACATCGCCGATGTATCTTACTATGTGCAGCCCGGAACAGCGATGGATCGCGAAGCTTTTCGAAGAGCTACCTCGGTCTATTTGGTGGATCGCACCGTGCCCATGTTGCCAGAAAAGCTGTCAAACATGGTCTGTAGCCTACGGCCCCATGAAGACAAGTTGACCTACTCCGCCGTCTTCGAATTAGATGAAGCAGGCAAATTTTACCACTACTGGATCGGGCGAACCATCATTCACTCCGACCATCGCTTCACCTACGAGGAAGCGCAAGAAGTGCTCGAAGGCACCAGCCCCGGGCCTTTTGCAGAGGAGCTTCAGGTGATGGATAGGATCGCCAAAAAGCTTCGGGCGCAGCGCATGTTGACAGGAGCCATTGAGTTTCATTCCAGTGAAGTAAAGTTTGAACTGGACGAAAACGACAAGCCCGTCCGCGTGATCAAAAAGGTGAGCAAAGATGCCAATAAGCTCATCGAAGACTTCATGTTGCTAGCCAACCGGACCGTGTCGGCTCACATCGCTAATTTGGAAAAAAACCCGCCGCTGCCGTCGGTGTATCGGATTCACGATCGCCCAGATCCCGAAAAATTAGCCTCTTTGCAGACCTTCGTCAAGGCATTTGGCCACCAGAGCAACCTTGATGCGGTGGATGTCGCAGAGGCGCTCAATCGCTTGCTACATGCCGTTGAAGGCCAACCTGAGCAAAACGTGATTGAATCTCTCGCGATTCGGTCGATGGCCAAGGCAGTGTATTCCACCCAAAACCTCGGCCATTTTGGATTAGGCTTTAAATTTTACACGCACTTCACCTCTCCGATCCGGCGCTACCCTGACTTGATGATTCATCGACTGCTCACGAAGTATCATCAGAAGCAGTTCAATGAAAACCCCACGACCCTGGAGGAGCAGTGCAAGCATTGGTCCAAGCAGGAGCGTACCGCTGCAGAAGCAGAGCGAGCCTCGATCAAATACAAGCAAGTTGAGTTCATGCAAGATAAGATCGGAGAGGTCTTCGAAGGACTCATTTCGGGCGTGATCGAAAGTGGATTTTTTGTCGAACTCAAGGACAGCATGGTCGAAGGCATGGTCCCCGTGCACACGATGCAAGACGACTACTACGTATTTGACCAAGAGAAATACGCCCTCATTGGCCGGAGTAACAAGGAAATACTTCGTTTGGGGGACTCCATCCTTGTCGAGATCGCTGGCACCGACATGGCTCGTCGCACCATCGACATGAAGTTCATCGAAAAGCTCACGGGCGCCTGATGCCTAGGCGAGAAGGGGACCTAGGCTAAAGCTACGGGGCTGATCTGTCAGCGAGAGGGGCTACTGTCTTCTGCCCTTACCCTTCACTGATTAAAAAAATAGTGCTTGTAGCTTTGCTGCTCAAGCTCATCAGGGGCTGATAGTCAATGGCGTTGGGTGCCGTTGATCCGGGTCACCCGGGTCGTGATGGGTGGGCTTTGTCGGCTGGATGAGAATCTAGGCACTATGTTTCGTTTCTCAGCCCCGGCCCTTTCCCCAGCGATGCTCTGCGACCCCGGAGGCGCGACGTTCTTCGCTGTGTTGGCTTGTTTTCATGTTCACAGGTAACATACGCTGTGAATTGTCAATTTCTGTGGTACCGTTAATTGGTCTGGGGAGGAGGAGAGGACAGCGGAATGAAGTTCTCAGCAGAAGTAAAAGTGGATTATCTTTTGGAAGAAAAAATTGATCCTTAAAATCAATTAATGAAAATACTTGCAGTTGCCTTAGTATTTATGATGTCAGTAATCGTTTCTTCTTGCGAAGATCATGCTTACATGAAATATGAGGCATTTCTCTCTGGATATTGCCCGACAAGTATCTCATTAGATAGAGAACTAGATATGCAAATAAATGGCTACAAAATTGGAAAAGCAGTGTACGAGTCAAATTCCAAAAAATTCTCTTTGATTTTCTTTGAAGACATAGACAGAATTGGATCAATTTCGAAGCTAACAATAAAGCCAAAAGATTTTATCCATGAAAAATTATTTATAGATGTTGAAGTTGGGGGTGCAAATAGAAGTTTAGGCTTATTAGATTCCTTGGTTGTTTCTTGTGAAGAACAATCAATCATGAACCCATTTGGTAATTCTGGATTAGATAGTTTCTGGGAAACGATAGTAGATAGTTTGATACAACACGAGGAACTCAAGGAAGCACTTCGGGAGGAACTTATTCGGCCTAAAAACTAATGTGGCTTATAAAGGCCTTTACAGTTGTAAGGGTTTGTTAGTGAGTAGCTTATGGCTGATTACCTCAACCGCTAAATCCCTCAGTCCAACCCATGGCCTTCACTACACGTGAATCAAGACCACGCTAGCTGCCTCTACTTTCCACCCTTCACCTCCTCATGATCATAGACATCCCCCCTCACATCCACCAAATCTCAATTTCCCGCCCCTCCACTTGCTCGGTTTCCCGGCGGATGCGCTGCTCCCAGGGTAGCTCGGTCGAGGGCAGCT
>DAITMB010000036.1:0-20367 GCA_036835375.1 Bacteroidota bacterium
CTGCGAAATGGTCTGGAGCTCATTGGTGTTGCTGAGGTCTCCGGTGTTGGTGATGGTGTTGCCTGCTACAGCGATCCCTGCACCTGCCTGATAGAGGGTGACAGTGCCGCCACCATTGGAGAGACTGAGCTGATTGCCAGCTTGGGAGATGGTCTGTAGCTCGTTGGTAGGATCTGCATCAGCGTCTTCGAAAAGATCCGTTCCAGGAGCCCATTGATTTGTCGTACTGCTCCATTTCAACACTTGGCCATTGATGGTCGGGAGAGTAGGGGAGAGAGTAATGCCACGGAGTCTCACCACAGAGAGGTTACTGAACACGCCCGTCACGTCGCCGCCAGCAACGTCGGTGATGAGGACATCGTCCGAGGGGTCGAGGTCTCCAGTGTTAGTGATGGTGTTGCCAGCGACGGAAATACCTGCGCCTGCCTGATACAGGGTAACCGTGCCACCGCCATTAGAAAGGCTGAGCTGGTTGCCAGCTTGTGAAATGGTCTGTAATTCGTTCGTAGGGTCCGCATCTGCATCATCAACCAGATCTGTTCCCAATGACCAAAGGTTTGTGGTGTTGTTCCACTTGAGAATCTGCCCAGTGACGGTGGGAGGCGTATTGGTAATAGCTCTTCCGCGAATCCCTGTCACTGTCAAGGCTGAAAAAACACCCGTGACGTCTCCACCAGCAAGATCTGTTTTTAGTACATCATCCAGCGGGTTGAGATCCCCCGTATTGGAAATGATATTTCCTGAAATTGAGATTCCAGGACCTGCGGCGTACGTGGTGTTATCGTCCGGCGCGGGAACCCATTCATTGCTCAAAGCACTCCATTTCAGGACATCCCCATTATTAGAAGGAGCGACATTGCTGATTTCTCTTCCCTGAATTCCGGTCACAGTGAGGTTGCCAAAAACGCCTGTGGCGTCTCCTCCAGCGATGCTGGTAATAAGAACATCGTCATTGGGATTGAGGTCTCCGGTGTTGGAAATGGTATTTCCAGCTACCGAGATTCCAGTTCCCGCTTGGAAGAGGGTCACAGTTCCGCCGCCATTGGAAAGGCTAAGTTGGGCGCCTGTCTGGGAAATGGTCTGAAGCTCGTTGGTGTTGCTGAGGTCACCAGCATTGGAGATGGTGTTGCCACTGACACTGATGCCGGTTCCCGCCTGGTACATGGTGACGGTACCCCCGCCGTCAGAAAGGGTGAGCTGATTACCGCTTTGACTTATAATTTGAAGCTCGTTGGAGGGGTCGGAGTCGTTGTCTTCAAATTCATCCTCGGAAGGCACCCACTGTCCCCCCAGGAATTTCAGGACTTGACCCGATGTAGGAGTAATTCCTGCTACGG
Source organism: Bacteroidota bacterium (assembly GCA_036835375.1). Taxonomy (GTDB): domain Bacteria; phylum Bacteroidota; class Bacteroidia; order J057; family J057; genus JANQTF01. The sequence goes on from DAITMB010000036.1 coordinate 1,338, forward strand.
TGATTCCTTGAATCCGATTGACGATCGGATTAGGATAAGTGCCCAAGAGATCCCCGCCAGCTGGTGAGCCTTTGAGCAAATCGTCTGTGGGGTCAAGGTCCCCTGTGTTAATGATGGTATTTCCGATGATTTGAATCCCAGCTCCCGCTTGGAAGAGCGTGGTGGAACCCCCGCCATTGCTCAGGCTGAGTACTGCGCCAGACTGTGAGATGGTCTGGAGTTCATTCGTGGGGCTGGTATCGCCGTCTTCGAATTCATCAGTGCTGGGGGTCCATTGACTACCATTCCATTTGAGCACTTGACCCAAGGTAGGCTGCGTAGTTGACACATTTCTGCCTTGTAGGCGGACGACCGAAATGTTGTTGAACACCCCGGTGATGTCACCGCCGAACTGCGTAGAGAGCACCAAATCATCATTTGGATTGAGATCCCCGGTATTGGAAATCGTGGTGCCAGTGATGCTAATCCCGGGCCCGGCGACGTAGGTGGGCGGAGAAGGCAGAGTAACGGTGTTGCTCGTGCCAGTCAATCCCAGGGATTGTCCGTTGAGGATCAAGCTTTGGATCTCATTGGTAGGATCTGAGTCCGCATCTTCGTTGGCACCGGGTTGCCATTGGCCATTTTGGAATTTGAGGACTTGACCGGGGCTGGGTACTGCCGCAGCAAGGGGAATGCCTTGCAGGCGACCGACCAATGGAGAAGGATATGTTCCAACTAAATCTCCCGCTGGCACCGCAGAGCCTATCAAGACGTCATCTGTTCCATCAAGGTCTCCGAGGTTACTGATTTGAAAACCAGTGATTCCGATTCCGGGGCCAGCCGTGTAGGTAGGCAACGTCACCAACCCGCCGCCTTTAGACAAGGAGAGGGTAGTGGAGGTAGGCTGTGAGAGTACTTGGATCTCATTGAGGGGATCCGCATCGGCATCATTGACTTGATCGACCGAAGGCTCCCACTGGCCATTGTTGAATTTTAAGATCTGGTTGGCCTGTGGTGGCGAAATCGAAATGGGGTTACCCCGAATGCCGGTCACAAAAGGCGCAGGCATGGGCCCCTGAAGGTCGCCACCTGCGGGGGAACCAATGAGCACATCGTCATTGGGGTCGAGGTCACCGATGTTGACGATCAGGCTTCCCTGAATCTGGATCCCAGCACCCGCTTGGTAAGAAGTGACGGGGAGATTGACGGAATTTCCATTGGGGCCGAGGGTCAACACGCTGCCAGTCAAGGTGAGGGTCTGAAATCCCTGATTGTCGTTGGCGGGACTCCAAGACGCGCCGTTCCACTTGAGCACTTGACCCAGGGTCGCATTTTGCTGGGCGATATCCAATTCCTGGCCCGCTGAGCCATCGCCTGCGATCCGGGCGGTGGTGTTGACCCCACCGCCAGACGTCACGTTGTCGGGTGCTGGTGCCCATTCCGTGCCATTCCATTTCAAGACATAGTCCTGAGAAGGCAAAGTAGCGGCCACCGGACGATCCTGAAGGCCGACCACAACGGGAGAGGGGTAGGTACCACCCAAATCGCCAGTCGCGAGGGTTCCAATGGTGATATCGTCTGTAGGATCAATGTCCCCGGTGTTGACCAAGGTGTCATTGACAATGGCGAGGCCCGCACCGGGGATGACGCTTCCTCCGGCATCGGGGGCAGTGATCCACTGCGTGCCGTCGTACTTGATCACGTCGCCAGAAACTGGGGCCGGAGCTACCACGTCGTCGAGGTCATCAAGGCTGAGGTTGTCCACGGCTTCGGCTCGCTTGGCATATTGGGCGAATGGGACGCTTTGCAAGCGATTGGATCCGAGGTTGACGAAACCGCTCCCATTGTTGACCTCGACTTGCAGGTACCAATCGCCAGAGGCCCAGTTTAGGTTGGCGAAGTTGCCGGAAATGACTTGGCCTTGGCCCACTACACTTGAAAACAAGCCAAACTGGTTGGTCGTAGCAGCCTGTGTCTCCTGATAGCGGGGGGTGCCACCTTCAAAGAGGGTATAGCGCACGGTAAACGTCTGGTTGACCAGCAAGACATTGTTTTGTCGGGCAACGGCTTGGTAGGTGATTCCTTCGGGAACTCCCTGTGCGAAAATGTCCGGCGCAAACAGGAATAGTGCTGCGAACAGGCACAAAATTGTCCTGATTTTCATCATGTTCGGGGTTTTGGTGTTAAAGACACGCCGGATCTTACCTTGTATTTTCCCTAAACTCAGAAAAAATCCAGCTTGGAATATTGAAATACCCAAATAGGTATCTATTTGATAGTACTTCAGTTGCAATATTACTGATTTTGGCGCGGGAAAGTAAACGAAATCCTCCCTCAGTTCAGGAAGTCTGAAGGGCGGGTACATCGGGGGGAATATGTGGGCGAATGCTAGACCAGGCGTTTCGATTTTACCCGAAAGCCATTAAAGTTCTTTTTATTAAAGGCCTGAGGCGAAGGGAAATCTCCTTCGCCTCAGGGTCTTATTGTCCACCCAGCCACTGAAAGCGCTGGGTTTGGTCGGCATGGCCTTCTACCTCAAGCCGATAGAGGTACACGCCAGCAGGCAGCGGCTGTCCTTGTGTGGAGCTTCCATCCCAAGTCACCTCGTGAAACCCTTCTGGAAATGTACGATCCACGATCGTCGAGACGATCTGCCCCAATCCGTTGAGTAGGCTGATGCGCACCTGCACATCCTGATTTTGAGACGGTATCGTGAATGGGATCTTGACGGATGTGGAAGAAGGATTGGGGTATGGCGCCCCTAAGTGGACTCGGTCTGGCTGAACCGCATCAGACAGAAAAGCTTCGTCTCCATAATACAAGCGGAAGTGCCTGATTTTTTGGGTGGAAATCGATCGATACTCACTTTGTTGATGGAGGACAACAGACTTTTGGTGGTCAATGTCAAACAGAATCCATTGCTGGGGACCTTGTGGTAAGGAGATTGGGTCCCAGCGCATGGACAGCTCGGGAACGTCCAGATTGCTTTCCACGGTGAATTCCCACACATGATGCTTGGCAGTCGGCACAACGTCTCTGGTAAAGGATTCGTGGAAATATTCGCTGTGAGGGACTTTCAATTCGAGATAATCTCCAAATCTGGGCGGTGCCATTCGGTCGAAGGGATCGCGGCTGATTGATGCTTGAGGGTCCATGCCAAATCCACCCAAGTGATAGGTCTTGTCGCCGGAGGCTAGTGTCATGGGCAGAAACCACGATTCTTGTGTTGTCATGGGTGGGTTGGGGACGAAAAACTGCGATAATGGCGTGGTCGATGCCGTCCGTTGAACCGCATTGTTTTTCCGAACGGGAATGCGGAGGGTGAGGGGTTCATGGGCAAACACAAAGCCACCGCGCAAGTTTTTGATTCGATCTGCTGGGAGGTAAGCGCCTTCGTAAGCTAAGAAGTCTTCCAGCGCCTCTTGCACTTCCGAAGAATTGGCAGCCAACACATCGGCCCAGCTCACCGCAAAGGGGAAAGGGGTCCCGATTTGGTTAAATCCCGGCTGGAGCATGATTTCGTAAGGATGCGCATCATTGGCTTCCACGACACGGCCCTCGCCTGTATTGAAGCTTCGTTCCCTTTTGCTGACAAGCCAATAGCCTTTGCCTGGTTCGAAAGTGGTAAAGTCGCTGTCTGTGTATTCTTTCAAGGTGCTGTCTTCGTAGTGCCAGAGGCGCCACTTGCGGATGTTGTAGTCGCCATATTCCTCCACGACGGCATTCACTTCAGGGCGATCCAGCACCAGCGGAATGGAGATCACGTCATAGTCATCGTATTTGGTTCCAAAACGCAGGCCATTCACTTCCAGTCCATTAGGATACACCAGATAGGTGTAGCCCGTGTCGGAGTAGGTCTCATACCCAAAGGTGCCAATGAGTTGGAACACATATTCCAAGCCCATTTCATCCACGATTTGCTGGTCGATCCCAAATTCGAAGTTCGTTCCCGTAGAAGTTAGGGTAGCCTGCTTCCATTCCGCCGATGCAATCCCTTTGAAATGTATCACGACCTCATCGACAATGGCTGGATTGTCAATTTCAATTCGAGCGATCACTGGATCACTACTTTGGATGTAGCGACTGGGAAAGCTGTGAGAAATGATCTTTGGAATCGGATTTTTGAAGGAAAAACGCACAGGGTCTGAAAAAGTAGAGCCTTCAAAGTCTTGGTCGATGGTTTGGACTTGCCAGACATACTCCCCGTCTTCGAGGTCGCGAAATGTCCAGGAAAGATTGTGTCCTACATTCCCTTGGCGCACAATTCTGCGGTGACCGTTGCTACTGTCCGCTTGCGGAGAAGTGAGATATCTCACTCCGTTCACTGGGTAGAGTAGCAGGTTGTAGCTGAGTCCGCTGGTGAGGTCGCTTGGCAAGAAGATAGGTGAATTCCACTGCAAGGTCACTTCACGCCCCAAAATGGTGGTTTTGGTGTCACCAGGGCGAACAGGGACCTTATTGGCGAGGGTGTCAATGTTTTCGAAGAGCACGAATGTATAGGTAGAAGGGTTCGTTTGGGTTCTTCCGGTAAGGAAAACATCCAACTTCTGGTCGCCATTATAATCTCCCCATACTGCGGCTCCAAGGTCCACATTTACCAAATCGCCAGAGGTGTTGAGGTCTTCGATGAATGAAGTCCCTCCTTGGTTGCGATAGAGGCGGGTGGCGCGGGAGGAGTCGTTGTCTGCAAATTTTCCGCTCACGAGAATGTCCAGCCAGCCATCGTTGTTGAAGTCGCCCCACGCCGCCGTGCCTTGGGTGAGATGCTGGAAGCTTTGGTTGGTGAATTCGCTGAATCGATCGTCTGCCCGCAAGTATTGATAGACCACCGTGTAGGGCACAAACGTGGCTTGGGTAGAATTATCGCCCGTCATGAGAAGGTCGAGATCTCCATCATTGTCAAAGTCTCCCCACGAAAGACGACTATTTCTCGCAGGCAACAGGTCGCTATATAGTCCGATCGAGAACACCCCGTTTCCATTGTTTCGAAGTATTCTGGTCACAGGTCCGATATCTGAAGTTCCAGAAATAGCCAGATCAATGTTTCCATCTTTGTCATAATCGCCCCATGCGAGGTCTCCGTCAGCGACAGCGGCATTATTGATGCTGGCAAGGGCTTCAGTATCAAGTTCCCATACCAAGGGGCTGGTCTGCTTGAAAAATCCCAAGAAGCGACTGCCATCGTCGCGAATCCCCGCGAGCGCCAAGTCTAGGTCGCCGTCGTTGTCATAGTCTGCCCAGCCTGCCATGGCCCTGTGTAAGTGCGGGAACGATTCGGTCCCTTCAAACAGCTGCACATATCTGCCATTTTCATAGAGATACAGCCGTGTGAGAGAGGTTCCATCATTTTGCTTCCCTGCCAAAAACAAATCGAGGTGACCATCTCCATTCACATCCATCCATGCCAAGGCTGGTGTGCTTACAGCGGTGATGTCTTGGGTGAGGAGGGTGTCCAGGACGAATTTACCGTTGTTTGAAGGAGAGGTTTCGTTTCTGTAAATGGCAATCGAGGCCATTCCGCTCACTGTCTCACCGACGGCAATGAGATCAAGGTCGCCATCCGCGTCATAATCCCCGAGCGCAATCCGCGCTTCCGCTACAGGTGTGGGTGGGACACCGCTGAAGACAATGCTGGTCTTATCGTCAAAAGCAGGTGGATTATAAGCAAAGATATCTTCGTCCGAGTAAGGCGATCCTTCGAAGTCTTGTCCGATGGCTTGGACCTTCCAGTTATAGGCCTGCCCTTGCTTGAGATCCTTGATTGGGAGGCTAAGGGAATGGCCAGCGCTGCCGTGTGCAACGATTTTTCTGATTCCGTCTTCATCTGCCATTCCGGGAATGGCCTCTTTTTCATCGTTGATGCTTTGCAAGGTCACCTGATAGGTGAGGCCCTTCACCTGCTCCAGGGACATCCCGGATGGGGCTGCCCAAGAGAGGATCACTGTGGAGCCGACAATCTCGCGATGGAGATCTTCTGGTGCTTCTGGCTGGCGATTGGGGAAGGCGAGGTTGTTTTGATACAAGAAAATTTTTCGGCCCGTCCCATCTTCTCCGCTCATCATCAGGTCAGGTTTACCATCACCGTTAAAATCTCCATGAGCCATCACAGCTAGCCCTGAGAGGGCTGGGAGATCGTCCTCGATGTCGGGATTGCGAATCAAATCTGTGCCGCTGGTATTGAGATACACCTGAACATCTCTTTGCTGGGCGTCATTTTCGCCGATCACCACGAGGTCACCGTAGCCAGATTCATCCAGGTCCACTGCCGAGAGCGCACCCAAGTGCAAGGGGGATAAGCCAAGGCTAGGGCTATCGAAGGTCCCGTTGCCGAGGTTGCGAAGTCCTTCCGTTGAGGCATTTCCATTCGCATCCGTGCCGCTGATCAACAGGTCCGGCAGGCCGTCATGATCCAAATCCATCCAGGACACACTCGCCTGGCTCACTGGCGTAGCGTTGAGAATGTCTCCAAAGAGGAAATCGCCCACCACGTCATTTAAAAATAGGATCACCCGGGGGGTGTTGCCGGCTTTGCCCACGGCGACAAAATCCTGGTAGCCGTCGTTGTTGACATCCATGACGGATAGCGTGGCTTCCTCGAGGCCAGGCCAGGTCGTGTTGATGAGGGTAAAAGTTCGGTCACCATTGTTGCGATACAGCGCCAGCACCGACCCTGTACTGGTCTTTCCAGCGATCAGAAGGTCCGCATCCCCGTCGTGATCATAGTCGATCCACGCCAGGTCGCCTAGAGAAATTCCCGTGAAGTTAGAGGTAACTGCTTGAAACGAACCCGCTTCATTGACCAGCACGCGCGTCTGCATTCCAGCGGCTCCCAAGCCCGCAATGGCCAAGTCCAAGTCGCCGTCGCCATCTATGTCCTGCCATGCCACTGCTGATTCGCGAAGGGAAGGCAGCCCAAGGCTCACAGCATCCATGGGCAGAAGGCTATGATTGTCGATATTTTCAAAAATCTCTGTGTAAAAAGCAGCGTTATCCGTGCGCCCCGTGAGAATCAAGTCTAAGTCTCCGTCTCCGTCGAAGTCTCCCCATTCGGCATCTCCGTCCGTCACGGCAGGGATCGCCACATCAAGAAACTGGCGTGATACCTCCACGAAGGCAGGGGGCGAATATTGGAAAGTATCCGTTGCGGTAAATGGCCCGCCATCGAAGTCTTGGTCAATGGCTTGCACCCGCCACACATAGGTTCCGGGATCCAGGTCTCGAAGGGTGAAGAAATTTTTCAAACCTGCGTTGCCAGAAGCGGCGATGCGGCGAAGCCCATCAGGAACCTCTGCCAGCGGAGAGACCACGCCACCCGCTGGAAGTTTTTGCACGACGAGGTTATAAGACACGCCTTGAGCGGTAGCAGGAGCCAGCCCGAGGGGAGCCTGCCAAGCGAGGCGTGCGGTGTCGCCACCGACTGTGGTGGAAGGCGTGCGTGGCACAGCAGGCACCGTATTGGCAGCAGGATCCACGTTACGATACAGGACGAATGCACGGCGGGGAGCAGCATCTGCGACTTGGCCTACCAGCACGAGATCGAGTTTTCCGTCCCGGTCAAAATCCCCCAATGCAATCGCACTGCCTTGGTCGGCACCCAACAGGTGATTGCTCGTCGCGACATCTAGGGTAAATGTGCCGCCAGGAGCGCCGAGAAACAGGGATGTGCTGCGATCTGCTTGATTCGCGCCAAATTTTCCACTCAGGAGCAAGTCTGGCCAGCCGTCACTGTTAATGTCGCCGAAAGCCACATCCCCATTGCGCAACCCAGGGATGGTCGGGGTGTTCACCAGTGCAAATGCGTCTTGAGCGGCATTGTATCGGTAGAGGGCTGTCGCTGGCTGCACCTGTGTTGCACTGGTTTCTCCGGAGATGATCAGGTCCAGGTCTCCATCATTGTCAATGTCGCACCAGGCAAGGGCACTTTCTTTGGTCTTGATGAAGGGCGCTTGAGCAGGTGTCAACGCTACGAAGTCACCACGCTCCACGCGGTTGCGATACACAATGCCGTAGAGGTTGGTTCCGTTGGCTCCGGTGAGCGCAAGGTCCAGGTCGCCGTCACGGTCAAAGTCGCCCCACGCCAGCTCTCCTTCTTGCACGGCTTGAATGCTGCGGCGGCGGTCAAGGGTGAAAACTCCCCCTTCATTGAGGTAGATCGCACCGATTGGTCCGGTCGCCGATTCGCCAATGATGGCCAGGTCGGGGTCGCCATCCTGATCCACATCCCCCCACGCCACAGATCCTAGTCGCACTTGCGGCAGGGCGTTCGACACAGCAGTGACATTGGTGAAGGAACCATTCGTATTGCGATACAGGATGGTCTGTCGCTGTGTGCCAGAGGTACCCGGCTGACCTGTGACGATCAAGTCGAGGTCGCCATCAAGGTCGTAGTCTGACCATGCCAAAGAGGCATTTTTGACGGCGATGAGGTTTTGGGAAGCGGTGACATCGAGGGCTAATTTCCCCGTTTTTTGGGAGTAAATCGCCGTGAAGGGCGCGCCGGACTCTGTTTCGCCGGCTACAGCCAAATCGAGTAATCCGTCTCCGTCAAAATCACCCCATGCGACGGAAGCGCGGTTCAGGCCAGAGGAAGGGAGCTGGTCCCAGCTGGTGGCATTGGCATGGACCAATCTGGGGGCTTGATAGGTGAAGGAAGTGCCGTATTCGAACCCCGAACCTTCAAAGTCTTGATCTACCGCCTGCACACCCCAGAAGTAGGTTCCCGAAGGCAGCCCAATGACCTTGGCGCTGGTGATTTGCCCTTGAATTCCCCGCTCCATGATCAGGCGAGCGCCATTGTTGGGCTGGGAGTTAGGGGAGAGAATATTCACTCCCTGATTGCTGGTGCCAATGCTGAGTTGGTAGCTATAGCCATTGACGAGCAGGGCGGAGCCAGAGGGAGGCGTCCATGAAAAGATCAGGGTATCGCCAGCGGTCGCGAGGGTGGGAGCACTGGGCTTTCCCGGAATGATGTTGGGACTTGTTTCAATGTTCTTATAAAGCCGAAAAACGCGTGTGAGGGGCGAAGTCTGACTGCGGCCCATGAGTGCAAGGTCGAGTTTTCCATCGCCATCAAAATCTCCCAAGGCAACGCTGGCCTGATCGACCGCCTGAAGCGGCAGGGTGGCGATACCACTTTTTTGCAGGCCAGAGGAACTTCCACGGTAATAACTCGCAAATCTTCCAGAACCAGAATTTCCGACAACGAGGAGGTCAGGGCGTCCATTTTCGTCCACATCTCCCCACATTAGGTCTCCATCAGTGGCACCATCTACTGAGGGTCCTAGCGAAAAACTGGCAGCGCCATTGTTGAGATATATTCTTCCAGCGCCCAAGCTCGCCCCGCCCATGATCGCAATATCGAGGTCGCCATCGCTGTCATAGTCGGCGAAGGAGGCCTTCACGTTGGGAAGACCCGGCAGACCGCTGCTGATTTCTGCATACGCGCCATTGGCTTGTCGTCGGTAAATTTTTGTGGTCCAGGCATTGCTAGCGTTCATGCCTGAGATGAATAATTCGGCTACTCCGTTGTTCGTGAAGTCATAAGCACCGACCGTCCCATCGGAGAGGGGGGTGAGTCCCGCATTGGCTGGCGTGAATCCTCCGCTGCCATTATTCCAATAAACATCTGTCACGGGGCCGCTGGCACCAAGTCCGGAGAGCAGGAGATCGAGGTCACCATCGCGGTCCAGGTCTGCCCAGCTGATCGAAGCGTGGGAAAGTGCTGGCAAACCAGAACTGGAAATCGCGAGGGTACCGTTGGGTTGATTGAGATAGAGGCCCGTGAATTTGACACCCGCATTGGTCTCTCCTGTGAGCAACAAGTCGGGCCGATTGTCGCCGTTGACGTCTGCCCAGGATAGCGCCGCGAGCCTCACGCCAGTGAGGGAGCCTGGCACGGGGGCAAAGTTGCCGTTGGTATTGCGATACAGGGTAGCTACCGGGCCAGAGGCAGAATTCCCCGCGACCATGAGGTCCAGGTCGCCGTCGAGGTCGTAGTCCACCCAAGCGAGATCACCTTCGCTGAATCCGGTAGGAAGCGTGGCGAAGGAAGAACTGGTGACATCTTCGAACGTTGGGAGCTCAAAGGCAAAGGAAGGCCCTGTTTCAAAGAGAGATCCTTCGTAATCGGCATCAACGGCCTGCACGCCCCAGAAGTAGGTTCCTGCGGCAAGTCCCTGGACCCGATAGGCAGTCGTATCGAGGGAATGACCTACATGGACAATTCTGCGATATCCGGTGGCAAGGGAAGACATGGGAGAGATCCGATCACTGCTACCACTGGTGGTGCCAAGATAGATGCGATAGGAAACGCCTTTGCGCGAGGCGCGGGGCAAGACATTGAGGGGAGGTTCCCAGCGGAAAATGACTTCGTTTCCGATGACTTGCACGGTAGGAACACGCGGCTTATCGGGGACAAAGTTAGGGGTGGCATCTAGGTTGCGTAGCAGGACAAATTCCTTGTTGGTGGCTTCGCCTACTACGAGCAGGTCCAACTTGCCGTCCTGGTCAAAGTCGGCCCAGCCTGCTGAGGCCCCTGCCGCCACATTGGGAATGGCTTCCGAACCGACCGTTTCTTCTACTAACAGGCCTGAAGTGGGATCGTACCGGTAAAGAAGGCCAATTTTACCCCCTCCTGCTACGCTGGTCTCACCCACCAGGGCCAGGTCTGGATAGCCGTCTTCGTTGTAATCGCCTACCGCAATGGCACCGTCGGCCACACCCGGCAAGACTTGAGGCGCGGCCCAAGAGGTTCCATTGACATTCTTGATAAAGTTCCCTGAATACACGCCCGCTGTGGTGACACCGGACATGATCACATCCAGAAAGCCATCAGCGTTGATATCCGCCAATGCCACCGAAGACCTCACCACGTTCAAAGCTCCCGTGATAGGCGTATTGGTGAAGGTCCAATTGCCTTGGTTGAGGTAAAGCCGGTATTGCGCCAAGCCAGTGGCAGTATTCAGGCGACCCGAGATCAGGAGATCTTCGCGGCCATCGTTGTTCACGTCCCCGATGGCAATGTCTCCGTCGGTAAAATTATTCATTGTGGTGGTCTGAAGGCTCAAGCCGCCTTGACCGTTGTTGCGATAAATGTAGGTGCGAGCGGCACCTGTATTGGTCTGCCCGATCATGACCAAATCCAAGTATCCGTCTTGGTTCATGTCGGCCCACTTCACTGTGCTGTTCGTGAGGGGAAGCAATTGTAGGGTATCGGTCGCGGTGAACCCTCCGCTGATGTTCACATATACTCTGGTGACAGGTCCGGTAGCTGATTCGCCCGTGATGGCGAGATCCAAATCGCCGTCCTGATCAAAATCACCCCATGCCATGCTTCCATTTCTCACATCCACGATGACATTGCTGTAGAGAGCATCCTCCACAAATAAGCTGTTCACCGGATCGTATTCGAAGAGCTTGGTAACAAATCCAGCGTTGTTGCTTTGGCCCGAGACAACAAAGTCCAGGTGTCCATTGCCTTTGTAATCTCCCCAAGCAATGGCTGATTGGGATAATCCTTCTGCTCCGTTGCTAGGGAAGAGTGCCGGCGTGACATTGGAGAGGGTCGGATCTTCGTACACGAAATTATTGCCGATGGCAAAAGTCGAGCCTTCGTAGTCTTGATCAATGGCTTGCACCCCCCATGAATACGTGCCAGGCGCGAGGTCTTTGATGCGAAACTTTTTGGAAAGCTGGCCTTGCCCCATTTTCACGATTCTCCGATACCCATTAGATATATTGGCATTGGGAGAGCGCACATCTTGGGCGCCCGGCATGGGCCCGTCGATGTAGAGGTCATAGCTATATCCATTGACCCTGCCGGGATTGTTGCTGGGGGGAATCGGGGCAGACCAAGAAAGCTCCACCTCAAAGTTGGACAACGTGGCTTGCAGGTTGCTGGGTGGATTCGGGGTGACATTGGGGCTGGTCCCGACATTTTTGTAGAGCTGCATCACCCGGTTGCTGTTGGCCAATGTGCCGATAAGGGCCACATCCAGCTTCTTGTCTCCATTATAGTCTCCCCATTTAGCCTCACTATCTCCAAACACATTGGTGAGGTTGCTGGAAGAAAGGATGTCCGGGGTAAATTGGCTGTTGCCAAGGTTGCGGAGCACGGTGGTGATGGGCGCAGAGGAAAAATTGTCTCCTGTCCTGCCGGTGATGAGGATGTCAATGAGGCCATCGTCGTCGAAGTCGCCCAAGTCAATGCTGCCATCGGCTATTTTGACGGTACCGTCAGAGAGGCCCGGCACGGTGAGACTCAGAAAAAGGTTGAGTGAAGAGAAATACTTGTACACCCGCACGGAGGGTTGAAATCCCGAAGCAGAGAGATTCCCTGCCACGATGAGTTCCAGTTGGCCGTCATTATCGATATCTGCCCAAGCCAGGCTTCCTTGCCTGACGCCCGAGAATACCGCGTAGCCAGGATCTGAGAAGTTGCCGTTTCCGTCGTTGACATACACCTTTGTCATGGTGCCAGAGGGAGTCACGGTGCTGCTGCCGCATATCGCAAAGTCCAAATCTCCGTCATTATCAAAATCTCCAAATTTCGCTTCTCCATATTCGACTCCCGAAAAGGTGTTGGTCGAGTTGGTGAAGGAGACGACGCCTGTCTGGGCGTAGGAATTCAGATAAATGCGGGTAATGTTGCCGAAGGTGCCTTTGCCAGTCACGAGCAAATCCATGTCGCCATCACCGTCCACGTCGCCCCAGTCCAGAGATCCCCGAGAGACGCCTTCCAGGCTGATCGGCGTTCCCATCTGGCAGTTGTTTCCGGTGTTGAGATAGATGTTCGTTATGGCCGTCCCAAAACTGCCACTGTCATTGAGGCCGCACACGGCAAGGTCCGGCAAGCCATCGTTGTTGATGTCGGCCCAAGCGGCTGCTCCACGATAGATCCGGGCAATGGCTGCGCTTTGTAGCGGGCGAAAGGTGAAGGTGCCATCGCCATCGTTGGTGTAGAGTCGGGTAGTGTTGGTGAGCGGAGAAGTAGAAGTGTTGCCACCATACAGGAAGTCCAGCTCACCGTCGTTATTGCAGTCACACCAACTCACGTAGCCCTCGGTGGTCCCAGTTTGGGTGGTTCCGAAGGCATAGTTGGTAGAGTCATCGAATTCGGAAAGGGCAGGGGTCACATTCACGACCGGAAAGTTGATCACCGAGGAGAATCCTGAGCCTTCCAGCGCTGCGTCAATGGCTTGCACCGCCACAAAGTAGTTTGGGTTGGCAGGGAGCCCAGAGATCTGCCAGGAGGTATCACGAATTTCTCCAAATCGCTGCACATAGCGTTTGCCGCCAGGAATGGCCGCGTGGCTAGGGTCAATGTTTCCGATCGTAGGGGAAGTCCCAATGTAAACTTCGTAAGACAGCCCATCGCGCAGCGCAGCGGGGTAGCCTGCGGGGCTGTTCCAAGAAAATTCGATGGAGTTCCCTACGGTGGTGTAGGTCAGTCCGCTCGGAGGCGCAGGCACCGTGTTGGCATTGGTGCCAACATTGCGATACATGTAAAAATTGGTAGTGATCGGGCTTGTGCTGATCCCTGTCAAGAAAATATCGACTTTCCCATCCACCGGGTCAAGGTAGTCGCCGATGGCGATGGCTGGTGAGGCATTGACATGGACGAGGGTGGTCGTGACTGGCGAGAAGCTGCCGTTTTGGTTGTTTTCATACAACTGCGTGAGTCGGGAGGCATCAGTAGGCCCGTTTTGGCCAGCGACCAAGATGTCCACCCACCCGTCGTTGTTGTAATCGGCCCACAAGGCTTTGCCATTGGTCACGCCAGTGAGGGATACTGGAGCGGCAAATGGCTGGGTGGGATTCATATTGCTTTGGTTGCGATAAATCTGGGTAAACCTTCCGCCGAGCCCGTTCTCCCCACAGAGCAGCAGGTCAGGGTAGCCATCATTGTTTTCATCACCCCAAGCGACGGTTCCGTGAGACACACCCTGAAAGCTTGCAGCGGGGATAAAGACAAATTGGGAGTTACCAAGATTGCGATAAAGGTAGGTAATAGATTGGCCGCTGCTATTGAGGCCGGAGATGACCAAGTCAAGTCTTCCGTCTTTGTCATAATCTGCCCAGGCAACCGAGGCATGATCCACGCCAGTGAGCGCTGCAGAGGCATCTACATCTAGCAGAAATCCTCCACCTTGTGGTACCCGGTTTTCAATGATTTGAGCAACTTTGGTTCCAGTAGATGTTTGAAACCCTACCACGATGAGGTCCAAGTCTCCATCATTATCATAATCGGCCCAGGCTACATCGCCATTGGTGACTTGGGGCAGGTTGACATTGATGGCAGACTGGTCGGTGAAATTGGGCGTACCGGAGTTTGAATAGACCTTGGTAAAGGCATTAGCCCCATCATCCCCACAGATGACAATGTCCACCGTGCCATCGTTGTTGAAATCTCCTACGTCCAGCCGACTATTATACAAGTCAGTGATTCCCGAGAGGATGGAATTGAGCAGCAGGCCATTGTTAATATAAACTCTTGTGGCGGGGGTGCCGCCTTGTCTGCGGCCTGTGACAATGAGATCTAGCTTACCATTTCCGTCAAAATCCGCGAGGGCTGCATCTCCCTGACTCACAGCTTGTCCCTGAGACAAAATGCTGCTGAGTTGCTGCGTAAACTGCGCCTGCGTCATGGAAGGAGACCCCAGGCCCAAAAGCAGAATCAACCAGCCAAAACGAGTGATGCATTGAGGCAGGGTGCCTGTCTGGCATGGCTTGGGAGTCAGTCGCAGGAGGGATGGGTTTCGGGAGAAGGTAAAAGAAGACATAGGCGATGTGAAGGTTGTGTGGGCTTTCACCAGAGACAAAAGAGCCGTGCTGTATGGGCGACAGGGATAAGGAGTATCAAGCGAGAAATCATCTAAAGTCCTCTGGCCGGTCAATCGGCGGACCGATCAACAGCCACAGGGCCACGCCCGTCACGACTGCTGCGGGCACGGCATAAAGGTACCATTTTCGTTCTTTCGTTCTCTGGATAGAAAAAGGGGCGGTCTCATGAACGACACGCGATTGCGAGTCGAGCAGTCGAAAGGTGTAGCCTGCTTCGGGCTTGAGGTCTTCTTTGAAGCGGTAACTGGTTTTGAGTATGCCCGGACTCAGGGCCATGCTGTCAACAGGGTAGCCGTTTTGCAATAAGATGAGTTCGTATTGCTCATGGATGGCGCCCCCTCCATACCATTGGAATTTTGCCTCCTGCCCTTGCTTATAGCTTTCTTGCAAGGTGGTCGTCACTCGAAAACCCGGCTTAGCCTTGACCACAAAGTTGATTTTTCCTCGATACCTCCCCAAGGCAGCTACAGGATCCCAAGTCAGTCGGTGCGTACCGGCAAACAGACTGTCTCGCGGATAGCCCTCTGACTCCTGCATGTACAAGGTGTCTCGTCCTACAATCGCAAGGATTTCTACGGCGTATCGGTAACCTTCCAGACTGTCTGATATGCTATACACCACAGTGATCCGATGGGCTTTTTGAAGGACAGAATCAATCTTGACTACCTGAGCTGAAAGCCCGCAGGTAGATAAAAAGAGCGTAAAAAGTAAAAAGTAACCTCTTGACATATGCATCAATCCTGATTTCTAACTGTGCCCCGCGATTGGCGTGCCTCGCTCCGCCTCGGCGATCGAATAAGAGTTATTCAAATAGCCTACCAAATTTCCGCTTTTCTTGCAGAATTCATCTGATCCATTTTCTCAGGGTACTTGTTTTTGCACTGACTGAGACAACTTCAGCGGCGACTTCCCCTACTAAGTTGAAAACGATTGCACGCAAGAGGAAAGCTATTGGGAGAAGGGTGATTTCTTGAATTGGATGAGCGAGTGGGCCAAAATTTGATCATAAGCGCACATTCGTAGCGGATTTGAGGAGGGATAAATCCACTATTTTCCAACTTTTTTCCAGCCTAAGTCAGAAGAAAGTACACAAAAGATATTATATAGATTACAAATATTTTACACGAAGACAGCCACCAGAGCTGCGCGCTAAAATCCCAAGTATAGGATTTCAGCGCGCATGGGTCCACTCGTTTTGTGAAGGAGGTCTGGAAGCCCCTTAGAAAAAGTAGCCAAGACGGATTTGTGAAAAGGAATTAGCCATTCCAAGGCGAAAAGAACCTGGCCGATCAAACTCCTGTTCTTGGAAATCTGGGTCATCGCTGCTCGTGCGACCGACGCTCGGAACACCCAAAATAAATCCATAACCAAATTCGAGCCCCAAATAGAGTTTGGGACAGATGTAGAAGTCCGCTCCCGCGATACCATTGAGTCCTATACTAAAGACAGCGCCTCCGAACCTGTCAGTATATATCTCTTCATCAAAGAAGTCATCACGTTCTTCTCGATCTACGGAGTTGGAAATGGAGAAGACCATCTCTGCGCCAAAGTAAGGAGAGAGACGATCGGTACCTTCCAAGTGCTTTTCGATCCCTTGGCTTAAAAAAACCAACAAATCTGTCTCGACTCTGTGCAGTGCTTCGATGTCATTTTCAGGATCGGCTTGGCGTAAAATCTGCGAAGTGCGATTATAAGACATCAAGGCAGTCGTACGCAATGCCGTCGATTCATTCAGGAAATGCCGATAACGAATCGCGGGAACTACAATGGGACTACTATTCATCGGAGCAAACTGCACCTCTAAATTTCGGCTCCCAGCCACAGGCTTAAAACTTTGGCAATACCCATCGGTAGCCCACAAAATTGAGAAAGCGATGAGGAGAAATGTCTTTTTTTTCATGGGTGGTTAAATATCTGATTTGTAAGATGCTTGTAATGATAGCCTTCCATGGCAAGTCTGTCAAAAAGAAAATGATACAATTTATATCCGTGTAAATATTGTCGATACGTGTGTGCGATTTGCATAATAAGAGGTTGGCTTTTCCGTAAGGAAAATCTTCTTAGCGCCGCCTGGCTGTTTGTGGGGTTGCTATTGGAGGATGTCTTCTTGATAAGTCCGCTCCAGTTGCGCCCTCCTTCCCCCTTTCCTATCTTTGAGAAAAATCGCGCTTATGCTTCAGCAACTGCCAGCAGGGGAATCGAGTTTTATCACAATAAGGTCTGAAAACCAGCTCTATGTGGACAAGACGGAGGTGATTCACCGATTGGTGAGCAGCGGCAGGTATTTTTTCCTCTCTCGCCCCCGGCGTTTTGGCAAATCGCTGACAGTCTCCACGCTCAAGGCACTGTTTGAAGGGCGGCGCGACTTATTCGAAGGGCTTTGGATCCATGAGCCGGACCGCTGGGACTGGACCCAGACCTATCCGGTGATTTCGCTGTCGTTCAATGGGTTGGACTATGTCAATCAACCACTGGAACAAGCCCTCGCCAAAGACATGGCCATCAAAGCCGCCACGCACGGCATTTCGCTCATCGCCGAAACCGCCAAAGACCGCTTCAAGGAGTTGATTCTGGCTTTGTCGTCAGGAGGCCGGGTCGTGGTGCTGATCGACGAATACGACAAGCCGATCAATGACTATCTCGACGACATTACGCAGGCGGACGCCAACCGCGATGTGCTGGGCAATTTTTTCGGCGTCCTGAAGGCCAACGATGTGGTGGATCACCTCCGCTTTGTGTTCATCACCGGGGTGTCGAAATTTTCCAAAGTGACGCTCTTTTCCGAACTGAATAACCTCACTGACCTCACCCAGCACAAGCGCTTTGGCACCCTGCTGGGCATCACCCAACAAGAGTTGGAGCAGGACTTCGGCCTGCATATCGCGGCACTGGCTGAGGAGGAGGGCATGACCATCGAGGCCTTGCTGGCCAAAATCAAGCATTGGTACAATGGCTACACCTGGGATGGGCGGAATTTTTTGTACAATCCTTTCTCTCTGTTGGGCTTGTTTGGCAGCGGTAGCTTTAAAAACTACTGGTTTACCAGCGGCACCACTTCCTGGCTCGTGAGCAAAATGCGAGAGTTGAACAGCCCGGTAATCGAGCTGGAAAACATGGTGGTTGACGAGGCCTTTTTCGATAAATTCGAAATCAACAACCTCAACCCCACGGTGCTGCTGTATCAAACGGGCTACCTCACGATCAAAGAGGTGATCAGGGGGGATATCATGCGCTATCGGCTTGGATATCCCAATTTTGAGGTGCGGCATTCGCTCATGAGCAATTTGTTCACTGAATATTCCCAAAAGCCGGTGAGCGAGTCTGGCAGCATGGCATGGGAACTGGAAGGAGCCCTGGCCCGGCACGACCTCCCCGAATTCATCGGGTTGCTACGCGGCATTTTCGCCGACATCTCCAACCGGATGCTGAAGCAATATGTCGAAGGCGACAACCTGCGGCTCTGGGAAGCCTACTATCAAACGGTCATTTACCTGGCTCTCAACCTCACAGGCAATCAGGTGGCCTGCGAAGTGCAGACCAACCGCGGCTACATCGACGCCGTGGCTGAAACGGAGAAGTTCCTCTACGTCATGGAATTCAAGGTAGGCAAAGCCGCCGAAGCCCTGCAACAAATCAAGGACAAAGGCTATCCCGAGAAATACCAACACCGTGGCAAAGCCATCACCCTGCTGGGCGTCGGCTTTGATGCGGAGACGAGGAATATTGGGGATTGGGAGTCGCTTCGAGAACCTCAGCGACCGGGATGAGAGAGCCTCAGCGACCGGGATGAGAGAACCTCAGCGAACGCGGGATGAGAGAGCCTCAGCGACCGGGATGAGAGAGCCTCAGCGAACGCGGAAGGGGCACATGGTGGTTATCTTCCGAATTCATGGGGGTAGAAAAGCTGTTTTGCGTAGCCATGTAAACCCAATTTTTTTAGTAAATTGCTGCCTTCGAGTCTGAAGCTTATGAGCTACTTGGCTGAGGTGATTTTGCCTCTTCCCATGAAGTCTGAATTTGACTACCTGATCGGTCCCGCACATGAGGGGCGGGTGATGCCGGGCATGCGGGTGTTGGTGAGTTTTGGCAAAAAAAAGATCTATACAGGCCTCGTTAAGCGGGTGCGTACAGCGACACCCACTGATCAGCTCGGCAAGCTCAAAGCCATAGACGATGTGCTGGATGAGCGCCCTCTGCTTCAAGCGCATCA
>DAITMB010000036.1:20467-40591 GCA_036835375.1 Bacteroidota bacterium
GAGGTCCAGGATACCTACAAGCCCAAGACAAAGGCTTATCTCAAGCTTACTGAGGCGTATCAGCAAGAGGACAAGATCAAGGAGGCGTTTGACAGCCTTTCGCGCTCACAGCATCAGGAAAATCTTCTCATGGAGGTCGTCACGGCTTGGTTCAAGGAGCAGTCTGTACCCAAGAAAGAGACGCTGAAACGCCTCGACATCGGGTCGCAAGTCGCCAAATCCCTGATCACCAAGGGCATCATTGAGCAAGAAGACATTCAGGTGGATCGACTCGAATTTCATGGATACAGGCCCCGCCTGGCGGAGGTGGTGCTCAATGAATTTCAAGAAAAAGCCATCGGAGACATTCGAGCGGCGATGAAGGTCACGCCGAGAAAACCCATTTTGCTGCAAGGAATCACGGGCAGCGGCAAGACGCACCTCTACATCGACCTTATGCGGGAGGTGCTTGCCGAGGGAAAGCAAGTGCTCTACCTGTTGCCGGAGATCACCCTCACCAAGCAGATCATTGAGCGCGTGCGCACGGCTTTTGGTGGCAAAGTGGGCATCTATCACAGCCGATTCAATGACCAGGAGCGGGTCGAGATCTGGCAACGAATCCGAAGTCGGGAATTTGAGGTCGTGGTGGGCGTGCGATCTGCGATATTCCTCCCTTTTCAAGACCTGGGGCTGATTGTAGTGGATGAAGAGCACGATCAGTCTTTCAAACAGCAGGAACCCAGCCCGCGCTATCATGCCCGCGACACGGCGGTGGTATATGCTTCACTGCTCAATATACCGATCTTGCTCGGGTCTGCCACGCCATCCATGGAATCCTATGCGAATGCGCTCGCTGGCAAGTATCACCTCGTGGAGCTTCATCGGCGGGCCATCGCGCTGAATCCGCCGTCGCTGGAATTGGTGGACATGCGGGTCCAAAAAAAGAAGAAGCTGAGCGATGGGGTCTTTTCAAGCATCCTGGAGCAAGAAATGCGGGAAACGCTGGCGCGCGGAGAACAGGTGATTTTGTTTCAAAATCGGCGGGGCTATGCGCCCTTCTTGATGTGTGAGACCTGCGGTCACGTGCCCCAATGCATCAATTGCGACATCAGCCTCACTTTTCACAAGGCCAAGGATCACCTTCGTTGCCATTACTGCGGCTACACGGCCTTCCAGACGCAAGCCTGCGAGAAATGCGGCAACTTTGCCCTGCGACAAGGTGGCATTGGTACAGAGAAAATCGCCGAGGTTGCCAGCCTTCTCTTCCCTACACATCGGGTGGAGCGCATGGACCTCGACACCACACGCAGCAAGATGGGTTACCAGCACATCATTCAGCAATTTGAATTGGGGCAAATCGATGTGCTCGTGGGCACGCAAATGGTGTCAAAGGGCCTGGACTTTGACAATGTGACACTGGTCGGGGTGATTGCTGCCGATCAGATTCTGGGCTTTCCTGATTTTCGAGCCTACGAGCAGGGCTATCAGCTCCTGACGCAGGTGAGTGGACGAGCCGGACGAGCCAAAAAATTGGGGAAAGTCCTCATCCAAACTTACATGCCGGAGAATCCGATCCTGCAATTACTCACGAAGGATTTTTCTGTTTTCTATGATCATCAGGTGCCTGATCGCCAAGTGCATGGATATCCGCCATTTACCCGCTTGATCCGCATCGAAATCCGTCACCCCGACCGGAATTTTATTGAAGCAGAATCAAAGCGGCTCCACGATCTGCTCACCCCTCCCTTTGGGACCAATCTTCTCGGACCAGATTATGCCCTCGTTCCGCGGGTGCGCAACCAGTATCGGATGCAGTTTTTGCTGAAAGTAAGCCGCAAAGCCTCAGGTGCCCATTTACGGACGCTACTCCAAACGGCGATTCGTCATTACTACGAATCGGCTCCTCAAAAAACGCTTCGGATCATCCTGGACGTGGACCCGGTGTGAGAACTCGCGTAGCGTGCCGCCTGTGCCGAGGGATACGCTTGGAACAGCTTTTTTTCTTACATGACTGGATGATGTGCGATGGCGGGAAAAGTCAAAAATCCTTGCAGGTAGCTTGACATTGAGTAGAAAAATTACTCAACTTTGGTCACATGATCGAGACGCTGATTTCTTCTAAGACCAGGGTCAAGCTGTTGTTAAAATTTTTTCTGAACAGCAACACCACGGGCTACCTTCGCCATTTGGAGACGGAGTTTGGAGAATCGACGAATTCGATCCGGGTGGAACTGAATCGCTTTGAGGAGGCTGGCATGTTGACCTCGGAGCTGGAGGGCAACAAAAAGGTGTTTCGGGCCAATACGCGGCATCCGTTGTTTGAGGAGATTCACCGGATTTTGCTGAAATACGTGGGGCTCGACAAGATCATCGATCATGTGGCCAAGCGGCTGGGCAATGTGCAGCGGGTGTACCTGACCGGAGAGATGGCCAAGGGAATGGACAGCCCGCTGATCGACCTGCTGCTGGTAGGGGATCCGGATCAACGCTACCTCATAGAGTTGATTGGGAAGGTGGAAGGGCTGATTGATAGGAAAATCAGGTATTTGATTTTGTCTATTGCGGAATTTGATGCTACCTACCCATCTCACAGCACCGAACCACTTTTGCTCCTTTGGAGCGCCACACGCTGACTTCACTTGCTGTACACAAGAATTTCCTCACGTCGCTCACGATGATTTCTATGCATACTTCTACCATCCATCGACTGACTTATTCAATACTTGCTTTGTTCGGCCTGATCACGGTAAGTCAGGCGCAGCCCATCGTGCAGCTCGGTCCGGACACGGTGTTGTGCGGCAGCAGCTATCTACTCGATGCTGGCAACCCCAGCGCGACCAGCTACCTCTGGAGCGACGGCTCCTCTAGCCAAACCCTGCTGGTCACCACCAGCGGGATCTATTGGGTGGACGTGACCGATGGCAGCGGCATGACAAGGGATAGTGTGGAGGTGGAGCTGGTGGGAGGTTTGGTGAAACCCCTGGTGACTGATACTGCTATTTGCGAAAACACCAGTATTACAAGAACAGCTACTTCGAACGGAGACATTATTATTTGGCGTAATATAACAAGTGGTTTTATTGCTGGTGTTGGGAATCAGCTCACTATATCTCCTCCTACGACTTCGAGTTATCAAGTAGAATCGAGGGTGTTCAATTTTCCTACAAGTGGGGGCTTTATCAATGTTTCTGGAGGATCGTTTTTTACAATTACAAACGAAAGGGGGCTTCAATTTTCTGTTACGGGTGTTACTTTGCTAGAATCGGTAAAACTCGTTACGAATGGTGCTAAAACGGGAAATGTAGTGGTCAGAAATGGTTCTGGATCGATTTTAGGCACATACCCGGTGAATATTAGCGGTGCTGGGATCCATCAAGTATTATTAGGACTCACCCTTACACCGGGAGCCAATTATCGAATCACTCTGGCAAATCCGGGTGGTAGTGGTCAACTCTATATTCGAACCGGGGGATTCAATTATCCAATTGTGAGCGGACCCTTTTCTTTTACTAGTGGATTACCTATAGCTACTCATTACAATGCATTCTTCGATTTCCGATACAGAACGCTAAGCGAATGTACAAGCCCTTTAGACACCTTTGAGGTGGTAGTAAGTCCTAATCCTGTTGTGAATCTAGGGAATGACAGTAGTTTTTGCGATGTGCCGGGATTTGTCCTTGATGCAGGAACAGGAACAGGCTTTAGCTACGCGTGGAATACCAGTGCCACGAGTCAAACTATTACTGTATCTACCACCGGAACCTATCAGGTGACCGTAACTGGTCCTTCGGGGTGTTTTAACTCAGACAGTATTGACCTTGTATTCACAAATAAACCCGATTTGGTTCTAAGTGGAAATACTACAGTATGTGGACCTCAGGCGTTAACCGCAACAGCAAGCACGACCATTGGAGATGGAATTTTGTGGTACTCGGATTCATTAGGCACTGCTTTCTCGTCGTTAAGTCCGCTTCCAATACAAGCAACAACAGACACGACGATCTATGCACGTGCAGTCCAAAAGGGGGGGGCCATTTCAGTTGGGCCTGCTCAGCCAAGTGCAGGAGCTTTTTTTAATGTTCTCAATACAAGAGGGCTGATATTCAACACATCAGAAGCCTTGTTCCTCGAACAAGTTTCTATCGCAACTGATGGTGCAAAATCTGGAGTTCTTTCCATAAAATCAGCTACAGGAGCAGTGTTATTTTCTGACAATTTCAACATTGTAGGTCCGGGTGTACACCCTGTCTCTATCGGCGCGCTTCTCCCTGCAGGTACGGGGTACCAAGTAGTGTTAGAGTCACTAATTGGTCCGGGAAAAATGTTGATAAATACAGCTGGCATCTTTCCGATTGCTGTGGGGGCCATCAGCATTGTTAGTGGAACCCCCATTACGGCTCACTATAATTTTTTCACTAACCTGATTTTTAGAGAAGTAAGTGACTGCCAAAGCGATCTTCAGTCTATTTCCTATACGGTATTAGAGAGTCCCATTATTGAACTAGGGGCCGATATATTTTTATGTGGATCGCCAACTGCAACAATTGGTGTAGCATATCCCGGCGCGAGCTACCAATGGAGCAACGGATCTTCTACAGCCCAACTTCAGGTCAGTACAAGCGGCACTTATGGAGTTACCCTCAGCCTGACAAACGGATGCAGCTATCAGGATTCTCTCCGGGTGTTGTTCGCTCCTGCCCCTGTAGTCCCTGTTCTTCCTTCAGATACGATTATTTGTGTCCCAAATGAGATAGCCATCCAAGCACAAACTACCAGTTCATCCGTGTATTGGTATGATCAGGCCACTGGAGGTCAGGCACTAGGCTCAGGATTTTTATTCAGCAGGTATGTAGATACCACCTCTACGTTCTATGCGGAGTCTCGGGAGTTTTCATTTAACGAATCTGCAGGATTGACCTTTGCTAATCAAGGTAACTATTTTTTGGTAGGGAATGCGAGGGGTCTTGAATTTCAGGTATCAGAACCCCTTATTCTTGATTCTGTTTCGATCTATATCAATACGCCACAACAAGGAAATGTCTTGATTATTAGAGAAGGGAATGACACCGTTTTTAACCAGAACTACGGGCTGAATCAGCCCGGCAAGAATCGTATCGTTTTATCAAGATCCCTCCATACCGGATCTTATATTATTTTATATCAGCCATTTGGGGGCAATCAGGGTTTGCTCATAAACACAGCGGCAAGTTTTCCTGTAGCGAAATCGGGTATAACAATCCTGAAAGGAACACCGATTGCTGGTCATTATAATTACTTTTTCGATTGGGCAGTTCGAAGAAGCGAAGGCTGTGCTAGTACTAGAAGCAGTCGAGCGTACGAAGTTGTCATACCGATGGTGTTGCCAGATGAGATTTATTCTTGCAAAGATACCCTCGTGGACTTTTCATTGGCAGGCGCCACCTATTTGTGGAGTGATGGAACCATGGCCTCTAGCAACAACGTGACCCAAACTGATGAGTTTTGGGTCGAAATTTCGAAAGCAGGATGTGTGCTGAGAGATACATTTTTGGTAGAGATACCGGTTGATGCGGGTTTGCCGGACGATGGTGTGTTATGTGGAAATGTATTGAGGACCCGCTACGACTCATCTGCGGTGTTCTTGTGGAGCACGGGCGACACCATTTCGGAAATTTTACTGTTTGCACCAGCCACCATTTCTGTTGTGGTGACCGAGCCGAGGGGCTGCACCTTGCTCGATACCATCGTGATTAGTGGATTTTCAGACTTTCCTGTGTTAAACTTGGGAAATGATGTCACGGATTGTGACAGTGTGACGCTATATTCAGGAAATCCAGGCCTACTTCATCTATGGAGTACCGGTGAAACGACGGATACAATTACGATCACAAGTAGCGCAGTTGTCACCCTCACAGTGACAAATCAATTTGGATGTGCTACGCTCGATACAATTGGAATTTTCATTCCACTCAAGACTCAAGCTTCCTTCTTTGTACCCGATACGGTGGTAAGTTCATCACTGACGGTCTCTTTTTCCAATACATCCTCTTTTGGGGGATACTTATGGGATTTTGGAGATGGCTCTACGAGCACCAGCAACTCTCCTAGTCACCAATATGAATTTCCTGGAAATTATTGTGTGACTCTCATTGCGATTGACATTGCCAACAACTGTGGAAATGATACAGCCGTGTATTGTTTTGACCTTCTCAGGCATAACGTAAGTATTTCGGATCAGGAACTCGTGGATTTATCGATCTATCCCAACCCTGGTAATGGGCAGATCTGGGTTCGTTTGCCATCGTGGTCTGGCAGACCAGTAGAACTGAAGTTGTATGATCTCAGCGGCAGAATGATACAAGGATGGCAAATCGCTTCTTGGCCTTCCCAAGATGTACCTCTCAGAATCGAAGGGGTAAGTTCGGGCATTTATCATTTACATGGAGCTTCGTCTGGACAGCAGTGGAACCGTATGGTTGAATTGTTGGCCAAGTAGACATGTACTGAACTCCCCACATGAAAAAGCATATTTTCGGAACGGTTTTGTCTCAAGTTTTTCAAATCGTTCTTGGTCTGGGTACTTCCATTATTTCCACCCGATTGTTGGGTCCAGTAGGAAAAGGGGAATATGCTATTTTCATTACAGCCATCTCATTTGGTGCCCTGTTCTTTGACTTTGGGATTCAATCAGCATTGGGGTTTCTGGTAGCGAGAAAGGACCTTGTTCAGAACAAGGCGCACGGAATTTTGGTCTTGATTATGCCCGTGTTGGTCTTGCTTTTCGCTTTATCCGTTGTTGCAGCAAGTCGGTGGAGCAAACTAGAGATATTTCTGCCAGAGAAGCACGACACTCCTCTGTATATGCTCCTAATCTGTCTTGCATTCGCCACGACACTTGTTAGTCAATGGGTAAAGGGACTCATGTCCGCGAATTTGCAATTCAAACAAATTAACCTACTGAACTATGTGAGAGCGATCTCTCTTTTTCTAGTATTTGTCGGGTTTTACCTCCTCAGCGAGAAAGCGCTTATCGTGACTGATGCCTATTGGCTGTATTTGTTGTCGTTGGTAGCTACCATGCTTTTTGGTCTTTGGAGTTATCTTAAGCTAAATGGACCATGGCGAGTAGAGCGACCAACTAAGAAAGAGTTCAATCAGATTTTTGGTTGGGGAGGGTTGATGTATGCGAGCAATGTGGCTCAGTTTCTCAACTATCGTCTCGACTTTTGGCTGGTTAATTTTTATCTGGGAAGCGCCTCTTTGGGTCTTTATTCCTTGTCATCAAATCTTGGGCAAATGTTTTGGCTCCTGCCTGCTGCGATTAGCACTGTGCTGCTGCCCAGTATCGCCAAAGGAGGCACTGGCCAAACAAAGGCCAATCTCGATCGAACGCTGTTTATGGGAAGGTTTTTGATGTTTTTAGGAATCATTTCCTTTGTAGGGGCACTTCTTTTCGGAAAACAGTTCATGGTGTTTGCCTACGGAGAAGCTTTTGAAGAATCGGCAGCCGTGTTAATTTGGTTACTTCTGGGAATTATTCCCTTTGCCCTGACCAAGATTTACGCCTCCTTCCTCTCGGGTGTAGGGAGACAGAGAGAAAATCTCATTGCATCCTACTCTGGTCTCGTGCTTACCATTCTCCTTGACCTCTGGTTGATTCCTAAAATGGGGATAATTGGGGCGGCAATTGGGACCGCTGTCTCATATCTCTTCACATCTGCTTATGTCTTTTGGATCATTATCCGGGACTATGATCAGCGGTTCATCGACACCTTCCTCATAAAGAGAGCCGATTTTTTACTACTTCGAAATATTCTTCGGAAATTTTCTGAAGCTACTCCAACACCATAAGTAAACAGAAACAATGTTTAGAGCACTTGTGAGGAGCAACACCAATGCCGATGAGAATCAGGAATCCGTTCGGATTCTCCGAAATGCTATTTTGAAGTGGTTGGGCAGGTTACCCAGTCGAAGATTCTGGAATCTTGACACTCAAACTTACCATTTTCGATGAAACAACACTTGCCCCAGATAGAGTCCAAACACCGGGTTTCACTACCCTAAATTCTTAAAACGAACCTTTCACAAAAACCCTTACTGATGAAGACAAAAGCTGACCAACTTAGAGAGTTCTACGACAATTATGTGGAACGCCAAGTGAAAGTAGGAATCAATGATCGCCACAGATCCATTCATCGGTGGGTCAAGAAATTTGGGGTCAAAAGAGAGTCGAATGTCCTTGAGGTAGGATGCGGTATTGGAACCCAAACCCGACTTTTGGCAGAATATATCCAATCACCGGGAAAGATCTTGGCAAATGACATCAGTGAAAAAAGCATTGAGGTAGCCAAAAAACAGCTACAAAGTTTTTCTCACATCACATTTGTAGCGGAGGATATCACCACTTATGAGCTTGAAGAGAAGTTTGACCTCATTCTGATGCCTGACGTGATAGAGCACATTCCGCTGGAACTCCATTATGATCTCTTTGCCAAACTGAGCAACCTGCTAGCAGACGATGGAATGATTTTGATCCATATACCTGAGCCAAGCTACCACACATGGTGTCTTGATCACAGACCAGAAGCCATGCAGGTAATCGACCAGCCGGTTTATACAGATAGCTTGATTTCCAACCTCCTGCCCCACGGTCTCCAGATCAAGTATCTTGAGTCTTACCCTATCTGGTGGAAGCCATACGACTATCAAATTATCAAGGTGGTCAAAGACTCCTATCACTCACATTTTATTGAAGATCCAGTGAACAAGCCAGGTCCAATCAAGAAGTTTATAACTAAGGCATCCTTTAAGCTTTCCCTTATACTCCGCAAACACAAGAACTAGTCTCGCCATTTCCTGCTGCATCGTGAGTATGCCACAGGCATAAAAAGCCCTGAATTGAATTGAATTGAACTGTAATGAATGAATCACCACCTTCAAAGCCGACTGGCAGTCGATCTGTTTTTGCTTTGATTACACACCAATTCCCGTTTGGGAGCCAGGAAACTTTTTTGGAGTATGAAATTGAGATCCTCTCTAAAAGGTTCACCCAAGTCGTGATCATTCCGGTGATTCATAAGCCAAGCGATAACGACATCGCACGGCCTATCCCCTCCAATTGTACTGTTTGGTGCCCCACTTGTCCCGACAACGCGAGAGCTTCTTATCTGACAGTAGCTTTTTTTCTGATAGGAAAGGTATGGAAAGAAGCATTCTCCATTAGGTGGGCACCTTCCTTTTGGAAAATGAAATCGATCAAGCATTTAGTCAAATCTACTTCCAAGCTACTTGCCACTAAAGCAGACTGGGATAGGTGGATGGCGGAACTAACCAAGCTAAGCCCCTCTGCCATCATCAGCAGTTATTGGCTAAACTCGTGGATGTTGTTCCCATTAACTTGGAGAAAGCGAAACAATGCCACACATTTGATTGTGTCAAGAGCACACAATTATGATCTATATCACAAGCGGGCTTTCGGTCATTATCATCATTTTAGGCCATGGCTCTTCGAAAGGATAGATGGTATTTATTCCGATTCACAGGCGGGCAGTGACTATATGGCTTCGCTTTATCAGGCTTTTTCCTCGAAATTCAAGACTGCATACCTGGGTGTTCCCGATCCAGGAAGGCTAAACCCTACCAAGACACCCGAGCAAGTTTCCTTTCGAATCATTTGCACGGCTAATCTCATTCCGCTGAAGCGTGTGGACATGGTAGTGGAGGCCTTAGCCCTTCAAAAGACAAACATCAGGTTTGATCTCTTTGGCGATGGCCCCGAACGAGCAAAAATTGAATCAATTGCTACAAGCTTGCCTCCAAACATTGAAGTCCAAATTCATGGAAGGGTGAGCAGCCCCGAAATTCAATCATGGTATCAACGCGAACCCGTGGATCTTTTTGTGCTGACCAGCACCTTTGAAGGTCTTCCTGTTTCTATCATGGAAGCCTTTAGCTATGGCGTTCCCTGCCTTGCTACCGATGTCGGTGGTGTGTCCGAAGGGATCAATGGAAAAAACGGGTGGCTGCTTC
The DNA here is from genome assembly GCA_036835375.1 of Bacteroidota bacterium. Classification (GTDB taxonomy): domain Bacteria; phylum Bacteroidota; class Bacteroidia; order J057; family J057; genus JANQTF01. The sequence continues at coordinate 30,455 of DAITMB010000036.1, forward strand.
CGGCGGATTTGACACCTGAAATCCTCGCTGATTATCTATCAAAATTTATCGCACTGGGAGCGGCTGAACATGCGGCCTACAAACAAGCGGCACGCGCCACCTTCGAACAACAATTTTCTGCAGCAAAGAACTACCGGGCGTATCATGACGAGTTGATCTCCCTCTTATCCAAGCAAAACCCCCAATGAGTAATATTCTCACTTTCGCTATCGTAGGCTCCGGACGCATCGCCCAGCGGCATGCAGAGCACATCCAATCTGTAGGTATGCTCGTGGCCGTGTGCGACCCGGTGGAGGAGCGAGCCAATCAGCTCGCACAAGCATATCAGGCACGTGTCTATGCGAGCATCGAAGAGCTGCTTGCGGCTGAGCCAGAGGTTGACGTAGTCTCCATCTGCTCGCCCAATGGCCTACACGCCACTCACACCATCATGGCGCTCAAGGCTGGGCATCACGTGATCTGCGAAAAGCCTATGGCCATCAGTGTGCACGATTGCGGAGAGATGATCAAAGCAGCAGAAAAGGCGAATAAGCGGCTTTTTATTGTGAAGCAAAACCGCTTTAACCCACCTGTCGAGGCAGTGAAAAAGCTCATCGACGATGGGGTGCTCGGGAAGATCTATTCCATCCAGCTCAGTTGCTTCTGGAACCGCAACCCCGAGTATTATGCCAACTCCTGGAAGGGGACCAAAGACCTCGATGGCGGCACGCTCTATACCCAGTTCAGCCACTTTGTGGATTTACTTTACTGGATGATCGGCGATGTGAAAAAGGTCATGGCGATGGGAAAAAACTATCTTCATCAAGGTCAGATTGAATTTGAAGATGCTGGCGTGGTGGCCATGGAATTCTACAACGGAGCCATCGGAACCATCAACTACACCGTGAACAGCTATGGCAAAAACATGGAGGGCTCTCTCACCATTTTTGCCGAAAAAGGCTCAGTGAAAATTGGCGGTCAATACCTGAACGAATTGGAGTACCAAAACATAGAAGGCCATGTGATCGATGGATTGCCAGAGGGCAAGCCCGCCAATCAATACGGACAGTATCAGGGATCTATGTCCAACCACGATCAGGTGTATGCCAATGTGGCCTCGGTGCTTCAGGAAGGTGGTTCTATCACTACCAATGGATTCGAAGGGCTCAAAACCGTGGAAATCATCGAGCGCATATACCAAAGCATTACTCAACACAGTTCCCATGCATGAACCTGAATTGCTCCGAGTCGCCATTCGCAATGTGGCCTTTGGCGAACATGTCAAAGTGGTGGAACCCGTCAACCTGTATGGCTGCACCATCGGTGCCCACTGCTTTATTGGTCCTTTTGTAGAGATTCAAAAGGATGTGACCATCGGGCATCACACCAAGGTGCAGTCACATGCTTTTATCTGCGAATTGGTCACGATTGGAGATCACTGCTTTATTTCTCACGGCGCCATGTTCATCAATGACCTGTTTGAATCCGGCGGACCGGCAGGTGGCGACAAGACCAAGTGGCGAAGTACCCAGATAGGCAACCATGTTTCTATCGGAACCCATGCGACCATTCTTCCGGTGAGCATCTGCGATCATGTGGTCGTGGGAGCCGGAGCTGTGGTCACCAAAGACATTACAGAACCAGGGGTTTACGTTGGTAACCCTGCAAAAAAAATCAGATGAGCGTAAAAACCATGTCCGTCCCCTTCGCTGACCTCAGAGCCCAGTATCTCTCTATCAAAGAGGAGATGGATGCTGCCATCGCCGAGGTGATAGACAACACAGCATTTATTCGAACGCCGGTGATCACTGAGTTTGAAAATGGCTTTGCCGCCATGATGGGTGCAAAGCATTGCATCGGCGTGGCCAACGGCACCGATGCGATCTACATTGTTCTCAAAATGCTGGGCATCGGTCAGGGAGATGAAGTGATCACCGTAGCCAATAGCTGGATTTCCTCCTCAGAAGTGATCACGCAAGCCGGGGCCAAGCCAGTGTTCGCAGACATTGAACCCCGATACTACACCATCGACCCGGCGGATGTTGAGCGAAAAATTACGCCCGCTACCAAAGCGATCATCCCGGTTCACCTGACTGGCCACCCCGCACAGACTGATCAGATCATGGAGATTGCGGCGCGCCACGGCCTTTTTGTGATCGAAGACTGTGCCCAATCGCACTTCGCCACACTCAACGGGCAACTCGCAGGGACATTTGGCATTGCCTCCACCTTCTCTTTCTACCCCGGAAAAAATCTTGGTGCCTATGGAGATGCAGGTGGCATTCTTACCAATGATGATGCACTGGCAGAAAAATGTAGGATGTATGCCAATCATGGCGCACTCATTAAGCATCAACACCACATGGAGGGGATCAACAGCCGCCTAGATGGGTTGCAGGCCGCTGTGCTCAAGGTCAAACTGGGGCATATTCTTTCCTGGACTGAGCAACGGCAATCCTGGGCAAAAGCCTATGCAATAGCGTTGGAAGGCATTGCGGAAATCGAACTACCAGCTGTGAGACCGGGAGCTGAGCATGTGTATCACCTTTACATGATCCGGGCGCAGGATCGGGACGGATTACAATCCTTTCTCGATGCTCGTGGGATTCAAACGGTGATCCACTACCCAACTCCGCTTCCGTTTTTGCCAGCGTATGCCTACCTCGGACATTCAAGGGAAGACTTTCCCGTGGCAGCGGCTTATCAGAATGCCATTTTGTCTTTGCCGTTTTTTCCAGAAATGACCCAGGAAATGATTGATTATGTCTCAGAATCCATCAGAACATACTACCGATAAAGAGGCGGCATCGCGCCTCAAGACGCTCAAATCTGTGTATATCATGACCGAAACAGGCTGTCTGAAGCCTTTTTCGGGTGCATTTATGCATATTACTACCGGCATTCGTGAGCTCGGCTCTCATGCGGACCTTCAGGTTGTTACCAACCTGGGCAGTTTGCCCTACTTGCAGCAAGGAAATTTTGTAGTCAAAGAGCAAAAACCTTCTGGCGTTAAGGCACCCGCATCGAGATTCTCCACCAATAACCGATGGTGGGGAGTGATTCGTGATTTAAGGAGGTTTTTTCAACAGATCAAGGAGCTTCCTAGGATGTATCGCGAAATCAAGATTACAAATCCTGATTTTATCTATGAACGAGCTGCCTACCTGAATTTTAATGGCTTGATCATTAGCAAGCTGCTTCGCTTGCCCTTATTCTATGAAGTGAATGGCGTATTAGCCCAGGACCTCAACAACCAATACTTGAGCTTGATCCGGCCGCTGTGTTTGTCGCTAGAAAGGTGGGCCTATCACCAAGCGAAATTGTGTTTTTGCGTAGGGGGTACTGGTGTGCAGCTCAAGTTAAAGTCCGAAGATTTTGTCAGTGTGCAGAACGGGATTGAACAAAGTTTTTTGGAGAAATTTCGCAACCACGCAAAGGTCCTTAGTCCAGGCGAGAAGTTACAAGCTTGCTTCATTGGTCAGTTAATGCAGCACCATAACCTAAACATTCTCTTTGAGTCATGGCAGCAGAGCACAACCAGAGATCGCTGGCATTTTCACTTTGTGGGTGGGGGTAAGTATGAGGATGTGTTGGCTGATGCTCCAACGGGATTTTCCTACGAATTTCATGGAATCATCCCACATCATCAACTGGGACCAGTGCTGGAGAAATGCCATATCGGCCTCATTCCTCACAGTCAACCGGAAGCCTCCTATATGAAGCTTTACACCTATGGTGCAGGTAAGCTGTGCTGCCTTGTGCCGGGGTGGGATAATTTTCGCAGTGCATTTTCGGATCAGGAGCTGAAGTTTTTCGAGCCGGGCTCGGCGATGTCGTTGGCAGCGGCTATGGATCAGGCGGCAGCAAATCTGGAAGAGAGTTTTTCACAAGGAGAACGCTTGTATGCCAGAGTAGAATCCGATTATACTTGGCAGAAGATATTTAATTACACCATTCAGAAGATCCATGAATATCTCGCTTTGCCTACTCACACTTAAGATCTTCGAAACCATTTTTGGGTTGGTCCCCACGCTCAACTGGGTTAACTATGCTGTTTAATTCCATCGACTTTGCGGTATTCTTGCCAGTGGTATTTCTTGTTTACTGGTTTGTAGCAAATAAGAATATTCGCCTTCAGAATGCTTGGATTCTGGTCACGAGCTATGTCTTTTATGGTTGGTGGGATTGGCGGTTTTTGTCTCTCATCATCTTTAGTTCGATGGTGGACTACCTGGTCTCTCAGCAGATGTCGGGAACACAAAATGATTCGAGACGAAAAGCTTTGTTGACTTGTAGTGTTGCGGTGAATTTAGGCCTTCTGGGACTATTCAAATATTACGACTTCTTCGCTGTGAGCCTCAGCGAGGCGTTTACACTTCTGGGAACTCCGCTCGATGTTTCTCGTCTCAATATTCTGCTTCCAGTTGGTATTAGTTTCTACACATTTCAAACGCTGAGCTACAGCATTGATGTCTATCGTCGGAAAATCGAGCCTTCCCGCGACTTTTTTGCATTTTTTGCCTATGTGAGTTTTTTCCCGCAGTTGGTAGCCGGGCCTATAGAGCGGGCATCGAACCTTCTCCCTCAGTTCGATAAAAAGAGAGTTTTCAATTATGCTCAGGCCAGTGATGGAATGCGTCAGATCTTGTGGGGATTTTTTAAGAAGATCGTCATTGCTGACAATTGCGCCACCTATGTAAATCAGATTTTTGATCACCATCTGGAATATTCAGGTGTCATTCTTGTGTTGGGAGCGGTATTATTCGCCTTCCAGATATATGGCGATTTCTCTGGATACTCAGATATTGCCATTGGCACAGCCAGAATTTTTGGATTCAGCTTGATGAGAAACTTTGCTTTCCCTTATTTCTCAAGGGATATAGCTGAATTCTGGAGACGCTGGCACATTTCTCTTTCTACTTGGTTCAAAGACTACCTCTATATCCCACTTGGAGGGAGTCAAGGTTCACGCTGGCAAAAAGTTCTTAATACCTTCATCGTATTTGTGGTGAGTGGGATGTGGCATGGTGCCAACTGGACCTTTCTCTTTTGGGGCTTTCTGAATGCCTGCTACTTCCTCCCTCTTCTGCTTACCGAACGCAACCGCAAGCACCTTGATGTCATTCGACCGACTCGCTGGCTTCCTTCTATGAAGGAAACCTCTCAGATTCTACTCACTTTTTCGATGACGACCCTTGCTTGGATTTTCTTTAGAGCAAACAGCCTCACCCATGCTTGGGAATACTTGAGCCGAATATTCGCTAGCCCTTATATTTCCAATCCAGGATTTTCCTCACAAACGGTTACTTTCGGGGTTTTTATGCTCCTAATCATGAGTCTAGTTGTGGTAGAATGGTTGCAACGCGACAAGCAGCATGGTCTTCAAATTCATAGTTGGCCGCTTGCTTTGCGTCATGGTGCATATCTCGCAACGATCTTTGCTATCTTGATCTATGGAAATTTTTCAAACAACGAATTCATCTACTTTCAATTCTAGCAAATGAAGAAGTATCTGATTCGGGTGAGTTTTTATGTCTTGGGCTTGATTATTTTGCACATCATCGCTGCGTTTCAAGCAGACGGTTATACTGATCCGTTTTACTTGCGATTTGCCTCATCGAAACAGCAATCATTGATTCTTGGTACGTCAAGAGCTGCTCAGGCCCTACAACCAGCCATTTTTGATTCTGTGTTGGGACACAAAGCAACGCCCCAGATGTATAATTTTGCGTTTACCTTGGGTCACTCTCCCTATGGTAAAGTCTATTTTGAGGCCATTAAAGCTAAACTTGCCGAAAGCTCTCAACAGGGTACCTTTATTGTCACAGTTGACCCATGGTCGGTATCTTCTGATACAGAGGATCCAAATGACGAGCGCACATTCAAGGAAAATGATCTTTGCCTCGGGAACACCAAGGTAGTTAATCTTTTCCCCAATTTTTTCTACCTAAAGAACAATTACCCCCGTGGTTGGCTCAATTTATTCTCTCGGCCTCAAAAAAGTACTTTTCTACATCATGACGGTTGGCTAGAGGTGTCTGTTCCGATGGATTCCGCTTCCATCGCTGCAAGAGATCTTCGCTCCATAGATAAATACAGCCAAGAGTATGTAGGGAAATACAAGCTCTCAGATTCGAGAATGGCGTATCTTGATAGCATAGTCAGCTACTTGCTCGATAGAGGGAGTGTATATCTTGTTCGTCTGCCGGTAGATCTTCGGCTTCTCGAAATGGAAATGACCTATCTGCCGCGGTTTGATTCGCTTATGATGCAATTTGCAGATTCGCATGGCATCTCGTACTTATCCTACTCTTGCGAAAGTGCAGCATATCAGTATGTCGATGCTAATCACTTGTACAAAAACTCAGGAGCCGAGCTGTCAAAAAAACTTGCAGAATTCATATCGCATACCCCATCTTCTCCATTCCACTAAGCTCAATCCCAAGAGAATTCTTTGTATGTAAGAAACGCAACAGAACAATAGTTGTGTCGGAGCATCAAATCCATAAATGGTAGGCAAGAATGGAATAAGCAGGGATCGGCGACGTCGCCAGCAGCGGCTATGGATCATGTGGCATGAAGTCCAGAAGCGTTAATATCACTGGGAGAACTCTGGAATGCCTGATTAAAATCCCCTGCTAGATTTCAGCGAATAATTGCTTTCCCTTCCAGAAAAGCTAGACAAACATCGCACTTTGCCATCTCTCACTAACCGATTTTTGCATATCCCTTTCAGGTTCTGGCACTTTAGGCTCAATTAGTTCTTCTATACTATTTCCATCGAATTCAAAAATTTTCGATCCATTGAAAAATTGAGGCGAGAGCTAAAAATAATATTTGGTTAGGAGCTCACGGAGAATGGCTATCTAGCAGGATGTCTTAGACTTAAGTTAAAGTTAAATTTTTATCGTATAGTTGGGAGCCAATCATTTTTTTTTCAATTTCTAAAAAAAACCCTAAAACGAGGCTGTCGCCAACGGAGGGATATTTGATCTCGAGGTCGTGCCATTGCACTGCATCCAGAGTTACCCAAAGTATAGCATAGGTTATCGCATGCAGATCAAGTTTACCTGAACAATTGCCTTCCTATATTTTTTCAATAATTTTACACTGAGAATCGGTAAGTTGTGCAATTAAGATTGCTTGATAGCTCGAAACATCAGAGACGTCAAGTTACATTCCTGTATCCCATTAAAAATTTGCTTCTCTATTTTAATATGCTATAGGTAGCCGCAACCTACTTCTGCCTTATCGATTTACCTTATGAGTAACAACACGAAATCCAAACTCGGCGTCAGAAAGTTTCGCGAAGGTGTGAACATGATGGCTTGGCTATTATTCCTACTTTACCCATGAAAAGGTTTATGATGAATTTTATTCTCATTTCTCGGACCATTCTTCTCAGGCAGAATTAAGCATCATGGATGTTGGTGCTGGCCAAGGGGCATTTTGCCAAAGGCTTTTGGATAACGGTTTTTTTAACATTATTGCAATAGAAGGGTTTTGTGATTTTAAAATAGATGCAGTTACGCTATATAAAAATAATCTCAATGATCCATGGATGCTCGACATTGAGCCTCACTCCATGGATGCTGTTTTCGGTCTAGAAATTATTGAGCATATGGAAAATCCCTTCCATTTTTTACGTGAAATTAAGTATTACCTAAAGCCTGAGGGGAGGGTATTTATTTCCACTCCCAATACAACAGAGTTTGTATCTCAGATCAAGTTTGTTTTGACAGGGCGATTAGACTTGATGATTCACCCAGATCATCGAAGTCCAATTTTTCCAGATACGCTAAGAAAAATTTGCGAGGAAGTAGGGTTTGAGATAGAGAAGCGAACTTACGATGTTGACATTCTTTCTATTCCTAGTAAAACTATAAAAGGCAAAATTATGAGGCCATTTCTAAAATTGGTGAGGTCGATCGTTGCAAGAAAGCATCAAACAGCGATTGGTAATTCAGCGATTTGGGTGCTAAGACCAATTGAAGGAGTAGTTTATAGACCACCTAAGGAGGCTTGATTTAACAGATTTTGCCATACTTGAATGGCTACTTGTTCTGAATGGGATCTCGCAGAGAGAAAACAGAATCTGGCATTTTTACGAAATCTATTGTCAAAAATCAGGTTTACCTCAATACTTTTGGTTTCATAACATGTCTTGAAGGTGGAGTAGCCCCTGCACATCATGCTTAGGAATCCTGCCAATGGCGTGGGAATGAATTCCTAAAAAGAGTTTGGGCTTGTAATACATGACAGGGAAAATTTGGGCCACAAAAGATATTCTTGGTTTTTGTCCTTGATAGATATTTGTATGCGCTAGCTTTGCAAATCTTGATGAATCCCTCATTTTTATGAACTTCACCGTCTTTCACATTAATGACAAAATCCACAATACTGGAGGTACTGAAACCTATATTCAGCAGCTACAAGAGCAATTGCATTTCGTTGGAATCAAGAGTCAATGGCTAGGGGTGACGAGGGCAGGAAGTACGATTGAGGTGAAAATAAGTCCAGATGAAACCAAAATATGGAGAGTCGAAGAAAATGACTTTGCCAAATACATCTCCAGTTTGTTGAAGGATGGTGATTTGATTCATGTACACACCTTGTCAGACTATCGCTTACTCGAAATATTATTTCAGTTGGCGCCTGTATTCAGATCCATGCATGAGCCGAGGATGATTTGTCCAGCCCATACCAAATTCTGGCGCTTTAATAAGCAAATCTGTGATCAGCCATTTGGATTTCATTGCCTCCTGCACGCCTATACACAAGGCTGTGCAAGCCGTAATCCCCAGCGGCTTATATCAGCTTTTCTGAACACGCGTGCTGAGATACAGCATTTGAGCGAAAGGTACACCGGAGTTTTTGTGATGTCTGAATACATGAAGCGGGAAGCTATACTGGCCGGATTTCCACAAGAAAAGTTGATACTTAATCCATACTTTACGCAGATTCGTAAAGCTGAAGCAGCAGCAATAACCCCTCCCACACGTCTAATATTTGTTGGTCGCCTGATCGAACACAAGGGAGTTGATCTGATGTTAGAGGCTGTTATACATCTCATGGCATCTAATCAAGATCTCACCCTTAGTATTTGCGGGAGTGGGCTCCATGAGGGGAGATACAAGGATATGGTTCAAAAGGCGAATTTGCTGAGTCGAATTCACTTCGAAGGATGGCTCCCACATGAAGCCATTCATCAAAAAATCGAGGAAGCCGATATTTTGCTCTTTCCTTCTGTGTATCCTGAGGCATTTGGCATTGTAGGGATTGAATCCATGATGCTGGGGAAGCCGGTGGTCGGATTTGATGTAGGGGGAGTAGGCACCTGGCTGAAACATGAGATCTCCGGTATATTGGTCAAGGATGTCTCTGCCGAATCCTTCAAGGAAGGAATTCTCAGACTCCTGAATGACCCCGCCCTTTTGTCGAAGATCCAGCAACATGGGAGGGCTTTGGCGATAGAGCAATTCTCTCCTTCGGTCCATTTGGAGAAGCTCCTAGGTGCTTACCAAGTGAAAATTGGTCAACAAAATGTTACCTAAGCTGTGATTATGAAGATACGCCTGCTCACAACCGAACTTTTCCCATTTTGCATCCGAGGGATTCAGAAGAATTCTACCTTCATGTTGAAAAATTGGCTGCAGGCTGGGGCTCGCTTTTTGGTGTATTATACCGGGAAGGCGCAGTTAGATTCGGTTCCTACTAGGATCGCTGAGAAAAACCATTTCCGACCTCTCTCGCGTTCTAAGTGGAAATTTATCGGTCATTATTTCAATGAAAACTGTCTATATAGTAAGCGGGTTGCGGATAAGCTAGCTGGTAAGTTTACTCCACTCACAAAGTTGAAATTTGGCATCGGTCAATATCTAGAAGTCTGGGGCAAGAGACTCGAAATCTCGGTCCAACTGGTTCGGCAGGTTTTAAAAACAAATCCGATCGAACGTTTATTTATGGCTCAAAATCAACGACACAGAGTTATGCAACCAATAAATCACAACCATCTAATAGAAAAAAGATGGATATCCCGAAGTGATGAACAAGTCTTTCATACAGAATACTCTCCCATGCGACTTGCTGACCAAAAAGTTGCACAAGCAAATCGCATACTGCCCTGGGTACAAGGCTTCATGCAAAAATTGATTTACT
>DAITMB010000037.1:0-4319 GCA_036835375.1 Bacteroidota bacterium
GCGTCGCGGGTGAAGCGCAGGATGCCACACACGCGCCCACTGCGCTGGTTGAGGATCGGGGCGCCGCTCATGCCGGGGCTTACCTGTCCGGCTTTGAGCTTGAGGTAGAGGCGGTTATGCAGGTAGGAGTCGCCTTCGGAGTCGAGGGTGGCGCTGTCACCTTCAGGGGCTTTCTCGCCGTAGGTCCAACTGGCCATGGGGTCGCGCAACTGGTAACCCGCTCCCAGCCACACGAGCGGGTGTGCGTAGGACTCGGTCAGCTCCAGCAGGGCAAGGTCGTCGGGCCGCTCGAAGTGCCGGATCACCCGCGCCTGTAGCGGAGGGCCGAGGGTCTGGCCTTTCCAGGGCTGCACAGATACGGTTTCGCCCAGCTTCTCGACCACGTGCCAGCAGGTGAGGATCAGGTGGGGGGCCACGAAGCAGCCGCTGCCGTGCTGACCCTTGGGGCCGACGCGTACCGTTGCGTCCTGCAAGAGGCGAAATAAGTGGTCCTCAGGCATGGAGAGCACGCTTGGTGTTTTCCCAGGTGAGGGTGATCTTCAGGTTGGCTTTGCCGGAGCCTTTGACGATGAGGGCAGTAAGCTCGCCCGCTTCGGCACTGATCTCCACTCCAAACTCGATGCTCATCTTGTCGGGTTTGGCGGCGAGGTAGAGGCCGTGGAGGTCTTCGGCCATAGCCGCTACCGTCTGCGTCACCTGCCGGAAATGCGCCTTGACGCGGCCACCGACGGAGACTTCTTCAAAGCCGTCAGCCGGAGCGGGGTTGTAGGCCCAGCGCACGATGCTACCGTCGCTGAGTTCGAGGTCGAGGGTGTCATGGGGTGGTTCTTGCATTGCGCTTTTTGTTTTCGAACTTACACAAAAAGCACAAAAATGCGGCAAATATCCTCATTTTCCATGGCCAACTTCGCACAGATTGCGAAGGAAGCGACGAGGTAGGCGATCACTACTGAATCTTTTGACGTAGCCAACTAGGTGTTTGTTGATATGAGCTGGCATTTCCTTCCGGCAAGGTTGAGGTATGTATTGATTTGGATTTTGGACCGAGATTATTGGCCGGGATTGCAGCACTTGGTCCGAATCGAACGAACCAAGTAACTCTTGACTGAACAGAAAACGGAGACCGAAACAGAATTTCACATCACCTCAACAGGCGGAGTGCTGAGGAGTTGCAGGCCTGGGTTCGTGGCCACTGGGGAATTGAAAAATAAGCTCCATTGGCGTCTGGACATGGTTTTTGGAGAAGACATGGACTGAAAACGGAGTAAAAATGCATTCCACAACATCGCCTTATTCCGAAAAGCTGCCCTGAACATCTTGGCGGCCATGAAAGTTTTTACCCAAAATTGAGCATGAAAAGAATGCGAAAGAAAGCTGCACGCAATTCAATATTCAGATTGGAGATATTACAAGGCTTGTAGATGTGTTTGCTTTGATAAGGCGTTTCAACCCTTGTTTTTGTTTCAATACTTGCTTACTATTGGCCCATTGTCGAGAATAAAAAGCTATTTTTTAAGCCCTATGAGCAGACTCCCCTCCGCACCTTTGATCGAGGTTATCTTTGATATCAGGTGGCCGATGGAGACAGAGGATGCACTCACTCAGTATGCCTACTTACCCGGAGAGTTGTACGGTCGCCTCAAGGATCGGTATCCTGTTCGGGAAGCTTTGCCTGCTGCGCTGCTTCCAGTAGATCAGGCCAGAGGATTTGTGGCACATCGTTTTAGGGTAGCAGCTGGTGAGCACCCGCTTGTGCAAGTGGGGCCAGGGGTGCTGACTGTGAATGCGACAGATTCGTCTTATGAGTGGTCAGACTTTGAGGAAAGGAGTTCTTATGTGATAAATGAATTTCTACAAACTTACTCATCGATACAAGGTGGAAACTTAGTTCTAAATCTGTTGTATCTTGACTTCCTGCCATTCGATTTTTACACCCACGATATTCAAAATTTTTTGCGTTCAACCCTTCATATAACACTAGATCAGACCTTTTTTAAAAGCAAAGAGCCAGCAAAGGGACTTCATCTTACCTTGCCGTTTCAGACCGATAGTGGTCTTTTTACGTTTAATATCCAGCAGGCAAATCATTTAGACAAGCAGGGGCTCATACTACAGTTCTCGATGCGGCATCAGAGCCCCGGTGACTTGACCTCAATAAAAGTCTGGTTGGATCAAGCTCATGGCATATGCAGTAAGGCTTTTAAAGACCTGACGCGCGGAGAACTATATACATCTTTCAACAAGTAATTATGATTACGCCACCACCTCCTTCTTATCCCTATCTTCATTCGTCTGCTATTATATATCAGCTTTCTGAACAGGACATGTGCTTAGACACATCATCGGTCGTAGTATCAAGTAAAGTCCCATCACACGGGAGTAAAGGTGGAGTGCGCCAAGGCATTCAAGAAGTTCTTGTCCCTGAGACGAGTACAACTTTCATACCTGAGTTCTCCATAGCTCGATACGGAGCAACTCTGGTTCCCACGTCAGTTGAGCTGGCACCGGAAGCCGAGGAAATAAGATTGGATGAAAACTGGTTTTTCAAGCCCAAGCCCGTCCGCCGAGAGCGCATCGAAGCGATCATAAATGAAGTCAGGGAAGGACACCTTAAAAATGTATCCTTGAGTCCCCTTGAGGATTCTGAATATTGATCCCAATGGACAAAGACTGGTATGAACAAATTCCGCCGGGCGATCACTCGATATTACAAGGAGACCTTGTAGGCAAATGCCCCATTGTGATTCCTCCAGGGGTAATCGCTCCCAAAGAAAGAATACTTGTCGATGTTGAATTGTTCGATGTGGTTGTTCTCACACAGTCTTGTGATTTGGAAAATGGTAAAGCAGAAATCGTTCTCGTATGTCCTTTATATTCTTTTCAGGACTTTTGCAAGCAGTTGCCGGCTCAGGAACAAAGTTCCCAGAAGGCCATTTCCAGTAGGTTCAAGCGGTTGAAAGACGGGTACGAGCCTGCTCACCACTTACTCCACAAAACGAGATTTTCAGGCAGAGAAGACTTCTGGATTACAGATTTTCGATCGGTTTACGGCATTCATTTTGAAGGCCTCAAGGCTCACATCTCTTCTGGTGCATTACGGATTCGGCTCCTTTCCCCCTACCGGGAGCATCTTGCTCAAGCATTTGCCCGTTTTATGATGCGCGTTGGGCTACCCCAAAATATTCCAGATCTAACTAAAGAGGAAGCCCAAACTTATGCAGATGATTGTAAGCCCGGTAGTGCTACGCAACCTGTTACAACTTAAGGATGTCTGGCTAAAAAGGCATTTCTCAGAATAGTGCATTCTGCAGCGGAGCTGAAGATACTCTTCACATGTCTGGGAGCCTAATACAAATCCGGGACCTGATGCGAGTTGCGAACCCTCGCTATTCGAATGCTATTCGCAAATCGCTTAGCGTTCTTCAGCAACGTATGGAAAGCTAAAGCCCAAGTCCCAGTCCCACCAAGCCTAGGCAGCAGCAATGCGCACCATTCTCACCTGGTGAAAAAATCCATCGTGGATCTCCACATAGTAGATCCCTGCACTTAGATTGCTGATATTTACGTCGAGGCGAAATTCTCCCGGATTGGTGAACCGATCGTAGTGCCAAATCTCGGTGCCGTGTGAATCGGTGAGGCGAAGAATGGAGCCTGCAGGATTGTAGGCAGTAAGTTCCACCTCTTCGGTGAGGGTATCGGCCTGTGGGGAGAGGTGAAAACAAATTGGCGACCGTTTGGAGCCTTCCCGATGTCGATGGCGAGGTTGATTTTGATTAATACCATTTTATTATCCGTTTATTTCATTGTTTGAGATGTTGTTCAAAAATCAGGCCAGTGATTCGGTTGGTTTGAGAAAAAAAGGATATTTTTCTATGGAAAATATGAATTCTATCTATATATTTATGTCTTTTTTTTATTTGGGCAGAAATATGGCGAAAATTGGGCGTGGCAGCCGATTTGCCTTCCCATCCCTGGTACACAGCCGCCTTGAGTACCACATCTTCCGGCCAACCCAACTCCCGCATGGTGGTCCTGCGAAAGGCGGATAGGCAACAGCATTTCCTGACTTGCCACACCGATTTTCGGGCCCAAAAGGTCACAGAGCTCATCGCTAACCCCGCTGGCAGTGGCTTTTCTTGGATTCTGTCGACAAAAGGCCGCAATCCAGCAACCGAGCTTCTTTCTCTCACTTGAAGGAACTCAGCGCAATAGTCGGAAGCTCTGGCGATGATGGATGCTGCTGCCATGAAGTTCAATGGCGGCACGGTGAGCTTGGGTAGGATAGCCTTTATTTTGGGCCCAATGGTACGCCGGAAAGG
>DAITMB010000037.1:4419-7553 GCA_036835375.1 Bacteroidota bacterium
ATGCCGATGGCCCAGGCAATGGCTTGGCGCTCAATTTTGGGTCGCATAGCAATGCGCTGATCGTGGGTCAGGAGCTTGGAGTCGATGAGGCCCGGCAAATGCACCTGATCTGGCAAGATCACCGCCGCAGCGACGACCGGACCTGCCAAACAACCGCGACCCGCCTCATCCACGCCAGCTTCCAGGCAGCCATCAGTAGTGACGCGGAGCGCCAAGGCCTTGAAAGGTTCCTTGATCGTTACTTTCATCAATGCTATGGTTATTGGCTGTCGCTTGGCATGAGATTGTCGTCACGGATGAGGCCACTGCCGATGAGGCTGTCCTCTTCCAGGAGGCTTCGCTCGATCGCACGCAGGTCATGGGCAGTCGTGTCGGATTCTTCCAACTCACGGAGTTCGTGCCAAAGCATACCTGCGTCCGGCACAGCAGAAGCCGAGCTCAGGTCCACCAGCCATTTCTCCTCTTGCAAGACCAAGTCGAGGGTGTCTTGGCCATAACCTTGAAGGGCATAGAGAACAGATGCCTTGTCACCATCCCAAATAACTTTCTCGAGGGTGAATTTTTCGGGGAACTCGCCTTCACTCTCGGTCAGCACCATCATTTCCAAGTCTTCCAGACGATCGCGACTTTCGGGAGCGACCCATTGGGAGGCACTGGTGAAGTCTCCCTGAAGCCTGGCTTCCAGGTAAGCATTGGCGCTCAAGCGCACGGCAGCCTCATCTTTTTCGCAGCTCAAGAGGCAGATCACGAATAGACCAAGGAAAAAAATTGACTTGTTCATGGTAGAAAAAAATCATGGGAGAATGAGCACCAAACGCCCAACAGGGGTTTGATCATATAAGGCGAGCACCTCTCGGTTATACATTCGGATGCAGCCATGAGAGGCGGGACGCCCGATCAGGCCCTCTTCGGGGGTGCCGTGAATGTAAATGTATCGATTATAGGAATCAACATTGCCGCCCCGATTCACGCCCGTTTCCAGCCCTTCGAGCCAGAGGACACGGGTCGTGACGTGATCTTCCTCTACATCAATGGGATCGGTGAAAATGGTGGCTACCTTACCGATATACTGTCTTGATTGAAGGATTCCCCCCAAGGGAACTCCGTCGCCATGACGTTCTTTGACGCGATGAAGTCCCAACGGTGTTTGGTTAGATCCGCTCCGGTTTCCAGCGCCCAGCGCAGACCCAGAGATATGGTATTCCTCTACTACCGTGTCGTTGACGATCAAGTACATGCATTGATGGCGCAGCGATACGAGCAGCAGGGTATCCACAGACTCCTCTATGCCCTTTTGCTGAAAATAGGACCGGACTTGTGAGCCCCATTCCTCCTGTGCCTGAGCCACCGGAGCGTAAAAAAGGCCCAATAAGCACAAGGTCAATCCCCAATTCCATTCTGACATACGATCCTAATCATTTTGATAAACACCAGTTGGAAGCTCGTAAGCACGATCCCTAATCCAAAGCAAGGTACCAGAAAGGAAAATGAAAACAAGCGCGTGGTAAGGGCGTCCTGACCTTTCTCGACCGCTAAGGGAAGATATCCAGAATCCAGCGATTCTTCATTGCTTTGCGCAAGGATATTTGAATGAGGGGTTTCCTGAGGCAATCAATTCCTTGCAATACCGCTCGTGCAGCTGGGAGCTGCCTTGCTATTTTCTTTCTCATTTCGCCTCAAGATGTATATTGGCCCTCACAACGAATAAAAAAGCTGATTATCTCCTCATGACCAAACTACTTGTCGAACATATGAGAATCTGTGTGTGTCTCCTTGCTTTGTGTAGCGCTTTGGGCGTGCAAGCCCAGATGTCGGATCAGCGGGCCGTGCCGCGTTTGAGTGTAATTGCACCTGCCCTCGGCATTGAAATTCCTGCCGGGCCTGCCCTCACGGTTCTGCTACAAACCACTTTGGGTCTTCGTCCGGAGGTGGTCAGTACGCTGAACAACATTGAGACCCAAATTCTGGTCACGCCCCAGCTCAGCATTCAGCCCCGCTACTACTTCGATTTGCTCTCCAGAGAAGCGGATGGGAAGCAGGTGGTAGATTATGCCGCTGACTTTTTTTCGCTGGATATGAACTACGGGCGGGTGTTGTCGGCTACGGGCAACTTTAATCGACTCGTGGTCATGCCTGCGATAGGGTTGCAGCGAAATTTTGGAAGGCGGGGCTACATAGCGTTGCAGGCAGGCCCAGCTTTTAGCTTCGGGAGTCGCCTGGTCGTTCAGGGAAATCTCATCACCATTGGAGGTCAACTCCACATGGGCTGGCGGCTGGGCGCTCGATAACTCACGTGAGTGACTGGATTCGCCTCAAAAAATCTGCATCTCTGCCCAGGTGCTGTCTCCCCGAATCTTGACAAGAAACAATTTGTCGTATTCATCCGGTCCGAGGCTCTTCAGCGGCGGCGTAGCGCCAAGTGCCTCCATCATGGGTATCAGGTTGTCCCCATGCCCACAGATGAGCCAATTTCGGCCTTCACCTTCTACGAGCATCTCGTCTAACATCGGTTGCCATTGATGCCAGTCGTAGGTCTGCACCGTCAACCCATGTCCGGCGGCCACACCGACGACCGTGCCCATATTTCGCTGGTATTCTGTACTGTAAACGCCATCCAATGTGACCTCTTGCAGCAAAAAGGATAACTTCATGGCACGCTTTTGCCCCTCAACAGTCAGCGGCGGGTTGTCCGTCGTATCCTGCATATCTTTTTCTGCGTGGCGTACGAAGTAAAATATGGTAGTATCTTTTTCCCCTTGCCGAGGCTGCTCGTTGCATGAAAAGAGGCAGGCAAGGAATGACAAGAGCATTCCCGCGGTCAAAAAGAAAGTGAATGTCTGATTCATAATAATAATTGTGAGAACCCTTGTGGATCTCTCAGCCAGCTCCCTAATCGCCAGACAGGGATGTGACGAAGACCTAATCGATTGGGTTGCAAAATAGACATGTTCACCTGAAGTCCCAGTTTCCCAAGATTCAATTAAGAGTGGATTTCAAGATAGCGACCCCGCTCGGCTCGGTCAAAGATGCCGCATGGTGGGTCGGGGAATGATGAAAAGAATCCACGGTGGAGGTGCCACAGTGGCCGCCAGTCTTTTGATTTGCTTGTTAAGCAAACCGCTACGAAAGGGGAA
>DAITMB010000037.1:7653-32901 GCA_036835375.1 Bacteroidota bacterium
GAAAGGGGAATTGGCTCAAGTAATCTGAACTGCGGGCACAACGATCGGATATTCTTTGCCCAGACCAGAAATGTCTTGACGGAAGAGGTTGCCCTGCAAGTCACCGTAATACATCGTGAACTGGAAGGTGCGGCTGATCACGTTGTCGGCTTCGAGGTGAAATTTGATTTCACTACCTGTGCCATATTCTGGAAGCAAGGTTTTGATCCGCTGCGAATCCTGAATGTGGGTAATGGTCACTTCGTTGTGGGGACCGTTGGAGACGCGCTTATAGATGCAGCTGGGGCCTTCATTTTTGAGAACCAGGACCAACCGACTGGCTGATTCGAGCCGTAGCTGGTCAGCCACAAAGCAGCGAAGCGTGGTTTCCTCTGACTTGGGACGAGGCTTAGGCGGCGAAAAGTCGGGCATCGCAGCAAGAGGAGAAGCTAGTTTCTCAGGTTTTGAGAGGTTATCAAAGATGGTACTCCCTTTTTTGGGAGCCACTTGCTCAGGTGTCGCTGCCTTGGCGGGCGTTTTGGTTGGCTGAGAGTCCGGGGTAGCGGGAGAAGCGGATTTGGACGAAGGTGCCACCGGCAATTTCTTGGTAGAGGAATGGGCAATCATTTTGATCGCCTGATAGCTTCCGATCACCAGCGCAACCACGCCGAGCACAATCACGAGGAGATCCAACCAAGTTTCTGAAGAAGAAAAATCCATAATAAGGCGAATTGGTTCTTCGCAAAATGCAAAAAGAAGGCCAATATTGACTACTCATTCAACGCTTTTTACGCGAGCATTTGGCAGGAAATGGGGTTCCAAGTGCCTCCCATGTAGTCAAATGACAAGTTTCAGGGAGAGGTCTTCCCCCTTCTCATTGAGAAGGAAGTCTGCACCACGGGACCTTCTCCCAGCAATGGCCCATGGCCCATGTCTCCGAGAAATCGGCTCAACTGATGTGGATCGCCAGAGGTGTACCAAGACAAATGATGGCCGTAGTATCCGCCCGGATTGGTAGTGAAGCCCTGCCACAAGCGGGAAGCTTGGCGCGCCACTGCCGGGGCAGGATCCACAACGATGGCCCGATCGCCCACAATCTGCTGCATCACTGGACTCAAAAACGGGTAATGCGTGCATCCTAGCACGATGTGGTCTGCGCCCGCTTCCAGCATCGGTTCGAGGTATCGGCGAAGGGTCGCCTCCACCACAGGACCTTGAAGGGTTCCTGCTTCTACCATTTCCACCAGCCCATGACCTACCTGAATCAATAGCTTTTTGCCTTGGGCGTACTTTTCCTGCGCTTGCTGAAAGTGTCTTCCGCGAAAAGTGCCTTCCGTTGCGAGAATGCCCACGACCCCACTGCGGGATGCGGTCAGGGCGGGCTTGATGGCGGGTTCCATCCCTACGAATGGCAGGTCAAACTCCCCACGCAGCGCGCGAATTGCTGCAGCCGTGGCCGTGTTGCAAGCCACCACAATCAAGCCGCAGCCTTGCCCTTTCAAAAATCGTGTGATTTCGCGCGAATACTGAATAATCTCTTCTTCCGATTTGCTTCCGTAAGGGCATCTCCCGCTGTCCGCAGCGTACACGACAGGAACCTCAGGCAGTAGCCGGACCAGTTCTCGCCATACACTGAGGCCACCCAGGCCAGAGTCAAACATGCCGATAGAGTTCATCGAAGGAGAGATTCCGAGGGAGAATGAAAGGGCGAATTGGGGTATGATCGAAAGGATCAGTCGCGGGAAAAGGACATGGCGTTGCGGTCGTGGTTACCGGTGCGCTCCTGCCACTGCATGATGAGCTCGAAACTATGATTAGATTTTACAAAATCCATGTATCCGTATTCTCCTTTCACCCCAATCAGCTCGTTGAGCACGGCTTTCTCTTCTTCTGAAGGCGCTGGTGGCAGAAAGGCCTGTAAATCGTCAATTTCGTACAGCCCTACCAAGGTCTCCAAGTCGTCGATTTGGTAGAGTCTGGCAAATGACTGATACTGTGCGAGTCGATGTTTTTCGATTTCGAAAGGATGCTTTTCGTTCATATTCAATCGGTTAGTGATCGATTTAGAGGGGAACTTTGGATGATTAACGAATAAGACGTTTGGCTGCGAAATGTTCGACGATGGCGTAGGTTTTTGGTGAATCCGAAGCGATGACATGGGTCCGCATATATTTTGCGAGGTTAGATACTCAGCGCGTCATCATCAGCGGCGCAAAAGTAGGTCGCTTCTCTACAGAAAACAATCCAAGGGCTGAGGTCGTTTTTGACCGCATGAGTCAGATCCTGCCCACTGTCCATCTCCTGTGGTTCAAGCGCGATTTGCGTCTCCGGGACCACGCGCCGTTGGCAGAGGTCATTCGGCAGGGCCATCCCACGATTCTCTTGTATGTATTTGAGCCTTCGCTGGTTCAGGACCCCCACTACGACCTGCGGCATTGGCGCTTCGTGTGGGAATCGCTCCAAGACATGAAGGCAGCGCTCGCGGCATTCGACATCCCGCTGCTCATCGCTTTTCGAGAAGTCATCCCACTGTTGGAAGATCTTCAGCAGCATTTCGTGTTGAAGGAACTGCTGTCCTACGAAGAGACAGGGCTCATGTCCACCTTCCAGCGCGACATTTCGGTGAAAAAGTGGTGTCGGCAGCAAGGTCTCCGCTGGCGAGAATTTCAATCCAATGGTGTGCAACGGGGCCGACACGATCGCCGCGGCTGGACCGAGGCCCTGATGCGGCATCACGAGGCAGCAGAAGATCAAGTCGCTCTGGCTCAATTTCCGCGCATAGCGCTCCCTGAGTCGATGGAATCACTACTGGACAATTCTGCCATTCCCGCCGCATGGCAGCGACCACATCCTCAGTTCCAACCGGGGGGCGAGCGTGCTGCGTGGAAATACCTGCATTCATTTCTGGAGCGGCGACACGTCACCTATCACCAACACATTTCCAAGCCCGAGGCGAGCCGCACCGCTTGCGGTCGCATTTCTCCCTATTTGGCTTGGGGCAATCTATCAGCCCGGCAGGTGTACAAGCAGATTCATGCCTATCTGATTCGGCCCGGCACGCATTCGTTCGCCCTGAACAGCTTTCAGTCGAGGCTGTTTTGGCATTGCCATTTTATCCAGAAATTCGAACAAGAGCCGCTGCTCCAATTTCGCAACCAAAATCCTGCTTACGATCACTTGCGCACCCAGTGGGAGGAGTCGCACTACCAGGCTTGGGAACGGGGCGAAACGGGATTTCCCTTGATTGATGCCTGCATTCGATGCGTGAAAGCCACAGGCTATCTTCACTTTCGCTCACGCGCCATGTTGATTTCCTTTCTCACGCATCACCTGTGGTTGGATTGGCGAAGGGGTGCGGTGTTTTTGGGAAGGCAATTTCTGGACTTTGAACCCGGGATTCACTACCCGCAAGTACACATGCAGGCGGGTACCACAGGCATTCACACCGTGAGGGTGTACAATCCGGTGAAGCAATCGGAGGAGCACGACCCAGAAGGGATT
The DNA here is from genome assembly GCA_036835375.1 of Bacteroidota bacterium. Lineage (GTDB taxonomy): Bacteria > Bacteroidota > Bacteroidia > J057 > J057 > JANQTF01. Next base: position 11,134 of record DAITMB010000037.1, read on the forward strand.
TTCATTAAAAAATGGCTCCCTGAGCTGAATAATTTGCCTGCTGCTTCGCTCCATAGTCCGTGGAAAATGACGCAGATGGAGCAGGGATTTTACGGGTTCAAATTGGGGCGCGATTACCCATTTCCCATCATTGACCACGAAACGACGTACCGCCGGGCACAGAAGATCTTGTGGGACATGCGCAAGGATCCCCAAGCGCAAATCGAAGCTCTCCGCATTTTGGAAGCGCATACGCAGCCCGATCGCGACCAGTGGGCCAAGCGGATCGGGAAGTCCAAGCCTTGACTTTTTGCACTGTAGTTGTCCTGCCAAGTTGGGGCTGGCTGCGCGCGCTTTCGGCTGAAACTCTTGCGAAACCATTTTTCATTTCCTCCTTCCTCCGTACTTTCGTCCTTCACCCGAAAGAACAGACCCTCCATCATGGCCAAAGACAAGATCTTCCTTCTCGACGCAATGGCGCTGCTATACCGCGCCCATTTTGCCTTCATTCGGGCCCCCCGGGTCACCTCTACGGGCATGAACACCTCGGCCGTTTTTGGATTTACCAATACGCTGCTGGAGATCATCAACAAGGAAGATCCGACGCATTTGGCGGTGATTTTCGATACAAGTGCTCCGACATTTCGCCACATCCAATTCGAAGCATACAAGGCGCAGCGTCAAGAGATGCCCGAAGACCTTCGCGCAGCGCAGCCTTATGTGAAGCGGCTGCTCAAGATCCTGGACATTCCTGCTTTGGAACTCGACGGTTTTGAAGCCGATGACCTGATCGGAACGATTTCGCAACAGGTGGATCCTGCGCTGTACGATGTCTATATGGTCACGCCTGACAAAGACTATGCACAGTTGGTCAAAGACAATGTGTTTTTGTACAAGCCCAACAGTAAGGGCGGCGGCTTTTCGGTACTGGGCGCGGCGGAGATCAAAGAAAACTTCGGGGTGCGGCCCGATCAAATCCGGGATTTTTTGGGGTTGAAGGGGGATGCCGTGGACAATATCCCGGGGATACCCAAAATTGGCGACAAGACGGCCGTAGCGCTCCTCGCGCAGTTTGGTAGTCTGGAGGAGATCATCGCTCACGCGGAAGAGATTCCCGGCAAATCTGTCAAAGCCAATATCATCGAATACGCACAGCAGGGCCTTCTCTCGAAGGAACTGGCGACGATCATGTGTGACGTACCTTTCGAATGGAGCCTCGAAGACCTCAAAATGGGGTGCGCTGATTTGGAGGCGCTCATGCCGCTGATGCACGAGTTGGAGTTTCGCACGGTCGTGCAGCGCCTTCTCAATTCGAAGCTCAATCCCGTGCAACCTGCCAAGCAAATGGACCTTTTTGGAAATGTCACCGCGCAAGAAGAAGTCGTTCTGGACTTTGGCTCCGGCGACATGGCGACGATCGAGACGCGAGCACATTCCTACCACTTGCTCGAAAGCGCAGCGCAGCGAAGTCAACTTCTTGCCGATGCGCGAGAGCTAGGGATCCTCTGTGTGGACACCGAGACCACAAACCTGGATCCGATGCTGGCCGAGCTAGTGGGCTTGTCCTTTTCGGTGAAAACGGGGGAAGCCTATTTCCTGTATTTCTCGCCGGAGATGAGCAAGGAGGAAATCAGGGCCAGTCTGGCTGAGTTTGCGCCGATCTTGGCAGATCTCCATGTGACAAAAGTAGGACAAAACTTAAAATACGATATTCTGGTCCTCAAAAATTATGGGATCGAACTGGACGGCCCGATGTTCGACACCATGCTGGCCCACTACGTCGTGGATCCTGGCGGCAAACATGGGATGGACGCCATGTCCGAAGAGCTGCTTCGCTATCAGCCTGTGTCGATCGAAACCTTGATCGGTAAGAAGGGCAAAAGCCAAAAAACGATGCGGGAGGTGGAGGTAGAGCCGCTCGTAGCTTATGCTGCAGAGGATGCAGACATTACCCTATGGCTCCACGAAAAGCTCGCGCCGAAGGTGAAGGACAACAAGATATTTGAGGAAATAGAGCAACCACTCATGCCCGTGCTTGCAGCCATGGAGTACGAAGGGGTGCGGATCGATGCACAAGCGCTCGCAGAGTATTCCGAAGAACTGGGGGAACGAATCGTGATTTTGGAGAAGGAAGTGTATGAGTTGGCCGGAGAGGAATTCAACCTCAACAGTCCCAAGCAGCTCGGTGAAATTCTATTTGAAAAATTGGGTATCGGCAAGGGGACGAAGCAGAAACGGACTAAAACGGGCCAATATGTCACAGATGAGCAGACGCTGGCCGACCTGGCCCTGCAGCACCCGCTGCCAGATCGCATCATGGCTTATCGCGGCATCAAAAAGCTCAAATCCACCTATGTGGATGCCCTGCCCCAATTAATTCACCCCGTGACGGGCCGCGTGCACACGACATATAGCCAGTCGGTGGCAGTGACGGGCCGCCTCAGCTCCGTGAATCCCAACCTCCAGAATATTCCTATTCGCAGCGCCGACGGTCGCGAAGTGCGCAAGGGATTTATTCCCCGAGACGCGGACCATGTGTTGCTCTCGGCAGATTATTCGCAAGTGGAGCTACGCATCATGGCGGCCATGAGTGGCGACGAAGCCATGATCGAGGCATTTCAGCAAAAGCAGGACATTCACCGCTCCTCGGCAGCCCGTGTCTTTGGGGTGAGCATGGAGGAGGTCACGCCCGAACAGCGATCCGCTGCCAAAACGGTTAATTTTGGGATCATTTATGGCATCTCGGCCTTTGGGTTGAGCCAGCGGATGGGCATTTCCCGCACGGATGCCAAGGATATCATCGACACTTATTTTCGCACCTACAGCCGCCTGAAGGCCTACATGGACGAGTGCATTGAGCGGGCCAAGTCCGATGGATTTGTCGAAACCTATTTCGGGCGGCGACGCTACCTGCCCGACATCACCTCCGCCAATGCCACGGTCCGATCCTTCGCCGAGCGCAACGCGATCAACTCCCCCATCCAAGGTACCGCAGCGGACATTATCAAGATCGCCATGATCAAGATCCACGCGGCCATGAAGGCACAGCAACTTCGGTCAAAAATGATCCTGCAAGTACATGACGAATTGGTGTTCGATGTCCACCGAGACGAAGTCGATGTGCTCAAATCTCTGGTCCACGATCACATGGTCCACGCCGTGGACCTCGTGGTGCCCATGGAAGTCGAAATGGGAACTGGGGACAACTGGCTGCAGGCGCACTGAGGTACAAAGGAAGCGCCTCTTATCTTTATCAGGGATGCTTTCCCTGGGCATGGAATTCCCGCTCCAAACGAAGTTTGTTTTTGTAGGATTTGAGGCCAGCAACTTGTTTGTCCCCTCGCACATGTTGAGGATTAATCTATATCGGGGCACTCAGCATTTTACCCCCCCTTCAGAATTTACTTTTATGATCATGACTTGAGGCTGTCACAGATCCAATTTTGCGTGAGGAGCCTGATCATCTAGTGCGAAGCCATTTTATCCTTCACAGCACCTATCGATCTTTGGTCGTATGTGCGACGCGTCGCGCATCGATTCCCTTCATGGCAAACGGGAGATTTCAGCCTATTTCGGAACCTCATTTCTGAAGATATCGTTCTGATAGAAAAAAATTTTTCTGATGAAAAGAACCCTCCTCTTCAGTTTGGCCCTGGCAATCGCGCCCTTTTCCTCGATTTTTAGTCAGTCCGACACCGATCCAATCAAAGCACTTTCTTTGGTGATCGAAAAAATCGATTCCTACCCAAGCATGGAATACACTGCTTATCAAGCCTTTGAAGAAGCTGGCATGACCTTGCCGGATACTTTTTTGGCCAGGATGTTTCGCTCAGATTCCTCCGATGGAATACCTTTTCAGTACGCTTTGGAAAATGCATCAGGACACAAGCAGTCCTTCGACGGTCACGGACAAAAGACCTATTTACCAGAGGAGCGGGTCATCATCGACGATCCCCAGCCTCACCCACTCATGCTATTGAGCAATCAGCATCTCATGAATTCGCCCTACTATCTTGGGCTGCTTCTCAGCACAATCCTTCAAGAACAACCCGCTCACGTCGAATTCCTCGGCGATACCCTGCTAGGGAGCACGAAGGCCGCAGCATATGCCGTTAGGATGGACTACCAGTTGCTTGTCAATGGCGAGATCTTGAGAGAAGGAGACAGACTCCCGAATGGCATCATTGCTGAGAAGATTTCCGTGAAGTATCGGCTGCTCATGGATCTTGAGTCACACCTTCCCTTGGGATTGATGCAAACTTATGAAGACAACTCGATTCAGTCCGTCACGTTTGGCCCCATCCGCCGCCTTGAGAGCAGCTTTGAGGAGGTGGATCAAGCGCTGGCCGAAGGCACATCAGGCTATTTGACAATGAGTCCTCGCGAATTCGGGCAGATCCAAATGGCCAATCAGCAACAAATAATGGGCACGCAGGCCAAAGATTTTTCGCTCAAAGAACTCAGCGGCGACACCTTGTCACTTTCTCAATTGGCGGGTTCGCCCGTCTTGTTGGAATTTTGGTTTCCCAATTGTGGTTCTTGTTTGCGCGCCATTCCCCACGTGAACCAATTGCATCAAGACTTCGCACCGAAGGGCCTTCACGTGCTTAGCGTAGAATTTGCCAATGGAACCGACGAATATTTGAGCATCTTCCGCGAAAAACATCAGATCGTATACCCAATCCTGACCCAGGGTAAACAGCTATCCCTCGCCTACGGCATTCAGGGCGGACCATCCTTTGTCCTCCTCAACAAGGAACATCAAGTCGTGTACGTCAGCAAAGATGGGCTGGACAAAGAAGCGCTGCTAGAGGCGATTCAGTCTGTGTTGTGAAGAAAAACAGAAGGTTTTCTAACAATTTTGATGGAAAGAAGAATAGGTGCGACCCCGCTGGGGTCGCTCTAGGGGGCCATACATGGCTACAAAGGTGCGATCGCTACGAGGTTGAATCGCATAGCACCCCAGCGGGATTCCTACCAACGTAGTGGTAAGCCAATGCCGATGAGCCGACCTTGGAAGGGTCGTACCTATATCCCTTCTCACCATTTTTTTCAGAGAATTAATAAGAATTGACAGCGAAACATAAGCGTTGACGTCAGATCACGGCGACATCGGCGAACGAATGATGTCACAGAGGAGAAGGGCGTTGTCTGCTACAGAAAAGGTGCTGCCCAGTGCTGCTTCGCGCTGTGCGAGGTCAATGTTGCGAAAGTCTTGTGTCCATAATTCCTCGATCGTCCGGCGAAATTCCGCAGCGTCGCGACAGATCCGCGTCCCAAATTCGAGGCCTGTCCCGAGTACCATTGGCTCATTGGCCAGGACAAATCTTCCCAAGTGCAGGCTGGTGAGCAGCTTCAGCTTGATGCCCGTGGGCTGAAAGGTCGGCAGCACATGCAGGTGCGCCTCGCGGAGGAGGGTGTCCATTTCCGATGTGGAGGGGTCGTGCCGCAGGGTCATGTGGTCGTGCTCGCTGATCGCCTCAATGAGGCCGGGGGACGGATGGCTGCCAGCAATGATCAGCGGAATCGTCAGCTCGTTGAACACTTCCCGGATGAGAAACAACGCCGCCTCTTCATTTTCAGAGACGCTGAGGTTGCCATGATACAGACAGTATTCGCCCCTGCCCAGCAGGCTCTGCACAGCATCATGCGCGTGAAAAGCTGGCAAGTAGGTCACCCCTTCGAATCGCGCTTCATAGTAAGCTGTGTCCTTCGGAGAGATCGGCAAAATGTGGTCAGCGTAGTGCAACACGTGCTCCCAGCGCCTGAGTTCGCGGCTTTCCGCCAAGAAATATTGCCGTTTCCAGGCCGAAGTTTCCCGTGCGGCGAGGCCGGCGTAGTATTCCCATTCTACGTTGTGGGTGCGCACCAACAGCTTTCGGCGGGCAAATCCCGGATTGCCGAGGTAGTGGGTGCTGTGGAGTCCTTCGAATAAAATGGGAATGTCGTCTTCCAGCAAACGTCCGAGCAGCGCTTCGTGCTGGCGAGAACTCACAATGTGTGGCTTGCCAATGGGAAGGGATCGCATTGGCGGCAGGCGATCATAATAGTGGTACTCTTCACACAGAGCCTCCAACTCTTTGGCAGGTGGGCGGTTGTAAACGAAAGAATGGAGAATAATTTGTACGCCTATCTCTGCCAACGCCTTGATTTTGAAGTACACGTCCATGGCCCCGCCGTAGGTCGGCGGGTAGGAAATGTCGAAGGCGATGATGTGAAGGGGAAAGCGATTCTCCAAAAGCAACAAATAATAGGGGCAGTTCGGGACAATTTGCAATGAAAATCCCTAACTTTCCCTCGCATTTTTCTGAAGAGGAACTTCTGTCAATCTCGATACACGTATGCCCACAGTAACCATCGACGGCAAAGCCATAGAATTTGAAGGCAAACACATGCTCTTGCAGTTTGCGATCGATCATGGGATTGAGGTCCCTTACTTCTGCTATCACCCTGCCATGTCCATTCCTACCAACTGTCGCATGTGTCTGGTGGATGTAGGCTTCCAGACCAAAGACAGGGCGACCGGAGAATGGCAGGTGGACGACAATGGGCAGCCAATGATCATGTGGGGCCGCAAGCCAAACACGGCCTGTAATACGCCAGTGGGCGATCGGATGTTTGTCAAGACCCATCGTAGCTCCCCCGAAATCAAGAAGGCTCAGGAAGGCGTACTTGAATATATGCTCATCAATCACCCGCTTGATTGCCCCATTTGCGATCAGGCTGGTGAATGCCCGCTGCAAATCTGGACCTACAAATATGGCCCTGAGGGAAGCCGATTTGAAGTGACCAAAGGGCATAAAAACAAGCACATTGAGCTGGGTCCCCATGTGATGCTCGACGAAGAACGCTGCATCAATTGTACACGCTGCACCCGATTTACCGAAGAGATTTCGGGCTCCAATCAGCTCTCCATCGTGGGAAGAGGGGAGAAAAACTGCCCAAGTACTGCGCCAGGCCAGACTTTCGACGATCCCTACTCCATGAATACCGTCGATATCTGTCCCGTAGGGGCTCTCACGAGTCGGCAGCACCGCTTCAAAGCCAGGGTCTGGGAAATGGCTCATGCTCCGGCGATCGACATGAACGATAGTACGGGTACCAATACGTTTGTCTGGATTCGCGACAATGAGGTGATGCGCATCACGCCTCGTGCCAACAAAGCTGTAAATGACTATTGGATGCCCGATGCACACCGCCTCAACGTGGCTTATTATAACGAACATCGTGCCTCTGGCGTGAAAATCAAGGGGGATATCCCCGTGCATTTTGAAGACGGCCTCCGCCAAGCTGCGCTCTTGCTACAAGCCCAGGCAGGCAAGGTGATATTCTTAGGATCTGCCTACGAGTCCCTAGAAAGTAATTTCGCCCTGAAAACCCTCGCCCATCACCTGGGTATCCAAGCGCTCTATTACGTGCCTCACGTTGTGGAAGGTCACGGAGACGGATGGCTCATCCAAGACGACCGCACCCCCAACGCGGCTGCTTGCGAGTGGCTGGGCTTTCTGCCTAAGTCGCCAGAAGAAATTCAGGCCATGCTGGCAGAGCAGCCAGGAATGCTCCTCTACAGCCTGGAAAACCGTCATTTTTTCCAGCAAGTCGGCACAAGCCTTCCCGCGTCCCATGTCATTGCACACGCAAGTCATGTGCTCCCTGCGCACGAGGGATTTGATTTTGTACTTCCTGCCGCCATCGACATCGAAGGGGAAGGGACCTACATTAACCACAAGGGCATCACCCAAGTCTCCTCTCTCGCCAAACAGATTCGCCGCATGACGCCCGAGCAGTGGATGCAGCTGCCCAAGTCCCGCCTGGACAAAGGTGCCGTGGCTGTGGATCGCTGGCGTAACCTCGACAACATTTTTGATGTGCTACCCAGCTGGCAACTCATCGGCATGATCGCCGCGCACCTGGGACACAACATGCCCGTGACCCATCACCGCGAGATATTTGCGCTGGTGCAGGCAAGCTTTGAGCCGTTGAAGGACATCAAGATTTCCTACAAGCCGCCCAAATCCGCCTTCAAAAGTACCCAATTGGAATTTGCTCCAGCTTGGGGAAGCCGATAGTTGCTTACAGCCCCACAGCCCGTGCCGCCAAGAATTCACCTTGGCGGCACGTTTTTCGTTCCCTGCCCAGACCTTCTTAAATTGCGTTTTCACTACTTCCCCTTTTCATCACCTTCTGTCGCATTTGCCCTCACTCCATGAAAGAAGACGCCTCTGTCCGCATCAATAAATATCTCAGCGAAGTAGGATTTTGTTCTCGCCGCATGGCTGACAAGCTCGTGGAAGAGGGCCGTGTCACCCTCAATGGGGCCGTGCCAGCGATGGGCACCAAGGTCGTTCCCGGCGACGAAGTACGGGTGGACGGGGAGCTGATTCTTCCCCAAACCGAGCCACACATTTATCTCGCTTTTCACAAGCCAGTGGGCATTGTTTGTACCACAGATACGCACATTGAGAAGGACAACATCATCGATTTTATCAAACATCCACGACGGATTTTCCCCATCGGCAGGCTCGACAAGGCCAGCGAAGGGCTGATTTTCTTGACCAGCGACGGCGACATCGTCAATAAGATTCTCCGTGCAGGCAATCAGCATGAAAAGGAGTATGTCGTCACTGTGGACAAGCCCATTACCAAAGAATTCATCGAGCGAATGAGCAATGGGATTCCTATATTAGGGACTAGAACGCTCAAATGCTCCGTAGCACAGCTCGGGAAGCACAGGTTTCAAATCATCTTGAAGCAGGGTCTCAATCGTCAAATTCGCCGGATGTGTGAGTACCTGGATTATCAGGTCGTGAAGCTGAAACGTGTAAGGATCATGACCGTCTGTCTTGACACGCCTGTGGGGCAGTGGCGCTATCTCACTGAGGCAGAAATTGCCAAGATCTCTCAATTGCTCCTGCATTCTTCCAAGACACACGACACACCCGGCAGTCCCACGGATCTTCTTTGATAGCGATGAAGTCGGTGAGGTCAATTCGGAAAACCTAACAGGGAAAAGGTCATTTTTGGGGATAGATTGGCTACATTCAAATCAATAATTTTCCAAGACTACTCGCGATGCAAACGATGATCGACTACTTTTCTCACATGCCCTCTTTGCACAGGACGCTGTTTCTCGTGTCAGGACTCACCATTTTTTGGGTGATCGAGAGTACCATGCCCCTCTTTCACTTTCGCTACACCAAGTGGAAGCACGCCTTGGTCAATATTTTCTTCACGCTCACGACGGCTGCCGTGAATTTGCCCCTCGCTTTCCTGCTAGTGATGGCCTCCGACTGGGTGGTTGCGGAGCAAGTGGGCGTTCTACAATGGTTCACCATGCCCCTGTGGGCTCAAATGATCGTCGGTCTGCTTCTGCTCGACCTCATCAGCGCCTGGCTTGTTCACTACATTGAGCATCACGTGACTTGGATGTGGAAATTTCACCTGATCCACCACATGGATCAGCACATTGATACCACTAGCGGCAATCGGCATCATCCGGGAGAGAGCGTGTTTCGATTTACTTTCACCGCCCTCGCTGTCGTGGTAGCGGGTGCTCCGATGTGGTTGGTGTTCCTGTATCAGACTTTGTCGGTGATCCTCACCCAATTCAATCACTCCAACTGGCGGCTTCCACGCTGGCTCGACCACGCGCTTGGGTGGCTCATCGTCACCCCCGACATGCACCGCGTGCATCACCATTATCGGCAGCCTTACAGCGACCGGAACTATGGTAACTTATTTTCTTGCTGGGACAGGATTTTTGGCACCTATGTCGAGGTGGACAATACGAAATTGAGGTATGGCGTGGACACCCACATGGGGCACCACGAGACCACTCACATCGGCGAGATGCTTAAAATTCCCTTTGTGAAATACCGCCCCAGTATTCGCTACGACCGAGAAGAGAAACTTTAACAAGCGTGCTATGTGTGTGGCTTTTTGTTCTCTCCTCGGCCTTCTGAAAAAAGCTTCTGTGAAAAATATCAGGGCGTGCTGCCTTTGAGAGAGATGTGCTCGTCTCCCGGCTGGTAAGGGATAAAGCTGAGAATGCATTGAAGCATTTCGTCGGTGGTGCGCATGCTTCCGTCGCGCTCAGCGACCATCTGTGGCGGATCAAAAGGGTTGTTGGGATTGTCGGAGGTATTGTCAAAGACGGCTTCCACGACCACAATGGAGCCTTGAGGCAAATGCAGCAGGTGCTCGAATGTATAAAAGTATTGCCAGCGAAAATCCCATTCGGGAATGCGAATCAGCTGTATGGTGTCTTGACTCGGAGTGATCGCGTAGGCCAAAAATGACTTACCAAGCAGGTGCATGTGCGGGTTGATGGTGAGGAGCGACACATCTTGGCGGATCACTGCCCGCGTATGAAAGGTCATGACGGTGTCTGGCGGGATCATCAGCGGCGGCACGATCTCCGAGATGCCCAGTGTGCCGAGTTGCAGCTCAAGGGTAGGGCGAGCGGGGGGCTTTGGGGCAAAAAACACATTGAAATAGGACTTGTCACTCGTGTCCCGCCCTTGGGGACCATAATGCATGTCGTTCAGCAAGAAAGCCCCTTGACGACTCAGTCGATATCCGCCAATGCCTTCTGGATACAGAGTAGGCGTGACTCCCGGCAGATAATTGCACACCAGGGGGGTGAGGCTCGGATAGCTGCCATCGTCATGCAGCAATCCCATTCGGGGGTACGCCTCCTGCACAGGCGTAGTTTCGCGGTCCACGACCCATTCGCCCGCCATCGGATCGGACTTTTTGCCGGGAACAAAGCTCACCAAGTGTCCATTCATGTGGTGGACGGCCTTCCGATTGCCGGGCACAAATTCAATCGCTCGAATAAACGTATCGCGGGGAATCTCAAAGGGCAGTTTCATGAAAAAGAAGCGATCGGTGTTGTTCCCTTTCAAGGCAATGGCTTCCTGCATGGACACGACCAAGTCCGGTGTGCCAAGCATAGATCCCGCTGCATATTGCGGTGGATCAGGCAGGCCCTCCAAATCTCCGGCAGGAGCGCCTTGTGTAGCCCATCGAGCGATCAAAGCGATCTCGTGGTCACTTAACACGCGCTCTTCGACGAAGTGGCGATAGCTCGGGTCAGCGGGCCAGGGAGGCATATAGCGCGTAGAGGTGACTTCCGCGACCATTTTGGCGCGCTTGGCCACATCTTGATAGCTGATCAAGGAAAATGGCCCTGCGCTTCCGGGCCGGTGACAGGTCATGCAGCGATCCCAGATAATGGGGGCAATGTGCTCGGCAAAAGTGACTTCCGATGGAAGCACGGCCTTGGTTTCTTCCTGTGATGCCCTGCGATCGGGAGATTCGCAGCCGCAGGCCATGGCGACAGCGACGCAGACAAAAACTATTCGATGAAACATCCTATGGCTTCGGTTTGGCGGATGGCTGGCTCCTCTCCACGCAAGAGAGCGCGTAACGCATCGTGAAGATAAAATTCGTTGACTACGGTCCGTTTTTTTCCTAGAGAAACGATCCAATTGTCGATTTTTCCCTGGTAATGCAAGGATCCTTCCTGGTCCACCACGAAGACTTCTGGGGTGACCTTCGCACCGAATAATTGCATAAACTGGTAGTCCTTGTCAAGGATTGGTTGGACGGGAGGTTGATAGTGAGACAGATAGCTGCGAATGTCGGATTCGGAAAACCATTTGCCACTAAAAACGCCGACAAAGTTGACTTGCTGCGCGGTGAATTTTGTCCTGAGTTGTTGCAAGGTAACGCTGTAATTTTCACAAAGGGGGCATTCGGGCGAAAGAAAGACCAAAACGGTGTACGTTGAAGATCGTAATTGATTGTATTTCAGTAAATTACCTTCCAGGTCTTCAACTATCGGGGCGTTTCCGGTCTGGGCAAGCAGGGTAGTTCCTCCAGCGATCAATATGAGCCACAAAGCCGCAAAACGGACTCCTATTCCCGATAAATTCCAAAATTGCTTTTGGTAATGTTGAAGTAGCGCCTTGTGAATGGAGGGTTCTATTTCGCCTTGCTTCAACACGTGTTGGCTGCCCAGATGGCCCTGTGTAATTCGTTTTTTTATCATGTGGCGACAGATGTTCAACTCAATTTTTGAAGGGCTTCCGGGCAGTGTGCTATGCGTGGATGTTGATAGAATTTCGGCAAATAGCCAGAACATTATCAAGAATAATTCGGTAAACTTCGAGGTACAAACCTATTCACCATGCGCCGAATTCTTCGCCCCCTTTTCGCGCTGGTGTTCCTGATGATGGGCAGCACTTGGGTGCTGGCCCAGGAACCTCCAGCATCCCTCCAAGCACATAGTCGTAACCCCAAGCATCAGGCTCAAGCCAATCGGCTGGAGACCGCTGCTCGTGTTGAAGCCGCTTCTCTCCAAAAATACGAAAAGACTTCACCCCTCAAAAAGAGGGTGAGAAAAGGACACAGACCTACTTATCCGACTATGTCGAAGGAGAAAGATCCCCAGAGCATGTACTTGGATCTCCGAACGACCAAGCGATCTACGCGGGAAGTGGAAGAGGTAAACAAAATTTCAGCTGATTGATCCTACGTTCAATTACTGCCTACTTCTTCATACACACGCATGAACGCTTCTGCGCCTTGACGTGTGAGAGAGGCACTTACGAATCGGTAAATCAGGGACAAATAATGATCTACACGGCCCTCAGGAGGACCGTCGTAATATATCTCCGCGTCCACCACCCAGTGGTTGAGGATCATGAGCATATTTTGAGCAAGGAGGTCGTAGTGCCCGGGAAAATTTTCGGGTCGCAAGTAGCCGCCTTGGATAAGGAAGCTATAGATGTCGCGGCAAATCTTGACGCGGTTGCGATATTGACTTCTGGCGTGCTCGCGAATATCAGGAAACTTGCGCGTAAGCAGTGACAAATCCAGGAACACGAAGCGATACGAGTCATAAGTCTCCAGCATGGTACGGAGGCTTTTTACCATGAAGTCAAATCCCAGAATCTCGGATTGAAGCTTTGACACTTCCTGATCAAGCCGCTGCTGCATCTCCATATAGAGCGCCTGCACCAGATCGTCTTTCTTGGGAAAATGATAGCATAAGTTCCCGTAACTGATCCCGAGCTGATCACTCACATGGCGGCTGGAAACATCGCTCAATCCTACCTGATTGAACATCTGCCGGGCGGTTAACAGGATTTTGTCGCGGGTTTTCATCATCAGCCCTGCAATATACAAAACGCCCCGCTGTTGCGGGGCGCTCTCGTCGAAATATCGATCCTAGGGATCGGGAAATGGTGGTGGTGTACTTGGACCTGGCTGCGGGTATGAAAAGAAGGGGTTTCCTTGGGCGGGAAACTAGCGCAGCGATTTTTGCCGGAACGCTACGCTTTACCAGTGCTTACTTGGTGTTCTCAACATGAAAGCCGAGGGGACCAGATACCCACCACAGGGCTTGCTTACTTCAACTCGATGACCAAGTAGCGAGATGCTTGCCAGAACCGATTTGGATCGGTGATTCGCAAAGAGGAGATCTCGCCATTCTCTTCTACCAAGGTGTAGGAGTCCGTGGCATGTGGGGTGAGTACACTCACTTTTTTCACACCAAGGGGGATATTGGTCACCTCAGAAAGATCGATCTTGGTGAAATCACGGTTGTTGAAATCGGTAGCCAGGCGGCTGCGATCAATCACACCGTTTTTCTTCAAGTCTTTCATAGGAGCTGCCAGGAAGTAGGCAGTATTGAGGGCTTCGGTCTGCGCAGCGATCTTCTCAGATTGTGATTGGAGAGCTGTTTCTTGCTCTTCGATGCGAGAAGACTGCGATTCGCGAAGGGTAGCCAGGGTAGCATTCACTTGGGAAAGGGTATCGATGCGACCATTGAGGTCTTCGACAGTCATGTTCAGGCTAGCCAATTGTCCTTTCAGGTCGTTGACTTCAGCGTCACGCTCTTCCATTTGGCGCTTCAGGCGGCTGAGGGCACGGCGGAGCTGATTGGTTTCACCTTCTGATCCTTCCAACTGCGTGGTGAGGTTGGCGATGATCTGGCGGTTGTCAGCCAACAATTGGTTGATCAATTGAATGTCTTGCAAGATACGCTCTTTGCCACCTTCTCCGAGTTCACCTCCGCCGGAAGCGGCTGTGCTCACGAGGTTTTCGCGCTGCTTGATGGTGGCAAGATTCTCCTCAAATTCGTTGAAGGTGCCGAGCACATCGTTGAGGATAGAATCTTGGCGGGCTTTTTCAGCTGCCAATGTTTGGTTTTCTGTCTGGAGTTTTTCGAGCTTGCCTTGGTTGCAAGAAGAGAACAGCGTGGCAGAAGCCAGAATGGCCACGAGGCCGAAGATTTTGCGGTTCATAAGAATAGGGATTGAGTGAATTTGTTGATGTGGGAATCAATGAAAGGCGAATGGATCATGTTATTTTCATTGCCGTTTCGATGATGTATAGGCAATACTAGGACCACCTTGAAAGATAATTTTAGATCACTGATAATCAGTCAGTTGGTTTATTTTCTCAAAATTAGATTCTTTCTCTTTTGGGAAATGCGTTCTCATAATGAGAATCAGAATGATTTTTTGGCCTCTTTCTCTCCTAAATTCACCTACCTTCGCCCCAGCATTCATCCTTCCGCACTCCTAGTAATTTTCTATGCGCTACTTGCAGGAACACGTCTCGCTTCGCTCCCTTCATACTTTCGGTCTATCGGTCACCGCGCGATGGCTCCACGCGATCTCCTCGGAGCAAGAAGCCCTAGAATTTCTGGCGGACAATCAAAGGGGCAGCACTCCAATGTTAATTTTGGGCGGCGGGAGCAATGTTCTTTTTCAGGGAGATTATCCAGGCTTGGTGCTGCTCAACCGCATCATGGGAATCGAAGTGCTCGAGTCCTTTGCCACTGAGATACTCGTGCGTGTGGGTGCTGGAGAAAATTGGCATGCCTTTGTGCAGTACGCCTTGAAACAAGGCTGGTATGGCTTGGAGAATCTTTCGCTGATTCCCGGTACCGTCGGAGCTTCGCCGATCCAAAACATCGGAGCCTATGGCGTTGAGATCCAGGAGGTGGTAGATCATGTGGAGGCGATGCACTTGCCCACCTTGCAGATCCGCCGTTTTTCTCGGGAGGAATGCCGGTTTGGCTACAGGGACAGCTACTTCAAGCAGGCTGGAAAGGGCAAATACCTCATCACGCGCGTCGTTTTTCGGCTAAGTAAACTGCCCCAACTGCGTGTCGAATACGCTGCTTTGCAGGAAGCGCTTCGCGGTATGGAAGGCCCCATTACGCCCGAAATGGTGAGTGAGGCCGTCATTCACATCCGACAAAGCAAGCTTCCAGATCCTGCTCTAATCGGTAACGCAGGTTCTTTTTTTAAAAATCCTGAGATTCCGAGGAGCGTTTTCGAACAAATATTGGTTATGTATCCACAGGCACCTCATTATCCCATCGACGATCACAAGGTCAAGGTCCCCGCCGCGTGGTTGATTGAGACCTGCGGCTGGAAAGGATATCGAGAAGGCGGTTGTGGCGTGCATGATCGCCAAGCGCTGGTGCTGGTGAATCATGGCGGCGCCACTGGCAAAGCTCTCGTCGAACTTTCAGATCGGATCATGACTTCAGTTCAGGAGCGCTTTCACATTCAGCTGGAGCGGGAAGTGCAGATTGTATAGGAGGATTTTGTGCGTGAGAATGTGCATGATCGCACAAAAGGCTTTCCTTTTTCCATGCTTCGAACGCACTACTCGGTGTTCCTTGCAGGAGAAAAGTAGGGCAAACGTTGGTTGATTATTCGCTAAACAAACTCAAAAGACATGCATTCAACCAGCGCTCGCCCAAGGTCAAAGGACTATTCGTAGGAAAGAATGCTGCTCAGCCAGCGTTCCATAACTTCTGTCGGCATGGACTTTCGGGCAGCTAAGCTTTCGACCTGCTCCCGGGTGATTTTCCCGATACCAAAATAGTGGCTTTCCGGGTGCGCACAATACAGGCCACTCACGCTTGCCGTAGGATACATCGCCAATGACTCGGTAAGGGTAATGCCCGTATTTTCCTCTACCTGTAGGAGTTTCCAGATGCTCGGCTTTTCTGTGTGGTCAGGATTGGCGGGGTAGCCAGGGGCCGGGCGAATCCCTTGGTAGGCTTCGCGAATGAGGTCTTCAGAATGGAGGTTTTCCTCCGGCGCGTAGCCCCAGAACTCCTTGCGCACGCGTTCGTGCAGGTGCTCCGCGAAGGCTTCTGCCAAACGGTCGGCCAAGGCCTTGAGCATAATACTCCCATAGTCGTCGTGGTCCGCCTCGAAAGCTGCGATTCTCTCCTCTATGCCGATCCCGGTGGTCACGGCAAAGGCGCCAATGTGGTCGGGAAGCCCGCTTTCTTTGGGAGCGATAAAGTCCCCAAGCGAAAGGCTGGCGGCGTTTTTCTTAGCTGCTTGCTGGCGGGGATTGTAGAAATTGGCAATCACTTCCTCGCGACTGTCATCGGCGTACACCTCAATGTCGTCGTGTCCTACGGTGTTGGCGGGAAACAATCCAATGACGGCACGGGCAGTTAGCCATTTTTCGGCAATGATCTGCTCCAGCATGGCCTTGGCATCAGCGAGCAACTTTCGGGCCTCGGCCCCTTTTTCAGCATCGTCGAGGATCTGCGGATAGCGACCTTTCAGCTCCCAGGTATAGAAAAACGGCGTCCAGTCGATGTAATCGATCAGTTGCTCAAGGTCGTAATTGTCTAGCACCCGCACGCCTTTGACAGCCGGTGCTGAGGCCACACCTTTGGACCAGTCGATCTGAAACTTGTTGGCGCGGGCCTGCTCCAGGGAGAGATAGGTCTTTTCGGATTGGCGGCGGGCATGCCCTTCTGCCAGTGATTCGTATTCAGCCCGCACGTTGGCCGCGTAGTCCTTCCGCACGGATTCGTCCTCACTCACCAACTGCTGCGCCACGGGCACCGCCTTGGAGGCGTCGATCACGTGCATGATCGGACCACTATATTTGGGATTGATCTTCACGGCGGTGTGAATGCGGGAGGTCGTGGCACCTCCGATGAGCAGCGGGATTTTCAAACCGCGCTTTTCCATTTCGGCTGCGACGGACACCATTTCGTCTAGCGAAGGCGTGATGAGTCCTGATAATCCGATAATGTCGGCACTAACTTCGACGGCTGTATCCAGAATTTTTTCCATGGGGACCATGACGCCGAGATCCACGACTTCATAATTGTTGCAAGCCAACACCACGCCAACGATGTTCTTGCCGATGTCGTGAACATCGCCTTTGACGGTTGCCAGTAAGATTTTTCCTGCGCCAGAAGACACCGCACCTGATTTTTCCTCTTCTAAATAAGGCGTGAGAAGGGCTACGGCCTTTTTCATGACGCGCGCCGACTTGACGACTTGGGGTAGAAACATTTTTCCTGCACCAAATAGATCTCCCACGACGTTCATGCCGTCCATGAGCGGTCCTTCAATCACATGGAGGGGCCTTACCAATTTTTGGCGCGCTTCCTCGGTATCGACGTCGATGAATTCCACAATGCCATTCACGAGGGCGTGTTCGAGTCGCTTTTCGACGGGGGCTTCCCGCCAACTGAGATCCACTTCACGCACTTTGCCGACCGACTTCACTTCTTCGGCATAAGTGACAAGGCTTTCGGTCGCGAGTTCGGAGCGATTCATCACCACATCTTCTACCTTCTCACGCAGGTCGGTGGGCACTTCGTCATACACTTGAAGCATTCCGGCATTCACAATGCCCATGTCCATCCCTGCTCTAATGGCGTGATAGAGAAATACTGCGTGAATGGCTTCGCGGACGCCATCGTTGCCACGGAAAGAGAAGGACACATTCGACACGCCTCCGCTCACCATTGCGCCGGGCAGGTGTTGCTTGATCCACTTGGTGGCCTCGATGAAGTCCACCGCATAGTTATTGTGCTCTTCAATGCCAGTAGCAATGGCAAAGATGTTTGGATCGAAGATGATGTCTTGAGGAGGAAAACCGAGTTCTTCGGTCAGAATGTGGTAAGCCCGCGCGCAAATCTCTGTTTTGCGTTGATAGGTATCGGCTTGGCCCTGCTCATCGAAAGCCATCACCACGACAGCAGCACCATATTTTCGAACAAGGCGCGCCTGACGTTTGAATTCTTCCACCCCTTCTTTCATGGAGATGGAATTCACGATGCTTTTGCCTTGGACACATTGTAGGCCCGCTTCGATAACTTCCCATTTGGAAGAATCGATCATAATGGGGACCCGTGAAATATCGGGTTCTGAGGCAATGAGTCGAAGAAAGCGCACCATGGCAGCTTTGGAATCGAGCATTCCCTCGTCCATGTTGATGTCGATGACTTGAGCACCGCCTTCTACTTGCTGCCGGGCGACGGAGAGCGCCTCGTCATAGTGACCGTCCTTGATCAGCTTGGCAAATCTCCGTGAGCCCGTGACATTGGTCCGCTCACCGACATTGATGAAGTTGGTCTCTGGGGTAACAATCAGGGGCTCTAAGCCTGAAAACATGGGATAAGGAGAAGGTGCTGGTCTTTGGCGAGGGGGATACTGAGCTGCCACGCGGGCGATTGCCGAGATGTGGTCGGGCGTGGACCCACAGCACCCGCCGATGACATTCACGATTCCTTCTTCGAGGAAGGGGCGAATGAGATTTGCCATAGCTTCTGGCGATTCGTCATATTCCCCAAATTCATTGGGCAGCCCCGCATTTGGGTATGCGGTGACATAAATGGGAGCAATTCGGGAGAGATCGCGAATATATTGGCGGAGCTGCTTGGCACCCAAGGCGCAATTGAGTCCGATGCTGAGCAGATTTCCATGCGACATCGAGATGTAAAATGCCTCTGTGACCTGTCCGGAGAGTGTGCGCCCACTCGCGTCGGTGATGGTCCCTGATACCATGATAGGCAACTCTGGAAGGTTGCGTTCTTCTTTGAGGGTCTCAATAGCGAACAGGGCTGCTTTCGCATTGAGGGTATCGAAGACGGTCTCGATGAGCATCATGTCCGCACCCCCGTCGAGCAAGCCGCGAGCCTGATCATAGTAGGCTTGGACGAGGTCTTGGAAAGTGACATTGCGAAAGCCCGGGTCATTGACATCGGGCGACATGGAGGCGGCCCGATTAGTGGGTCCAAGAGCGCCAGCCACGAATCGTGGCTTCTCCGGGTCCATGGCTGTGTATTCATCAGCGGCTTCGCGGGCAACCTTGGCAGAGGCAAAATTTAGCTCGTAGGCGAGGTCTTCGAGGTGATAGTCTGCTTGGGCGATCGAAGTAGAGCTGAAAGTGTTGGTCTCGATGATGTCTGAACCTGCCTGAAGGTATTGGCAATGAATTTCCTTGAGGATCTCGGGCTGGGTAATGGCCAGCAAGTCATTGTTCCCTTGAAGTTGACTGGAATGCTGGGCGAAACGCTCTCCGCGAAAGTCTGCTTCAGACAGTTGATATCGCTGAATCATAGTCCCCATGGCACCGTCTAGCACCATGATGCGCCGGGCGAGAATGTCGTGGAGGCGGGAGATATTATTTAGCGTGGTTACTTGCGTAGCTAGGTGTTGATTCATCGAAAGAAATTTGGTCTGGATACAACGAAACCAAGAGCGGATGGTTCATAACATAAAGTTACTCAAAAACCAGCCAATAATTCTTTCGACATCGGGGCGATCCTGTCTCGCCCCGATCAATGAGTACCTTCGGCTTGTATTTTCGCAGTTGCAGAGGGAGGAGCTACTCCACCTGCAGGGTTACCGTGTTGGAGCAGCCTTCACAGAGCCTCACGCCTATTTGACTAAGGATTCCCAGGTACTTCTGGTAGTTGTAGCCGTCGATGTTGCGACCGTTGATCTTGAGGTCATTGTCGTTGGTTTTGATTTTGATTCGAGAATCGCTGGCTTTCATGAATCCGTCTTGTACCAACTCGTTCTTAAGCGACCTTTTCAAGGCATTTTGGCGAGTTCGATTGGTTGATGCTACGTCAGGTCCAGTGTGCCATCTCAAGCTCATGTGTACATCGTTGGCAGTTCCTTGTAGGCGCTGACCATGAACCTGGGTTTCCTGCGCCCTGCGTGCCTGTTCTTGTGTGCGAACCTGCATTTCTTCGAGTCTCTGTTGCATCTCCACCGTGCGTTGTTGCATCTCTTCTGCTTGGCGCAGTCCGCGATTCAGCTCGCTCTGGTCAGGTTGAAAGCCTTCGGCGAATTCCTCTGCAAAGGATTCTCCCCAAGCCTCCATCTCTGCGCCCCAAGCCTCCATTTCTTGGCCCCAAGTTTCCATTTCTCCGCTCCAAGCTTCCATTTCGCGCTCAAAGTTCTCCATTTCCACTTCAAATTGTGCGGCGGTCTCTTCGCTCCAGACTTCAGGATAAACGGGCGCTGTCGGTGCTGGAGGGGCAGGTGGTGCGGAATGATTCATGATTGGGGGAGTCGGCGGAGTGGGAGCAACGCCTGGTATCCTCGGAGCGGGTGATTCCGGAGGCGCGGGTGGTGCTGGTGCAGGAACGCGCGGACTATCTGGAGAAGCGAATAAAGATTCCCATGTCATTGTGGTGAGTCGCTGGATCATTCGCTCGGAAAAAGAGCGAGTGTCAGAGGAAGGCAATTTTTCTTCAGAATATCCGCTTTCGTGATTGATGAGCGGGCTGTCAGACATGGAGCTTGACTGCTGCACGGCAGAGGGGAAAAAGGAGCTTCCATTGCTGCCCAGCGCTGAGGGAAGGGTGATGGGGTATGAGGAGGAAAGTGTGGCATCTTCGGCCAGTTTTTTGGCAGGAATCTCGGAAGGAGATACCCAGCCGATGATCAATAAAGCCGCGATGGCCATGCCTGCTGGGAGGAATCTTGGCCAGGTAAAGGGAACATTGGAATGAGGCATCATGAGTCGTTTGATTCGTTGAAATAAAGGTCCTTCTTGTTCTACCATCGCCAGGGCGGCAGCGGGAATTGGTCCCCTGCGGCCCTCGAGATGAACCAGCGTCCTGGCATACATCATGGGGTCGCCACAAGTGCGCACGGCCATGTCATCGCAGGCGAGTTCGCGTTCCTGCTTCATGTATCCGGCAATCCACCAAAAAGCCGGATGAAAAAACCACAAGGATTCCATGAAGGAGAGAAACACATGGAGCACGTCATCCCAGCGCCGCAGGTGGGCGAGCTCGTGGGCCAGGATGGCTTCAATTTGTCGGGGATCTATGCTGGTGAGTAGTCCCAGTGGAAGCAGAATGGCTGGTTTTAAACTTCCCACAACCATTGGTGCATAGACTTTGCTGCACTCCAGTAAGCGGACGTGGCGCCTTAAATTCATCGCCTCAGCAAGATCCTGCATCTTCTGGACCCAAGCTTCGGGAGCGGGTGACGCGTAGCGCCCACGAATCCTTTGGATGTACCATTGCCCCCCCATCCATCTTGTGGCAACCAAAAAGCAACCTATGCTCCAAGCAATTCCGATCCAGAGTGTGTGAGATTCCAACAGCCTCAAAGGTCGCTGCCACCAACTCACTGTGGCGGTGGAAAGGGGCCATGATGAAATTGGATCCAAATTCCTCGAAGCTTCAGGCTCTATCATTATCAGGCCGCTGGCCTCTTCCGGCCACACCCAGCACAGGGTAGCTATCGCCATGAGGAGCCATGCCATCATGCTTCCGGCGGCAGCCGCGTAGCGATGCTCTGGACTCAGGCGCCAGCCAAAGCGCAGAAATAAGGCGAGCAAAGCCGCTAGCATGGTTCCCTGCCACAGGGAGTGGAGGACTACCCAGCCCATGGCGGTGAGTGCTTGATCGATGAAGGATGGTGTCATGGCAATGAGAGGTGAGAGTTTGAGAGGTGAGAGTTTGAGAGG
>DAITMB010000037.1:33001-38303 GCA_036835375.1 Bacteroidota bacterium
TGAGAGGTGAGAGTTTGAGAGGTGAGAGTTTGAGAGGCGAGAGGTCAGAGGCGAGAAGTCAGAGGCGAGAAGTCAGAGGCGAGAGGTCAGAGGCGAGAGGTCAGAGGCGAGAGGTCAGAGGCGAGAAGTCAGAGGCGAGACAAGAGGATGAGGCCCTATCTATAAATTGCTCGGTCGTTTTTTTACAATCAGGATAAAGTGAGTGTTTAGCGTTCTTTGTAACCAGGTTTCCAAAGAACAAAGGCGTGGTTTTTTCTCCCGATCGGCCCCTCGAATGATTGGTCTAAAGCTGCTCGTTCGGTCGAGGGAGATTATTCGCTTGAATCGGCGACATTTCCCTTCTCAATATCGTCGAGCAACTGACGGATGGCATCCAGCTCCTCTTGAGAGGTTTGGCGGTGGCCGAGCGCTTGCATGACAAGGCGCATGGCCGAGCCTTGAAAGGCGCTATCTATGAGGCGATCCAATAGGCTGTTTTGGGTTTCTTTCTGGTCGATGGCGGGCAAATAAATGTGGGTTTTGCCCTCCTTGCGGCGCGAAAGGAGGCCTTTCTCATGCATGATCTGCATGAATTTGAGGGTCGTGGTGTAGCCCACTTCCTTGTTCGACTCGGCATTCAAGGCCTCATTGACTTCTCGGACCGTGGCCTCTTGAAGCGACCAGACGATTCGAAGGATGTCCAGTTCTGCGTTGGTAGGCGATGGAGTCATGAGAGAGGGATGTTGGTGGGTGGTCAAATGGCGTGGGTGCGATGAAGGGACAGAGTGGGTGTTTACTACGAAGTGGTATCACAACACTGAGTAACTCATGTTCTGTCCACGTTCAATTTTGTGAAACATTTATCAGGCAGGCATTCTGGTGTCTTTTTACGAATCGCTTCGTAGAACCTGAGACAAACATATACGAATGAATTCGTAATTGCAAAAATATCTACGATTTTTTTCGTAGGCGATGTTGTTGGGCTGGGTGTAGCACGGTATTAGGTCGGGCTTACTACAGATAAGACACAGATTTTCACAGATTTAGCACAGAATTTTTAAGAATACTTCATGGAACTTGATCTACCTCTCATTCGCGTCCGATCTGTGAATCATTAATCTCTCTTAATCTAGGTTCCATCTGAGCGCATTTGTGGTGAAAAAAAGCCGTGGTGCCCATCGCGCTCACATAACAATCCTCTTGATCCCCTTCTTCATGTCCACGACATTGAAATTCAAGAGCAATCCCAGTTTCAGGCCAGACAACTTCAAGTAGGCCATCAGCTGAGCCTGATGAATGGGAGCAACTTCTTGTACCGACTTAACTTCCAAGATAATCTACTCATTCACCAACAAATCTATCCGGTAGCCCGCGTCCAATTTTATCCCGTCATAGACGACAGGAAGTAATTTCTGAAGCGCCGTAGATAGCCCGGATTTGAGCAATTCGTGCTCCAGACATATCTTGTAGGACGATTCCAGCAGACCAGGTCCCAGGGCAGCGTGCACACGAAAGGCGCAACCAATGATGTCGTAGGATAAGTTGTTCAAAGCATCCATGGGAGTTCAATCGGAGCGATCTGTGGCGAAAAAGCGTTGCGTCGCTATGCGTTTTTCTTGCGCTTAGGTGTGCTTCCCGGCTTTTCGGACAGCGCACGAAGTTTCTCGATCATTTTCTTGGCCCGACCTGCCACAGATTTTCTTTCATCCATAGTCAGTCGTTCCAAATTTGGCATCATCCATTCTCTCAATTCAGCATCCTTTTTCGACCAAGTGGTCAATGTGTCCATCGTTTGAGTGAGTACAATCCAATCTTGATGGGTGGCAAGATTGTGTTTCATCCTCTCTTTTGCACGCTCCTTTTGCTGCTCGGTCATGTCTTGTTCCAGCATGGCAAACAACTGTGACAAAGTCCATTGGGTCGAAGCTTGATCAATTTCGGCGATCTCGGTCAGCAATCGATTGATGTAGGGAAGGAGGAGGGCTTTATTTGCCTTGCAAATGCGTTTCATTGCGTTTGAGGTTCGCAATCGAACAATTTCGTCTTGGCTAAAATAGCAGTGGAAAAGCTCGCTGAAGCGTTCATTGTTCGCCAGTACTTCTTCCACAATCTCTACGGTGTTTCCCAATGAATTGGGGTGTCCACCAGTTAGTCGGGCTTCAAAACTTTCCATTTAGGCGCGAAGTTTTAATATGATTCCTGTCACGATTCCGATTTGTCTTCAGCAGCATTTTCGTTCCATCCGAGCCGACCGCACAGCATCTTTCCATGGCGTCATGCCAACTCGTTACTTGAGACGGTGGGTTCTCGGAGCTCACGAAAAGCGAGTTTTCAGCGTTGCTTCAGCTCAAGATTCAAGACTGTCACCGGAAACACTTTGTCGAACGGATCGGGTCTTACTTTTCACTAAGAATCTCAAAATAAGCAACGAAAAAATAAAGGTTATTATCGAAATAAAATTTTCAAAAGTTGAATAGACAAACAAATTCCCCCATGGTGATCAAAAAATATTACAAAGAAAACCCAAAGGAGAATATCAACGATCTTTCTATTTGTATTTTTTATTATGAGTGTTTAAGATCCAGACATGAAATAGATTGAGGGTAATGGGCCGTAGGGGTATCATCATGACCGCTTCGGCCCGAAGTGAAAGGCTGCCCACTGCGCGAAACCCGACTAAGCCTTTTTACTTTTTATAAATATTGAATATATTACAGATTCAATTTAACGTTTTCCTCATTTTTCATCTTCTCATTCTTTCTACCCTTTACCCTACTCGCTTATGTTTCGATTTATTCATTTTTTCGGCATGACCATCCCCTCGGGCCTGGCATGCATCTGGCGTCACCCTCCTTATGCCTTCCTCTTCCTTCTTCTCTGCGGTGGGCTGGGCTTGCAGGCCCAGGTCAACCCCTTTCCCTCAACGTTTAAACTCAGCTCCCTGGACGGGACTACTGGCTTCCGAATAAACGGCATAGAGCCAAGTGGTGATTTTGGGCGCGCTGCGAGTGGCATCGGCGACCTCAACGGCGATGGCCTCGCGGACTTTATCGTGGGGGCCCCTACCATGTCCCGCGACGGCGACAACCGCGTGGGCGCCTGCTTCGTGGTATTCGGTCGTAGTACAGGCTTTCCAGCCAATCTAGATGTCTCTGCCCTTGACGGCAGCGACGGATTCAAATTGCTGGGGGTCGGCGCATTTGCCGAGACGGGGGGCGCGGTAAGCTATGCCGGCGATGTCAACGGCGACGGCATTGATGACTTGATTATTGGGGCCTCTTCGGCCAGCTCCGGTGGATTGCAAGGGACAGGGGCAGCCTATGTGGTGTTTGGTCGTGACACCGGCTTTGATGCAACTCTGGACCTCGGCACACTCAATGGCACGACGGGCTTTACCATGTATGGACCTGGAGTAGGAGACCAAATTGGGTCGGATGTAGCTTGGGCAGGCGACGTAAACCACGACGGCATCGACGACTTGCTCGTCAGTTCCTTCTCCGATAGTCCCGGCGGGCTAACCAATGCCGGGATCGTCTATGTGGTCATGGGCAGGGACACGGGCTTTGGGGCGACGGTGGACCTCGCGGCCCTCAATGGTCAAAACGGATTTGTTATTCCTGGTTTGAGCGCGGGCGATTATACCGGCTTAGCTGTGAGTGGCACCGGGGACCTCAATGGCGACGGCATGGACGATTTTGCCATCGGTGCCCCCCGCGCGCAGCCCGGTGGCCGGGTAAATGCCGGCAAGGTCTATGTGGTCTTTGGCCGCGACACAGATTTTCCTGCCTCATTCGACTTGGCTGGTCTCAATGGCAGCAACGGTTTCGTGATGGAGGGCAATGGCCCGAACGACTTCATCGGCGAGCAGTTGGGCCGGGCCGGCGATGTGAACCAAGACGGTCGCCCCGCCCTGCTCATGGGCACGCCACGCGGCACCATCGGCGGCAATGTGTCCGACGGTATGGCACATGTGGTCTATGCCCGCGACACGCCCTTTCCTGCTTCCTGGGAACTCTTCAATCTTGACGGCATTAATGGATTTGCCATGCCAAGCCCCCAAGGCGGCGCGCTGATGGGTGCATCAGTGAACGGCATCGGCGACCTCAATGGCGACGGCATCTCGGACTTCGTGATCGGCTCCCCCTATCTCTCCTTCGGGGGCAGCAACCCCTCTGGTGGCGGCTACGTGGTGCTGGGTCGCTCCGCCGGCTTTCCGGCGGTCTTCGATCTCGCGACGCTCGGTGGTCTCGATGGCTTTGCGATCGAAGGCGAGGCCCCATTTGACCAGACAGGGACAGCCTCCTGTGGCATCGGCGACATCAACGGCGATGGCTACGACGATTTCCTCATCGGCGCCCCCAGCGGGGGAGCTAGTCATGGGCGGGCGTATGTGATCTTCGGCCGCGATGCAGTCGTATCAACCGATGACCCGGCGCTGGATTTATTTAGCCTGTATCCCAATCCCTCCGCCGGGCGGGTGCGCTTACAAGCCCGCCTTGTTGACCCGCAATCAGCCCGGGTGACCGTGGTCAATATTCAGGGACAGACTGTGTGGCAGTTGGGAGCCGAACAACAGATCGCTGGCCAGCTCGACCTGACCATCGACCTGTCGCATTTGCCGCAAGGACCCTACTTCCTGATCTTGGCGCATGGCGACAAGATCTCGACGCGGATGTTCGTTCTACAGCGGTAGTTTGTTCACAAAACAAGACTTTCCGTTGCGCCAAATTTTTTTGGTAAACGTCAGCTATTTGTCTCCGTTTTTATCAGGGAATTGGTGCCTTTTTACTTTACAATTTTGGTTAAAAAATTCTAAAACCCCCTTGACTTGTGCTAAGGGGGTTTGCTTTACCTATTTGGGTATCAGCCAGATAGGCCATTTTGCAACATAGGGTTGAGGAGTTGCAACATAGGTGTTGGGCTATGATGTGAAATCAAGCTTTCTTTTTGTCGTCCATTCGCCGAAACTTGATCGACTGGCATAGCCTCTAATGGGAGGAAGGTTGAATGGATAGAACAGGGTACAGACTGGGGCTCTCCACCCCACGCTATATATCATATCCAATTTCAGAGTATGGCAGGCTACCAAGTACAACCGCTTCCACCAACGGCTGAAATCGAAACAAAAGCGGTGCTACGCAAAACTGCCGAAGCGCATCGCTATCTAGCTGAGTTGAAAGGGGTAGCTGCAACCATCCCTAACGAGACAATCTTGGTCAATTCCCTCATTCTGCAGGAGGCCAAAGACAGCTCTGCAATAGAAAACTTCATCACTACTCAAGATGATCTGTACAAAGCGGAGATTTTTCCCGAATTGGTGAAT
>DAITMB010000037.1:38403-40461 GCA_036835375.1 Bacteroidota bacterium
ATAGGGTTTGAGAGGCTGCACGTAAAAAAGTTAATGCTCAATTCAGGTATTCTGCACATTCAACAAGAACTGGAGCTTCATGAAGCAGGCTTCCGGAAGACGCCTAGCACGACGCTAATCAATGATCAGGCGGGCGAGGTGGTATGTGTCCCCCGCAGTACCCTGATGAGATCAATCAAACAACTCATGATGAGCTATAAGCACCGCTTGCGACAGGAAATACCCAAAGTGTACATACACCAAGCCTGAATACAGAAGATAGAGCGAGGAGTATAAAGCGGTCGTAACTACTTAGATGCTGTTATTATTGATTATCATGGATGAAAATTGAAATTTTATCTCCCAATCCGCATTAAATAGCATGTGCCTCATAATGAATAATTTGCTATATTATTCGGAAAGTGAATTAACTCTTCGGCTCATAATAAGTTGATTAATGGTCAATTTCTGTAACAGCCTAAGTAATTACTAACTCTCAACACAGAGAAAGTTTTTACTTGGTGCATTTGTCTGTCAAAGATACCATTGCAAATGGCAAAACATCAGAATCGACGCTTCCAAAAACAACATATATGAATTTGAAGTACAAAACTGGCTAGTCAAAATACATTAGAAACGACACAAGATGCGTAAAGATTCTGGCGTCAATTAGCCTACATGTAATCTATAAAAAAGTAGTACCTTATTTTGCAGCTGATTTCTGAAGCAACTACCAATTACAATGAACAAAACACTTCTCACATGGCTATTGGCGGCTCTGCTGCTCCAAAGTTGCGATAAAAGCGAAGCTCCTGAGCCGCCGGCCCCCATGGAGTTTACCGTACCTGACACCAAAGACCTTGTCATGTATGAGATCAATATCGGGTCTTTTAGTGCGGGGGGCGATTTGAACGGCATTGTAGATCGATTAGACCATATTCAAGCGCTGGGAATCAACACCATTTGGCTGATGCCCATTCACCCGATCGGCACCGTCAAATCATTTGGATCTCCGTATTGCGTCAAAGATTATGTGGCTGTGAATCCGCAATTGGGTGGAATGGCGGAATTGAAAAAATTGGTCAACGAAGCGCACAAACGAAAAATAGCGGTCATTCTGGATTGGGTGGCCAATCACACCGCCTGGGACCATTCCTGGATTGCCCAGCATCCCGACTGGTTCACGCAAGACGGATCAGGAAACATCGTTCACCCGCCCGGCACCAATTGGACGGATGTCGCAGAGTTAAATTTTGACAATTCAGACATGCGACTGGAGATGATCGCAGCGATGGAGTACTGGATCACTGAAGCAGACATTGACGGATTTCGATGCGATGCGGCGGATCTCGTCCCCTTTGATTTTTGGCAAGAAGCCATCACCGCACTTCAACAAAGCGCAGAACGAGACATCATCTGGCTGGCCGAAGGAACCCGGAATGACCATTTTGCGGCAGGTTTTCAGATGAATTTTGCCTGGGACTACTACAATGCTACGAGAAACGTCTTTGTCTCGAACGGCGAGCCCACTAAGCTCTACCAAACCAACATCAGCGAATACGAAGTAGTGCCGGCTGGAAAGAGAAAATTGAGGTTTACCACGAACCACGATTTGTCAAACGAACGCACGCCTGTAGGGGTATTTGGAAGCAACCGGGCCGCATTGGCAGCTTCAGTGGCCACGATCTTCACGAACGGTGTACCCTTGATGTACGCCGGACAGGAAGTCGGTGTGAGCGAATCATCCATTTACACCACTGGGCAGGCCATAGATTGGTTGGCGAATCCTGATTTGCTTGCCGACTACACCCGATTGTTTCGCTTCTACCAGAACAGTGAAGTTGCTAGAAATGGATCATTGAACTATTTCGACGATGCAGATGTGATCGTGTTTGAAAAAGCCATAGGAAATAGCCACGTACTTGTGGTCGTGAATACACGATCATCTGCCAAGAATTTGGTTGTCGATGTAGAGTTGCAAGGTGCTTGGAAAGACGCCTTCACGGATCAAGCCCTGACGTTGACAGAAAGTCTGCTGCTACAAGCACACGAATACCTGGTCTTGAAGAATGATTGAGA
>DAITMB010000038.1:0-39757 GCA_036835375.1 Bacteroidota bacterium
GCATCGCGGAAAGAGGCGCCGTTCAAGATCGAACTCCAAAACATGGTGTAGGTCTGGTTCGAGTCCGGGTCCACACCCGGCAGATCGAATTGCACCAAGTCGCAGGCGCAAGCGTCAACGACCAAGCCATTGGCGGTGAGACCTGGGGAAAGATTGGTCAGTTGAGGAATCGTAGGCGGCAGATTGACCTGCCCCAGAGCGGCACAATCCACGACGGTGATTTGAATATCTCGGACCACTTGCCCGATTTTCACCCCGTTTCGGTATTCCTCTACCACCAGACAGAGCACTCCCACTTGGATTGACCCTGTGGGGTTGGGCGCAATCGAGATGTCGCCCGTGAGGGAATTGACGCTGATGCTCCAAGTAGGGCCGAGCGGTGTATTGGGTCCAAACCCTAATGCCGTCTGGTAGCTGACCTGGGCTGTGGCATTGGTGAAACAGGGTCCTAGAGAGAAGACCAAAGAATCCCCATCCGGGTCGAAAGCCCCTTGGTTGAAAGTATAAGACTGCCCAGCACAGATGTATGGGATCGGAGGGTTATTGAACACGGGAGAATTGTTGCAAGGTGTCGTTGCCGTGTTAATCTGTACAGACCCGACGAACAGGTTGTTGGCGCCAGGATTTGTCAGGGAAGTGATCACATTATTTCGGCAGCAACCACTGAATCGGAGTGTATAGAGATCGCAGGTTGCATTACAAAAATCGTAGTCCCGGTAATAAGTAAAACCAATCACACCATTGACCTGGCCATTCTGAAGACCATTACAGCTGGTGATCACAGTGGGACAAACGGGTGTCACATCTGAGAATGAGTTGGGATCAAATATCCAGCCGCCAATCGGTGTAGGGTTGGTACAATTTACGCCCGGTATAGGTGGCACTCCCGTTATTGTAAACTCGGAAGCGAGCGGTGCTGGCGGAGGCGAATTAAGGTTGATCGGCACATAGGATTGTGTCAACGCGCCGGCGCAGTCCCAATATCTGGTGACATAGATCCGATAAGTGCAAGTTCCCAAGCACTCATAGGTAATATCCACTCCCATGTAGTGCGTACCATGCACGGGGAGGAGGCCAAGCATTCCGATCGCGAAGAGCAGAAGCTTGTAGTAAACCATTCTAAATTTCATCTTTCGTGTAGATTTTTTCCATGAACAAGGAAAATTGTCCGACTGAGGCTCTCAAAAGTAAAAAAAATCATTGGCAATAAAAATCTTACAGCAGCGCCTTCAACAACGAAACGTGACCTTTCAATAAGAATAATTAAGAACATTATCCATGATGCACAAGCTGACCCCAAAACGGATCTACCAACCAAGACCTCATCGAAATGCCTGGATAATGAACGTTCGATGAATCGTTCTCGCAAATCGGGAATTTACGACCCCTCACGGGCGTTGGTCTTGAGGTTGCGTGGAAGTTCAGAAATAAATGCAATGCCAAATTATTCGCATATCAGGCCATTTATTTTTCTCGAATCTTACCTTTGCAAAGCAGTGCATTTCGCTTTATATGAAGTCAAATGCGTTGGATAGCCTTGGATACTTCTTCAAAAATATGAGTAGAAATTCCCTTATATGCCCTTCCCATTCGCTCCGCTGAGGGGGCAGATGGACCCTAAATCCATGCTTGACACGACATTGTGCAAGTCGGGAATTGTCAAGATTCGATTTTTTTTATTAGCTTCGGTGCTTATGAAAAAAGGCCTAAGACTTTCGATCTGGAAACAGGTGTGCTGTCTCGGAAGAGACACCTGCCCCCTTGGGTAGCTGTTGCCAACGAAAATCTTTGCAAGTTCCTTACTTCACATTTGCAGCCGATGACCTGCCCTGAATACGACGTCCATTTTACCCACGAATGCTTTAACGTCTTTGGATTATGAAACGAATGCTTTACCGTTTATTACTAGTGCTCTTAGTGGGCATCACAGGCTTGGATCAAGTTCAGGCTACACACAACATGGGGATTGATATCTTTTATCAATGTATCGGTCCCTGTTCCTACCGCATCTACCATCGTTCCTACTATGACTGTGATGGTGCCGCCACAGGAACATATATTCCTATCACCGCATTCAATATTCCCAATCAGTTTTTCGCAGGACTAGGTGCAGTAAATTTTACTGGAGTGGGCGGTCCTCCGGGGACAATCTGTACACAACCTACTCCAATTTCCAATTGGACCTTCGAGAGCTGGCAGGAAGTGACTCCGCTGTGCCCTCAGGCGAAAAATCCAGGCCCGGGTCAGCTCTCCGCGACAGCTTGTGATGGCACCAACCCCAACCCCCCCATCAACGGTGTCGGCGAGCTGGTGTATTATCGGGACTACAACTTTTGCGGACTTACTTGTCCGAGATACAAGATTACTTGGAGCAACTGTTGTAGGAATTCCATCATTGATTCGGGTGCAGCTGATGACCTGATCTACTCAGATTCTACTTTCATTGACTTGACCATCACGCCTTGTAACAGCTCTCCTCGCTTTGAGGATGTTCAGGGAAATCCTATTCCACCTATCGCCTACTTCTGTGCTGCGCAACCCTTTACCTTCAACCAAGGAGCCTTTGATCCAGACGGCGACTCTTTGTCTTACGAGCTAGGTCCTTGCTACCAGGGAGCGGGTATACCAGTAGGGTACAATGCAGGTTTTAGTCCACAGCAGCCGCTAGGACCGACCTGGAACGTGACAATGAATGCTGTGACAGGAGATATCACGTTCGCACCGAATCCCAATGGAAACGAAGTTATTGGGGTCATGTGTATCAAAGTGATCGAGTGGCGAAACGGAGTTCAGATCGGCCAGATTACTCGAGATATGCAAATTACGGCCATCCCAGGATGCGCCTCTCCAAACCCAGAGACGGGCGGGATTCAGAATGTGACGATAGGTCCCGACGCGGTGCCAGCATTCCCGCTGTCGTTCAACGAGGTGCGAACTTGCCCGGGCACGGAGCTTTGCTTCGAAATTCCAACCCTTTCTCAAGACACTTCCTATAATTATACCCTCAGTTGGAACCAATCCATCGGTGGGGCCAGTTTCGCTAGTACGAACAATCCCACGATCACGAACTCAATTGTTGGGAAAGAGCCAGTTGCCAAGTTTTGCTGGACACCCAGTGCGCTAGATGTAGGGGCAAATTTCTTCGTCGTATCTCTGAAGGATGACGCCTGCCCGGTTCCTGGGTTCAATCAGTTCACTGTCATCATCTATGTGGAAGATGTGCTTTCCGCTTCTCTTGCCATCGCGGATCCCGTAGGATGTAATGAAATGGAGTTCACATCCCTTCCTTATTCTACCATCCCCAGTCCTTACAATAAATCCTTTACGGTATTTAATTGGAACGGGAATGGAAATATGAACCTCAACCCTTTCAATCAGGACTCCACGTTCAGCCATTTGTATCCAGCTCCAGGATCCTACTTTTATACCTTGGCACTAGAGGATACTTTTGGATGCAAAACCGATATTCCAGGCATCGCGACGCTCTCTACGGGAGTCACCGCTAATGCAGGATCGGATCTTACCCTCTGCTCGAACTTTGTGTCTCCTTTAGGGACGCCAGCGATTGCCGGGCAAACCTATAAATGGACTCCTTCCCTCGCACTGGACGATTCTACCAAGGCGCAGCCGATCTTTAACTTCCCTAACACGGGCTTTGTCCAGAGTACGATCGATTACATCGTGGAAGTCACCGACGGGATTTGCACGACCTTTGATTATGTTACCGTCAACATCAACCCGACCCTACAGACTAATGTGATCCCGACGAATCCCACGATTTGCCGTGGGGATCAAGTCAACATCACAGCCACTGGAAACATTACTGGTGGCAACACTTACTTGTGGAGCACGGGAGGGACTACAAATTCTATCAGCGTGTCGCCTACCCAAACGACGACTTACTCGGTAGTGACCTTTAACGGTGGCTGTGCGAGTGATCCAAAGTTCGTGACGGTCAACGTGGTAGAGGGGCCACAAGCTCAGATCGCTGGCGACCTCACCCTCTGTCCGGGCGATATGACTACGCTTACAGGGGCTGGTGCCACCACTTACCAGTGGGGGGTACCGGGGGGACCGGGAACCTTCACCGGGCCGACGGTATCGATTCCGAATGTCAATCAAACGACCCCAGTCTTTGTGATCGGCTTTGATGCGAATGGTTGTGCGGGAGACACGACGTTTGCCACGATTCAGCTCAACGAAAAGCCTGTGGCGAATTTCTTCGCACCGCCTGTGTGTGAAGGCGCGCCGGTCGCTTTCCAGAATCAATCCACCCTGGCCAATGGCTCCCTCGTGCAGTATGTATGGGACTTCGGTGACGGGGGCAATTCCATTCAAGCCAATCCTACCTATAACTTCGGGGCACCCATCAATTACAATGTGGAGCTGGTCGTGACCAGTGACAAAGGTTGTAAAGATACAGTGGCACAGAGCGTCCAGATCCGACCAGTCCCAGATGCAGACTTCAACTTCACCAATCCCTGCGAAGGTGCGGCCAGCACATTTACAGATGCGAGTACTATATTCATCGGAGGAACCATTGCAGACCACAGCTGGACCTTCCGTGACGAGGTTGGAGGCTCGGCCACAGGTCCCAGTACTTCCTACATTTTCCCCAATTATGGCTTCTATAACGTGAAGCTGGAGATCGTCTCCAACTTTGGATGTGTTGACTCTTTGGTAAAGACGGTCTTTGTGAATCCCAACCCGATTGCAGATTTCGATATCATCAGTGCTTGTAAAGACAGCGTGGTGTTGGCATCTACGTCCTCCACGGTTCCGGGCGTCTTCGACCTGATTGTGGCCCACGATTGGAACTTTGGCAATCCCTTCAGTCCGTTTAACACCGACACCCGGCAGCGCCCAAGCCACGTGTACAGCGAAGCAGGGGTATATCTCGTGACGCTCGAAGTGACCACTGACAAGGGCTGTACAGATGCCATTCAAAAGCCAGTCCAGGTGTATCCTGATCCACAGGCGGATTTTGTCGTGGACCTTCGCTGTGAAAATGAGCGCACAGCCTTCACACCCACCACGACTACCGACCCACTGACTCCAATTGAGTACACGTATTGGGACTTTGGAAATGGGGTAACCTCGAACAGTCCTACGGGATTTTACACCTACATTTCAAACAACGGATCTGGAATTTACGACGTGACTCTCGCTGTACGTACTTCCGCAGGCTGTGTGGACACCGTGACCAAAGCGGTCAATATTCTTCCGGTGCCACGTGCGAACTTCACTACCAGAGCAATCTGCTTGCTGGACACGATGGAGTTCACGAACGTCACGACGCTCGCAACAGGCGATCAGACAGGCTTTGTGTGGGACTTTGGCGATGCCTTTGGAACTTCGATTGAAGAAGAGCCCAGATATGTCTTTGCCAATGCAGGGGTCTATCCCGTGACGTTTACCGTGACGAGTGATTCGGGTTGTGTCTCTTCAAGGACCAAAGAAGTCACGGTACACGAACTTCCACGCATCTTCACCACCACGGATGACACTGCCTGCTTCGGCACAGCTGCGGTCGTTCGTGTGACTTCTTCCGCAAACAATACGATCAATTGGTATTATTCAGACCAAGACCCTTCGTCCTTTCACCGAGGATTTTCCTATGTGACGCCGCCAGCAGTGTTCCCGATCACTTACTATGCGGAGCCACAATCTCCAGAGGGTTGTATCAGCCCCCGCATTCCGGTCACCGCTTTTGTGTATCCCGATGAGCAGCTCTCGATCAGTAGCAATGCAGATGTGCTGGAGATGCCACTCGCAGTCGCAAACTTTAGTACCAACTCCACCATCGGAATCGTAGATTGGAGATGGGACTTCGGGGACGGAACAACTTCTACCGTGGCAGATCCTTCCCATGAGTATCAGTTCCCCGGCATCTTCGAGGTGAAAGTAAGAACCGTTGACGTGAACGGATGTGAGATGACCGCTTCCCGCATCATCGAGATCAAAAAGCACGTGTTCCTCTCTATGCCTTCTGCGTTTACGCCGAATGGTGACGGAGAGAACGACGAGTACTATATCGGCTACCAGCAGGTGACGACCTTCAATATTCAAATCTTCAATCGTTGGGGGCAACTGGTCTTCGAATCGGATAGCCCGGACTTCAGGTGGAATGGAACCGCTCCAGATGGCTCCTTACTACAGGAAGGCGTGTACGTGTACAAGGTGAAAGCCAGAGATTTCGACGGCTTAGAATTAGAAGAAAGCCGCACGATCACCCTCCTACGTTGATCTGGGAGTTGTAACAAAATGAAAAGAGCTGCACCCGCGAGAGTGCAGCTCTTTTCATTTAAGGGATGCCACATGGGGCTGATCAAAGCAAATGATCTGAGGAGGATGGGTGCTGAAGCCTACACCTCCTTACGCAATCGAGCCACAGGCACCCCGAGTTGTTCGCGATATTTGGCTACCGTTCGACGGGCGATGTTGTATCCATGCTCCTTCAGCATCTTGGCAATCGCCTCATCGGAGTGAGGTTTGCGTTTACTTTCCTTAGCAATTATTTCTTCGAGCACCTTCTTCACCTCGCGATTCGACACAAATCCATCTTCTGTCTCGATACCTTCTGTGAAGAAAAATTTGAGTGGAAAAATCCCAAAGTCAGTCTGTACATATTTGCTATTCGCCACTCGGCTCACCGTAGAGATATCCATTTTGATCTCATCAGCGATGTCTTTCAAGATCATGGGGCGCAGCATTTTTTCATCTCCTCCCGAAAGGAAGAATGCTTCTTGCTTGTCAGCAATGGCCTGCATGGTGTTCAGCAAGGTGTATTGACGTTGCTGAATGGCATCAATAAACCATTGGGCGGCTTCGATTTTCTGCTTGACAAAATCGAGCACGTCTTTGGAAGCAGCTACTTTCTCAGGTGGAAGGCTTTTGTTTGCTGCGACCAGCTTCGCCTTTTTTTCCACTCGCCTGTGAGTCTCATACAGCTTCAAGTAGTAGCGCGATACCCGGAGATCGGGCGCATTGCGGCTGTTGAGTCGAATACTGATAAGGTTGTTTTCCGTGGAAAGGATAAAATCCGGGATGATGTATTCATGTTTGATGACCGTCTGAGAGTCTCCTGGCTTGGGATTGAGGCGCAAAATGATTTGGTAAGCCTCTTTGAGGGCTTCTTCACTGACACCGAGCTTGGTGCGCAGCTTCGAAAAGTGCTTTTTGGTAAATTCATCGAAACACTTGTCGATCAGCTTGATCGCCAGTTCGACATATTGGGTCCGCTCTTTCCGGTACAGCTGAAGCAGGAGGCACTCTTGTAAGTTGCGGGCACCCACACCTGGCGGGTCAAATCGCTGAATTTTTTTTAAGACCCCTTCTACCTCCTCCGCCGTCGTCGTAACCTTCTCGCGAAAGAGCATATAGTTTGCAATAGCTTTGACAGGGTCCATGGTCCCACGCCCTCGAAGATATCCGTCTTCATCAATGTTTCCGATGATCTGGTCGGCAATTGTTTTTTCTTGGTCGCTTAGGTTGATAAGTGACACCTGCTCTTCCAGCTGGTCATAGAGTGACTTCATCTGGACAATGGGACTCACATATTCTTCTTCATCATTGTCGCCGCCTGAGGCGATGTGAGTACGGATGTCGTGCTCGTCTTTTTCGTAAATTCGGTCAATGTCCAGCTCCTTGGTCTCTTCATACGACTCTTTGGCAGGCTCGCTGCTGGTGCGATCCGTTTCATCCTCATACTCTCTTTCACCATCGGAATCCTTGCCGTTGAGCATTCTCAAGTCTTCCAAAGCATGGTTGGTCTCCATCTCCTCTTTGATTCGCTGCTCAAGGACGGAGGTGGGAACCTGCAACAGTTTAATGAATTGGATCTGTTGAGGGGATATTTTTTGCAGCAATTTCTGCTGTTGACTCTGCTTGATCATAATTACGCCAGGGATTAGCCACAATCCAGATAAACAAACGCTGCGCCATAGTTCAAGCGTTTGGCGATTTCTCTGGATTCTTGCAGGGAAAGATACACCCGTTTTGAAAAAATACAGGCGAATCCAAAAGAACAATTCGCGACGGACGCCAGCCCAAAGTGAAAGGGAGACTGTAAAGGCCAACGGTTGGCTGTGCTCCTCGAAGGTCAAGTCCGGGGACTAGTTGAGGGGGTAATGTTAGTTTGATCCTCCCTTAGGAACATCATTCAACACGATTTCCAGCAGAATTTACCCATTTTCTGCCCCAAATACAATCTCTCCTCCCACGGCAGTCATCCATGCCTCGGCTTGAAGGAGATCCACTGGAGAGATCGAAAGTAGATCGCGGTCAAAAGCCACCCAATCCGCAGCTTGGCCCGGAGAAAATCCGCCAAGCCATCCCTCTGCTTTCACAGCATAGGCAGGCCAATAGGTGATTCCCAGTAGGGCTTGCGATGGCGAAAGTCGTTGATCCCAGTGGATCGTCGGTCCGTCGGGAGCACTGGCGTCGGCCCGGGTGATAGCCGCAAAGAGGGTATGAAGCGGATTTGGGTGCACCACCGGCACATCCGTCCCCAAAGGCAAAGGACATTGTCGGCGCGCAAATTCTGCCAGCGGATAGGCGCTTGCCAACCGAAGCGGGCCGATTCGTTCCGCGACCCAATGCTGGTCCGAAGTCGCATGGCCAGGCTGCACAGAAGGAATGATCGGCAACTGCGTCAAAAGCTGCCAGGCCTCCTCTGTGAGCATCTGCAAATGCTCCACACGCCACCTGTGCCTGGCTTTTAGCAGTGGTGCGAGCCGCTGCCAACTGCGCAGAACGTACTCACAAGCAGCGTCTCCGATGGCATGCACCATCAATTGCCAATCGCTGCTAGCCAGCAACTGACTCCTGGCTTCGAAGTCTCCCTGCGATAACAGGTCGAGGCCAAAGGTGTCGGCATCGTGATAAGGTGCCTTGAGCCAAGCGCCCCGCGAGCCCAGTGCGCCGTCGGCAAACGCTTTGAAGCCCACCACATGGATCCGCCCTTGGACGCGGGGACCACCAGCAAACCACCGATTCAGGTGAAATGCGTCAGCTGGTAAATATCCAAAGATCCGAAGCTTCCACAAGCCACGAGCTTGCAGCCGGAGGAGTCGGTCAAGGGCTTCCTCAGTGAGGAGTGCATCAGTAAATGAGGTAATCCCCAAACGAAAAAGCTGCGCTTGTGCCGCCAGGAGACGTTGCTCCAGCACATCCTCGCTTAGTGCAGGGATAGCCTGCTGGACTCGGTACATGGCTTCATCCACCAAGAGCCCCGTAGGCCCTGCTTCGTCATGGTAAATCTCTCCTCCGGTGATATGACTATGGCGTTCAATGCCCGCGCGGGTGAGTGCAGCAGTGTTCACCATCGCTGCATGGAGGTCGATCCGCTCCAGGAAAACGGGGGTTTCGGGAAAAAGCTCGTCCAAACTCCATTTGTGCATGAGCGCTTGATCGGGCCAGCGGGTATGATCCCATCCTCGGGCGACGATCCAGCCTTGCTCGCCCGGAGGCTGACCAGCGATTCTTCGAAGCACCTCTGCCCAGCTTCGATAAGGGCTAAGGTCAATTTCTGCCAATGAATCCGCCCAGCGATGCAGGTGGCCATGCGCTTCGTGAAATCCCGGATAAAGATATTTTCCTCGGAGTGAGATCTGTCGGGTCGGGCCATTCGATGTGACAAGAGGATCCGCGATGATTCCCTTTCTCACGACGAGTTGCTCCCTCCTCGACCAGCTTGGGGAAGGATGATGAGCCGTGAAAACATCCGGGCAATGGAAAATGCCTTGGACAAGGTGAAGGTCTGTTGAGACCGATGATGATTCAAGCATCTGTTTCTTGAGAGAGGCCCTTGCCATCGAAGATCAGGTGAAGGTCGGGCTCGCGGTGAAAATTCATTTGAAGCGAAATAAATGTCTCAGTTCGTCTCACATTCGGGATTTTTTGAATCTGCTCGATGAGCAATTCTCGCAAGTGATCGGTGTCTCGGCAGAGGACTTTGAGAAAAATAGCGTATTCACCAGTGGTGTAATGGCACTCCACGATGGCCGGAATCTCGGTGAGGTGGGTGAGGATTTCTTCGAATGTGCTGCATTTGTCAAGATACATCCCGATAAATGCAGACACACCAAACCCTAATTTTTTGTGGTCCAGGACGATTTTGGATCCTTTCACTACCCCCAGCTTTTCCAGTTTCTGGATGCGGAGGTGAACGGTAGCTCCAGACACTTGGCAGATGCGAGAAATCTCCAAATAAGGGGTTCGCGCATCTTGGAGCAGGATCCCGAGGATGCTGTAATCAAGTGCGTCAAGCAGGGAGTTTGGCATAGGCGTGGATGATTGGTTGGCGAAACAAGGCTGTGAAGGTAAAAATCAGGGGAGGGGGGCGATAAGGCCAAGCAAATCTCGGAGGCCGTGGGCATCTTTTGGTTGAAGTCTGCCAGCCAACAAGAGCCTGAGTTCCCGGCGGTGGAGGGCACCTTCATGTAATTCTTTCTCGAGATCAGTCTCTGGGATGACGGGTGTCACAGGGATGGGGCGGCCTGCTTGGTCCACTGCGACGAAAGTGTAGTAAGCCGTGTTGCTCACTTGGCGCAGACCTGTTTGAAGGTTTTCGCAAGAGACATCAATCCGGACTTCGAGCGAGGAGGTGAATGTGCGGGTGACTTTGGCTTCCAAAATCACAATGCTACCGAGGGGAATGGCGGCTTTGAACTCGACAAAATCAACCGATACTGTCACGACAATTCTTCTACTGGCCCGCTGAGCTGCGATGGCGGAGATCATGTCCATCCAGTGGAGTAGTTTGCCTCCCATGAGGTTGCCCAGGGTGTTGGTGTCATTGGGCAGGACAATTTCAGTTTTTAGGCTGTAGGTTTTCGAGACAGGAATGCCATTCATGAGGAGAAATTTTTGTTCAAAGAACGTAAAAAGGGCCTTCGACTACATCATCTGGCCGGGTGTTTTCGATGGAGGAACTACTTAGGCGAAGGCAGTGGTCGGGTAGAGGAATGTCCTTTTTTGATTAGAAATCTGAGCAAATAGGGCAGGTGGCTTGGGGGAGGATTTGTATCTTTCGAGAAAATCGCTCTTCTGGCTTCAGGGAGAGGAAAGCTACCTCACCGTTTTTTTTCATGAAGGCATATCACGATCTATTGCGCCATGTGATGGCGCAGGGTGTCGATCGAGGCGATCGCACAGGCACGGGTACCCGAAGCATTTTTGGCTATCAGTTCCGATTCGACTTGCAGCAAGGATTTCCGTTGGTCACGACGAAGCGGGTACACCTCAAGTCGGTGATCCACGAGCTACTGTGGTTTTTGAAGGGTAGCAGCAATGTGAAGTACCTTCAGGATCATGGCGTGAAAATTTGGAATGAATGGGCAGACGAATCTGGGGAATTAGGGCCGGTGTATGGGGTGCAGTGGCGATCTTGGCCCAGTGCTGACGGTCGTCGGATCGATCAGATCAAAGAGTTGATGGAGCAGCTTCGATCCCGGCCAGACTCCCGCCGCCACCTCGTGTCGGCTTGGAATGTCGGTGAAATCGATCAGATGGCATTGCCTCCTTGCCATGCCCTGTTTCAGTTTTATGTAGCCGAAGGCAAGCTCTCCTGCCAATTATATCAGCGCAGTGCTGACCTTTTTTTGGGAGTGCCATTCAACATTGCCTCCTATGCACTTCTCACCATGATGATGGCGCAAGTGTTGGAATTGGCGCCGGGCGACTTCATTCACACCTTTGGCGATGCACACATTTACCACAATCACTTTGACCAAGTAGCGCTGCAACTCTCTCGGGAGCCTGTAGCATTGCCTACCATGAAGCTCAATCCTGATGTAAAGGACTTGTTTGATTTTTGCTTCGAAGATTTTGAACTGATTGGATACCATCCGCATCCGGCCATCTCTGCTCCTATAGCCGTGTGATCCCAATGCGTGGCGCTTTTGACTGCTAGGGCTTCCTTTCCTCCCAGCAGCACTTCAGGAATCGAATGTTGTTGCAAATGGCGCTATTTTATGCCTAGATTCCAGAACAGATATTAATTTTCATCGACCGTAGCCACTCTTGGCCCTGAGGTCATCTGCCATGCGTGATATTCTCAAAAAAGTCCGAAAGCTGGAGATCAAAATCCGCAGGGTTGTCGATTCCACCTTTGCCGGAGAATACCAGTCTGCCTTCAAAGGGCAGGGACTGGAGTTCGATGAAGTACGTCCTTATCAATATGGGGACGATATTCGGATGATCGATTGGAATGTGACCGCGAAGACGGGACAACTGTTCGTAAAGCTTTTTCGCGAAGAACGTGAGCAGACGCTCTTTGTCTTGTTTGACGTCAGTGGTTCAGGAGATTTTGGACCAGCAGAAGAAAATAAGCGCCTCATCGGCATGGAGATCGCTTCGATTTTGGCGTTTGCATCGCTCAAGAACAACGATAAGTTTGGGCTGGCTACTTTTTCTGATCGGATGGAGCGCTTTTACAAGCCGAACAAAGGCCGAAAGCACATCCTCTCTATCGTGTCGGGGGTGCTCACGCATGTGAACAAAAGTGAGAAAACCAATATTCTCCATGCGTTGGATTTTATCAATCACACGCTCAAGCGACGAAGCATTTTGTTGATCATCTCGGACTTCCTCGACGAAGGATATGAGTTGCTCCTCTCACAAATGGCTCGTCGGCACGAAATCATTCTGATTCGCCTCTTTCACCCCAATGAGGTCTTCGACATGGGCACGGGCACCATCCCAGTTTTGGAAATCGAATCCCAGCATCATCGCTGGCTCAATGCTGGCAACATCAAGTATCGCAAGCAGCTTCGCGCCAGCTTTGCCGCCATTGAGGCGCGTCTGCGCACGTTTTCGCGACGAAATCGAATCGATTTTTTGTCGATCAATACCAAGCAAGATTATCTCCCTGCGCTGGAGTCGTTTTTCAAAAACCGGATCAGACAACGAAATAACCACAAATGAGGGCCTCGATACGAGCGGCAATGTACCTAGTCTGGCTGGGGAGTTGTATTCCAGGACAAATGTTGGGTCAAGAAGGAGGTGTTACGGCTAGGATAGACCTCACCACAGATTCCATCGCAATCGGGCGTCCCATCACAGCCACCCTCCAGATTCGCCACCCTGCCGCTGTGGCAGTAGAATTTCCTACTCCGCGCGATTTCAGCCCGTTCGAGCTGGTCTCTGCCCGACCAGAAGCCACGCGCACCCACGACAGCATCTCGGTAGATCAAGTGACCTACACCATCCGGACTTTTTCCCTAGCCCCATTGCAGGTCTTGGACTTGCCTTACACATGGTATAGTCGCAATGATACCGGCAGCGGACGGGTGCTGAGCGATAGCTTGGTCTTGCAGCGTCGCGTAGCGATTTTGTCAGACTCCTTGGCCTATCGCTACGATCCCACGCCATTGAGCCTGAATGATCCCCCGAATTACCTTCGGCCCATGATGCTGGCCATGGGCCTTGTGCTGGTCCTCGGGATTTTGTCGCTCATTCTACACAAGCCGATCAGGAGAATGTGGGGCATGCGGCAGATTCGCCGAAACTGGGATCGGGTAAAGCGCGCGCTTCAGCGCCTTGCGGAAGAGCCAAACCAAGAAATTCAGCTCGAAAGCCTCAATGCGTTGTGGCGATCTTACCTTGATCCCCAGCAAAAATTCAATTTGGGTGCCATGACGACCACCGAGCTTCCGCAAGGCATCAGGCAACTGAATTATCTCAGCTTGTCAGATCAGCGGGCGCTGGTCAAGGCTGCGATGCTGCGCGATCAGGTGATTTTTGCGGCTCAGCCTGCGGCTACGGAACAAGTGGCCAGTCTGATCCAAGACCTAGCCCGGGTGTTCGACGAAACCTTTTCCTACCGAAAGATTCACTTTCATAAATCCCGTTGACATGCGATGGAGATCGCAGCTTGTACTGCCTGAATGTAGCGAACACTTCTGCGCGCTGTGAGGTGTTTTTTAGTAAAGCGCAAGTCTGACAAAGAATTTTGTTGGCAAGTATGAGTGAAAGTTCTACCTTTGTCCAAGAATCAGGGGCATTAGCTCAGTTGGCTAGAGCGCTTGACTGGCAGTCAAGAGGTCAGCGGTTCGACTCCGCTATGCTCCACCTAGCCGTCGCAATACTGCGACGGCTTTTTTGTGCGCGTTCGTGATCCATTCGATGTACTACTGAAGCTATCGCGATGAATC
Source organism: Bacteroidota bacterium (assembly GCA_036835375.1). Taxonomy (GTDB): domain Bacteria; phylum Bacteroidota; class Bacteroidia; order J057; family J057; genus JANQTF01. Next base: position 14,157 of record DAITMB010000038.1, read on the forward strand.
CTTCCTACAATCCCGACTTCCCCACAGTGGAGGACCTTCGAAGAAAAGCCCGCCGCCGTATTCCTGGTTTCGCTTTTGACTATCTGGATGGCGGCTGCAACGAAGATGTGAACCTCGCCAAAAACACCGCAGACATTCGTCAAGTCGAACTCATTCCGCAATATCTTTCCAAACACTCGCGATCCGAGATGAAAACGGAGCTGTTTGGGCACACCTACGACGCCCCATTTGGCATCGCGCCAGTGGGCTTGCAAGGCTTGATGTGGCCCGGAGCGCCAGAAATTCTGGCGAAAGCCGCCTTTGATCACAACATCCCTTTCATTTTGAGCACCGTCACGACCAGTTCTATCGAGACCATCGGAGAAATCACGGAAGGGCGGGCGTGGTTTCAACTCTACCATCCTGCTGACAATGGCCTTCGCGACAAGGTCATCGGGCGAGCTGCTGCGGCGCAGTATCCCGTGCTTGTGATTCTAAGCGACGTCCCGACCTTTGGCTATCGCCCGCGTGACATCCGCAATCGCCTGGCCATGCCGCCGTCCATGACACTGAAAAATGTTGTTCAAATCCTGGGAAGACCCCATTGGGCCCTGCGAACCCTGCTTCACGGGCAGCCGCACTTTGCCACCTTGCAACCCTACATTCCGAAGGGACTCAGCATGAAACGACTGGGCTTATTCATGAACCAGACCTTTTCGGGAAGGCTCAACGAAGAGAAAATTGCTCCGATCCGGGATATGTGGAAGGGGAAGCTCGTGCTCAAAGGCGTCGCCAGCGAGGAGGACACAGAAAAAGCCATTCGGCTCGGGATAGATGGTGTGATCGTGTCTAACCATGGCGGCAGGCAATTGGATGCGGGCGAATCGTCGATCAAATCTTTGGAGAGAATTGCGGCGCGATATGGCGACCTGATCAAAGTGATGATGGATAGCGGGTTGCGCTCCGGGCCAGACATCGCCAGAACTCTGGCCAGTGGGGCAGACTTTACCTTCTTGGGGCGGGCTTTCATGTATGGCGTGGCTGCCCTCGGCGCGCAAGGCGGCCACCACACGATTTCGATCTTGAAAATCCAGCTTCAGCAAGTGATGGAGCAAATCTGCTGCGAGAATGTAGAGGATTTCCCTCGGCACTTAAAACGATAGGCACTAAACTTATTGCTGGCTCGTGTATGTATAGTCAACCCGTTGCCAACTCACATACAAAACGGTGTCCTCTGCCAGACAAATCAAGCGTAGGTCGAGCCAAGAAGGAACAAAACCTTGGGCGGCGCGTTACGGCAATCGATTTTCACCAAAATTAACCCCTTCTATATTATGATTGCTACTACGCCATGGCCCGAAGGAATTTCTTTTGCGGCCTATATTGATCAGGTTTCTGCTCTTGTGGCATTAGAGAAGACTTCCGGTCCGAAGCAGGACGCATTTTTGGCGCATTTCACCAAACTCAACGCCCAGCGCATGAAGCGCCTATCCAAGACCCTGCGGTTGGAAGAAAGTTTGATCAGCCTCCTGCAAGGTTTGAAGCGACGCTATCATTGGCGGGTATTCACAGAGGCGTGGTGTGGCGATGCAGCCCAAAGTCTTCCCTACATCGCAGCGATGGCGAAGGTCAGTCCAGCCATTGACCTGTCGATCTACTACCGCGACGAGCACCCGCAGTTATTTGATCAATATCTCACCGAGGGCAGCCGTTCAATCCCGAAGTTGGTTGCATTTGACCAGACCAGCGAGCAAGAATTGGGGACTTGGGGTCCTCGGCCCGCGGAGCTACATGAGATCGTGTTGAGCTACAAAGAGCATCCTGAAATTTCTCATGATGTGATCGTGGAGGATGCTCAGAAATGGTATAATCAAGATAATGGTCGGCAAATTCAGGCGGAAATATTCCTGGCTCTTCAGGTTTGGGAACAAATTTGATTTCGTCAGGTGAGCGTTTTGTAGGTGATTTCGTATTTTGTGGGAGTATAATTCATAGAAATCAGCAGATTTTTTTGCTTTTTCGAAATGAATCTCCACGCAGCTAAAGCGAAATTTTCGGGAACACCTTTGTGGAAATTCGAAGAATATTTACTCTTGTCGTAACAATACGATTTCTCGTTTGGGTTGAGAGAATCTGGAAATAAGGGCTTTTGTACAACTTCTCTCAGCGTTGCGTTCTCACTTTATACTACCGTCCCATCTCAAGAAGCACTGTTATGGCTTTTGTCCCTCAAGAAGTTCTCCAGATGGAGAACAGAAATATGCGAATCAGCGCCATCACAACGATCACACTCATGGTGGTCTTGGCTCTGCTGACTTTTTTCTTTACGGCCTATCGCATTCCAGACCGTCCTCCGGGGAAAGAGTATAAGTTTGTGGGAGCGATTGATTTTGGTGACAACAAGCAAGGAAGCAAGCAGGTGAATACGCGGGATCGCTCGGTAGCTGATCCTAAGCCTACGCCTCCTGCCCAATCGCAGCCTCAAGCCCAGACCAATCCTGTGCCCCCTGCGGCAACACCTCCGAAGCCCATCACCACGCCTGCTCCCAAGCCCATCTCTGAGCCTGTGAGCACCCCGGCTAAGCCCAACCCTGTGCCTTCCCCACAGCCCACGCAACCCACTCAGCCGAAGCCTGCTACCCCTGCGCCGAAGCCGAGCCCCACACCCAGTCCCGCCCCTTCTCAGGAATTAGATCCCGATTTTAATTTCAATTCGGGTGGGGGAGCGAACCAAGGCAATGCCGAACCCGGCTCTGTCGGAAACAGCGGAACGCCTAACACAACAGTTCTGGATCCTAACGGAATGTATTCCTTCGGTGCTGGTTCCGGCGGCGGATTGAATGGACGTGAAGCACTGAATCTTCCCTACCCGAGCTACACGGTACAAGAAGAGGGGGTGCTGACCTTTGAATTTTTCATTGAGCCAAATGGTACGGTGGGCTATGCGAAGGCCCTCCCCAATGGGAAACCCGGCTTGGCAGCTGCTGGAGAGGCCGCCATCAAAAAATGGAAATTTACGCCAGCACCGGGCGCAGCACGGCAGAAAGTAAGGGTGTCGATGACATTCAAGCTCCGATAATCACCGATCGATTGATATGCAAACGGGGGATGATTCTGCACGAATCATCCCCCGTTTCTATTGGATCGCGAGGCAAAGGAGCCGAGAAAACAGCGCTGGAATTAGTTCTGCGAACTCTCTTCTTCCAACTTCAGAATTTCATCTCTGACCCTTGCAGCTTTTTCATAATCTTCACCGAGCAGCGCTTCGTCCAGTTGCTTTTGTAGCTTGGAGAGTTTGTCTTGAAAGCTTCCACGGCGTGGCTTTTTTGGCTTTGGGACTTCTTCCACAGGATCCTGATCCTCTATGGGGTCCGACCTTTCGATCTCTGCCAAGGAAAATTCAGCCCCTTCTTCGGTAGTTCCTTCTTCCTCAATCACGATTCCTGCTTCTTCGAGCACATTTTCCAAGCAAAAAATCGGGACTTTGAATCTCACTCCGATCGCTACCGCATCACTGGGCCTGCTGTCGATTTCGTGCAATTCCCCATCTGCCTCCATGATCAACTTCGCGTAGAAGATCCCCTCCTGCAAGTCATTGATGACCACCTCTACTAGATCCAGCTCAAAATGGCGAGCCAAATTGTAGATCAGATCATGGGTCATGGGGCGATTGGTCTTGATGCTTTCGAGCTCAAGGGCAATGGCTTGGGCTTCAGCCCCTCCAATGATGATGGGTAGCCTCCTCTTGCCGTTGGTTTCGCCAAGGACGAGCGCGTAGTGGCCTATCTGGGAATGGCTGGAGGAAAGTCCAATGATCTCAAGCGGAATCTTCTTCACTAGAATCTGATTTGATCCACACGTCCGGAATCGGTCGGGATGGTTGCTACAGGATACGCGGATCGTGATGTATGCGTCGGGGTCAAAATTAGCACAAAATCGCGCATTCCAAAAATGTGCCTTGTTTTGAAGGGAACAAAGAACAAGAATGTCTTTCCCCAAGGAATTGATGCCTCAGGGAGACTTTCGATAACGTGTAAATCAACACACAAAATCAACGCCCATTCATCGGGGAAGCCTTGGGATGCCTATGGTTTGCGTTCGTAATCAGGCAGACACGCGCGCTGCCTTGACTGCTTCAATGAGTTTGGGCACCACCTCAAAAAGGTCTCCTACGATACCAAAATCGGCGATTTTGAAAAATGGAGCCTCTGGATCTTTGTTGATCACAACAATGTTTTTAGAGGAACTCACGCCTGCCAGATGTTGAATGGCACCACTGATGCCAATCGCAATGTAGAGATTGGGAGCGATCTGAATGCCTGTCTGGCCGACGTGTTCGTGGTGGGGCCGCCAGTCCATATCGGACACCGGCTTGGAGCAAGCGGTAGCAGCGCCGAGGAGAGTTGCCAGCTCTTCGATCATGGGCCAGTTTTCGGGGCCTTTCATGCCGCGACCAGCGGACACAACAGCTTCTGCCTCGGTCAGCGACACACCCTCGGTGGCCTTGATGAGTTCGCGGGCTACAGCGTCAATTCCAGGACCTGATGGCTGAAAGTTTTGGATCAGGGTCACTGTAGGAGTCGTCGGATGTTCTTCCACGCGATAGCCATTGGTCTTGACGGTGATGACCATTTTTTCGGCATGGATGGCTACCTCTTCCAGCCCTTTGCCAGAGTAAGCTAGACGTCGGGTGCCAAAGTCGTTACTGGGATCGGGGACGGCAATGAGACCCGACAAAGCTGCTGCCCCCAGCTTCACTGCAAGTCGCGGAGCAATCGCACGACCATTGTAGGTTTGCGCCATGATCACAGCCGAGGCATCGATTTTCTGGGCTACTTCGCTCACGGCAGCAGCGTAAGCTGCGTTGACAAATTGGTCGCCTAGGACATGGTGGACTTGGCTCACGCCATATTTTCCTAATTCGAGCAATGCTCCCTCTTGGATAGGCCCTATTGCCACGGCATGAAGGGGCGTACCGAGAGATTGGGCAAAATCATAAGCAAAGGTGGCAGCTTCGAACACTGCTTTTTTGAACAGGCCTTCGGAAGCTTCGGCAAAAAGAAGAACAGACATATGAAAGATTGGCTTATATGTAGATGCTTATTCTCGGAGGGAATGGTAGAAATAAGCGAAAAAAGAAGAGGGAGATCAATCAAATGAGACCTTGGGAGACCAGTTTCTGGACAAGTGAGTGAGCCTCTTCGGGCTTGAAGTACTCGCAGTTGCCCTTTGCAGGGGGGTAACTAAACTTGACCGTTTCAACGGCTTCAGTGATCGGAGAGGGTTCTACAACGGATAACGGTTTTTTCCGGGCTGCCATGATTCCGCGCATGTTGGGGATACGCCATTCAGCGATCCCTTTTTGGCAGGAAATGACCACGGGGAGGGGGGCTTCCATCAATTCTTCTCCGCCATCTACCTCGCGCTTTACCTTGGCAGGGTCTCCGTTGTCGGTGAGCTCCATGTGCGTGGCATAGGAAACAAAGCCGTAGCCGAGAAGTTCGGCAAGCATACCCGGGACCAATGAGCCGTTGAAGTCGATCGACTCCTTGCCTGTGAAGATCACATCAAATTCTTTGCCCTCGCAATATGAAGCGATTTGCTTCGCCACAAACCCCGCATCCGAAGGGCTGGCATTGATTCTGACGGCGTCGTCAGCTCCGATGGCAAGGGCCCGACGCAAGGTTGGTTCTACTTCAGGTCCCCCTACGCAGAGAGCCGTGATAGAGGCTTTGGTCCCTTCTTCCTGGAATCCTATTGCGCGCGAGAGGCCATATTCACAATAAGGATTGATGATGAAAGTGACTCCAGTTTTGTTGAGCTTCGTCCCGTCCTCCTCGAATTGGATCTTGGTGGTGGTGTCGGGTACGTGGCTGATGCAGACGAGTATTTTGAGCATGAAATTATTTTTTTCCTACAAAGATAACCTTTTCCTACCAGTATGGAAAACCGTCGACTCCAGCAGTTGTTGTCATTTTTGGCGCAGGATCCACAAGATTCTTTTGTCTTATATTCCATCGCCTTCGAATTGTTGCAAATGGAGCAACTGGCAGAGGCTCAAACGTATTTTGAGCGCTTACTTCATCATCACCCGGCTTATCTGGGCGCCTACTATCAATATGGGAAGTGCTTGAGGTTGCTGGGGCAAGATGCCGCAGCGATAGAAATTTATCGACAAGGCATGGCCAGAGCAAGCGCTGCCAAAGAACAGCACACCTTTGCCGAGCTTCAAAATGCCTTGATGAACACAGAGCTGGGAGAGGAACCTTGATCTGGTGCCATTCCTTTCAGAATTCCTTATCTTTGTCTCTGCTGATCTACCGACCGAGCGCTGATCTATTATCATGAAACGTACTGCGATCATTCATATAGAGGGAGTTCCCAATCCCAACGCCATCAAATTTGTGCTTGAAAATGGGATCTTGGCCGAGGAGCCTTACGAATTCCGCAGCTTTGCAGAAGCTGCGGATTCTCCATTGGCGAGAAAACTTCTGATGCTCCGCTATGTGGACCGCGTCCTGCTGAACCAAAATGCGGTGACAGTAGTCAAAAAACTCGAGAATGGCCCCAACTGGAAAGAAATTGCCCTTGAGCTGAAGCTCATGATTCAGAGCCATCTCGAAGATGATGAGCCGATACTTTACCTCGGAGCAAAGCACCTGGATCACCCTCGCCCCGACGACGTCATTGTTGGCGTAGTGATTCAGTTGCTCGACAAGCACATTCGCCCTTCAGCACAGGAGGACGGAGGCGACATTCTGTTTGAATCATACGTGGATGGCGTGCTCAACCTTTCGATGCATGGCGCTTGCCACCTCTGCCCCTATGCTGTCGCCACGATGAAAGACGGGGTAGAAAAAGTTATTCTCTCCATTGTGCCCGAGGTCAAGCGCGTCACTGCCCTGGCCAACGGGGTTTCCTAACGATCATGCCAGACACTTCCTCCTTACACCTTCAACCTGTCCACTATCAGAATTTGGGATTAATCCCATATGCGGAGGCATGGGAGCTTCAAGAATCCCTCCTGCGCGTCAATACAGGGCTAAAGCAATCGGCAGAGCGGGGGCTATCTCCTTTGAAAATTCCGACGCAGCATTACTTGCTGTTTTGCGAACATCCACACGTTTATACCCTCGGCAAGAGTGGGCACGAATCTCACTTGCTGATTGATGAAGCCACGCGAGCGGCTGAAGGAATCGAGTACTTTAAAATTAATCGAGGCGGCGACATCACCTACCACGGCCCGGGGCAGATCACGGGTTATCCTATCTTCGATTTAGAAAAATTGAAGCCCGATTTGGTGTGGTACCTCCGCACCATGGAGGAGGTCATGATCGCGCTTTTGGCGGATTACGGCCTGGTCGGTGGCCGGGTGGAAGGAGCTACGGGCGTGTGGCTCGGGATCGGGGGGGCAAGCGAACGAAAAATTTGCGCATTTGGGGTTAAATGCTCTCGGTGGGTCACCATGCACGGTTTTGCGTTGAATGTGAACAGCGATTTGCGCTTTTTTGATCACATTGTTCCCTGCGGGATTCCCGACAAAGGCGTCACTTCCCTGGAAAAGGAGCTAGGCTATCGGCTCGACATGGCCGAAGTGGAGGGGCATCTGAAGGGGCATTTTGCGTCGCAATTTGGACTGGAGTACATCGCATAGCGAAGTATCAAAGTAGCACTGACAAAAAAAGCGCCTTCGGGAAGAAGGCGCTTGGGAATAGGTGGTGGTAGAAATCCTTATTCAGTAGGAATTCCCATTTTCTTCATGATTTTGAGCGTCACGTCGTGCTCTTCTGGGCCAAAGAGGATCATGGAAGAACCCGTGCCATCGACCTTGCTCATGATAAAGGTATATCCTTCGGCAGCTGCAATGGCGTCAATGGCAGTTTGAAGCTTGTCAATGATGGGTTGCAAAAGATCTTGTCGGCGAGTCATGAGCTTGGTTTCGGCGTCCTGAGAAGCCTTGGCGATCTCGGTGTCGAGCTTGCGGAGCTCTTCTTCCAGGGGAGCAAGTGTGGTCTCATTGGCACCGCTTTCGCGCAGCTCCATGTATTCCTGTAGTTTGGTCTGCGCGTAGGTCTGCTTGGTTTGGATCTGCTCTCCCAACTTCTGCTCAAAGCTTTGTAGCTGCTGCTGCATGGTGCGAGTTTCGGGCATACGGGCCAGCACAGCCTGAATGTCGGCATAGCCAATCTTAGGGCTTTGAGCGAAGAGCTGCCCGGCAAAGGTCAGGGTGATCAAAAATATCAGGGATGCTAGTCTCATGATGGTCAATGATTGGAAGGAAACGCGAGAATGATGGATGGATGATCGAAAGAAAGAAAAGCTGATGATTAATCATCCATTCCCTCGGGAATGGGGATTTTCAGGCGATTCATGAGGTTTTTGGTCACGTTGAATTGATCCGAGCCATGTAGGACCATGCTGGTTCCTCCAGAGGTAGTGTTGAGAATGTAGGTGTACCCTTCCTCTTTGGCCAGGGCGTCGATGGAAGCTTGGACTTTATCCAGGATCGGCCCCAACTTTTCTGACCTGCGCTTGAGGAGTTTTTGCTCGGCATCTTGTTGAGAGGCGACCAGTTCCTGCTGTAGCTTTTGCAGCTCTGCTTCCATGGACTGAAGTTCTTCGGGAGGAAGCGATTCGCCAGCCTCTTCTGCACGTTCCTGAAACTCAGCGAGTTTGGTCTGAGCATAGTTTTGCTTTGACTGAATGGATTTCGCCAAGGTCTCGCTGTAGGTATTCAGCTCGCGCTCCACAGCTTGTGCTTCAGGCATGAAGGCCAGTAGCAGTTCCAAGTCTGCAAATCCAATTTTCAACTGGGCTTGGGCGGGGAGCATGCTAGCGAAAGCGAGCATTGCTACCAGAGAAATCTTGAGAAGGTATTTTTGCATGTAATTGTGTCCTAAAGTCCGGCAAAGATAGTTGGTTTTTTTGAAGGGAAGACAGAAAGCTCCAAATATCAGCCTTTCAGTGGATAAGTGAGAAAAAAGACACAGAAAGAATTCATTCAATGGTCAGTTTAAGGAGTGGAAATTCCATGTTTTTCCATAAAAAACTCCCAAAAAATGAATCAAAAAAAGAAGCGACAGTGAAGAAAGGAATGTCCAGCGATTCGCCGCAACGCAGCAGGCTGGTCGATCCTGAGATCACTGGCGCTCAGTACAAATTCAAGAGATGGTCACTTGATGATACAAGGCAATATTTCTGGTGGTCGAAATAGATGATAGCTGAATACAACGATCAGAATTAGCCGCTAGTGTACCAGAAGCATTATTTCTAATCGCGTGATCAATTGTTTTCCTGTGGATATCCAAGTTCTTCGAGCACTTCATTGCTTGCGTCATACTGCGCGTTGGTGTGGAGCCAAGTCACACCGCCTGCCTTGTCAAAGATGAAATCCAGTCGCTTCCGTGAAGCGATGGTGGAGACGGCCTTCATGAGATTGTCCTGAATGGGACGGACTTTGGCCTCTTGCAACGCAAAGAGTTCTCCGTCATAGCCAAACTTCTGCTCTCTGTATTCTTTCGCTTCGCGCTCAGCAGTGAAAATATCCTCCTGCCTGCGTGCTTTTACGTCTTCGGGAAGAAGAACCTCTTGTGCTTGATAGTCGGCATACATCTGCTCAATGTCTTGGTACTTTTTCTCCAGCTCTTTCTGCCATTGCTGTGAAATTCTCTCAACCTCATCTTGGGCAGATTTGTACTCTGGGATTTTGTTGAGGATGTAGTCTGTATCCACATATCCCACTTTCTGGGCTGAAGCCAAGTGGAGGGTCGCCAGGAAAAAGGCGAAGATTGCGACAATTGATTTGGTCATAACGCTGAATTTCGATGATTGATGAACAAATGGGAGTGGTACGTCTGCGACGGAAGCAAGCAAGCCCGGTGAAGAGGAAGGTTATTTCTTGCTTCGAAAGGCAAGTTAGGATCCAAGGGATTGAAGTTTACTCCTGTAAGTGATACGCAAGTTACCCATTTGGTTCTGTTCGCTCGGTAGAACAACCCACACCTTTGCTCATTGGAGAGACACAGGGTCTAGAATTGCTGCCCGATCACGAAGTGAAATTGGCTTCCACTGATGGTATTGGACCGCTCCACATTATCGAATCCATAGGCCCAGTCAAATCCTAGCAAGCCCACCATCGGGAGCATGACCCGCAATCCAGCACCAGCAGCCCTCCGGAGTTTGAAAGGATTGTATTCGCGGAAGTTGGCAAATCCATTTCCTGCTTCAGCAAAGGCCTGTACCCAGATGGGCGCCGATTGATTGAGCGAAATCGGATAGCGAAGCTCCATCAACACGCGATTGTAGATCGGGTAGCCCTGCTGGCCATTGGTGAGGGAGTTGTTCTCGTAGCCGCGCAGCGGAATGATTTCTCGACCATCCAACTGGGCTAGTCCAAACCCGATGAGTCCGGTTCCGCCGAGGAAGTATCGCTCAAAAGGAGAGATTCCCAGTTCGGAGTTGTAAGCTCCCACATAGCCTGCTTCGATTTTGGTGCTGAGGACCATGTCACCTGCAATTCTGAAAAACCAATTGCTGTTGAAGCGCCATTTATGAAATTCAAGCAGGCGAAATTTTTCTTGCGGACTCAAGTCCGAGTAATCTTTTTCTCCGCCGAATAGCGAGTAAGGCGGCGTCACCTCCACGGAGAAGGACATGATAGATCCGCTACGTGGATAGATGGGAGCATCGACGCTGCTTCGGTCAAATGATTGGCGAATAGAAATGATGTGAATATTCGCCTGGTCCACTCCCCGGAAAGCATCAAAGGCGATTCCGGGCTGCCGAATGTCGTAGTACTTGTACACCAGCGAAGTCCTTGAGGTAAAGAAGTCATCTGGAAACTTGAGGCGGCGTCCATAGTCGATCGACGTATTCAACAAGTTGAACCGATAGTCGGACCTCACATTTTGGATCACTTGGTAGTTCGCATTGACGCCAAGAGAGTTGGGTCGTTTGCCTCCCATCCAAGGCTCCAAAAAGGAAAACGAAAAGTTTTTATACCCCACACCATTCATCTGGATCGCCAAACTCACTCGCTGACCATCGCCGGAAGGCACGGGGCGCCATGCACCTGGATCGAGAATGCCTCGTGAAGAAAAGTTGTTGAAGGCCAGTTGCACAGTACCTACGAAACCTCCCGCCAAGACGTCGCCTGTGGTAGGATCACGGTACTGACCTCCCCATCCGCCTTGAAGCTGGAGTTGGTCAGAGGGGCGTTCTTCGAGGGTAAAGGTGATATCCACTGTCCCAGTCGTGGGATTTGGAACAGGATTGATTCCCAGTTTTTCCTGGTCAAAGTAATTGAGTGCCAGGATTTCGCGTTGAGAGCGAATGATCTCTGCGCGGCTAAACTTATAGCCTGGAGACGTTCGCAGTTCCCTTCTTACGACATCCTCGCTCGTCTTGGTGTTGCCAATGATCGGGACTTTGCGCACGTTTGCCTGAGGGCCTTCCGCGATGCGCAGCTCCATATCTATAGAGTCTCCTTCGATGGCGACTTCCACTGGATCTACATTGAAGAACAGGTATCCATCGTCCAGATACAGGGAACTCACATCGGAACCCGTAGGATCTCCGAATAGGCGTTTATCAATCTTTGATAGGCTGTACACATCGCCCTTGTTGATACCGAGGACGGACTGTAGAATTTCGGAATTGTACTTATAGTTGCCTGACCAGGTGATGTCGCGGTGAAAATATTGTTGTCCCTCGTCCAAGTTCAACTCCAGGATCACATGGCTCTCGTCAACGGCATAGATGGTGTCGGAGACGATCACCATGTCCCGGTAGCCATTGTCATTATAGAAGGTGATGAGCTCTCCCTTATTTTCTTCGAAAGTCTTAGGAATGTATTTGGAGCGGTTCCAAAATCTCCACCACGTCTGTTGCTTGGTCTTTTTGAGTTTGCTCCGAACCTTATTATCGGTAAACGCCACGTTGTCATTGATGCGAAGCTCAGCAATCTTGACCCGGGGACCTTTGTTGATGTTGATGTTGACGACGACGCCGTTTTTGATTACTTCATCGAGTTCCTCGACAATGTTCACATCGATGTTGAAGAAGCCTTTTTCGATGTAGAAATTGCGAATAATTCGCGCTGCTGATTGTTTTTTCGATTCGGTAAGGATCGTGCCCCGGATAAAATTGATTTTTTCGCGCAAATCATCTGCTTGGCTTTTATTGATTCCCACGAAATTAAACTGGGAGATCCGTGGCCTTTCCTTGATCACGATGGTAAGAAAGACTTTGTCTGCCACGACATTGGCGACTTTCACGGTAACATCCGAGAAGAGATTTTCAGCCCACAGGCGTTTGATCACATCAGAAATCTGCATCCCGGGGATGGAAATCGGCTCTCCTATGGCAAGACCGCTTCGAGAGATGATGGCTTCTTTGTCGCTGAATTCCACGCCTTCCACCTCAAGCCCTGCCAAGAGGTAGGTTTGAGGATCGTCGTAGTTCAGCTCAATTTGGGCGAATGAGCTTAGCAGGGCCATGCTTGCCAGGCAACTCAACAAAATTCGTTTCATAGGGATCAGGACTGAATTTGCTCGCTGATTTTTCCGAATCGGCGCTCTCGTTTCTGATAATCAATGATGGCTTCGTAGAGGTGCTCTCTCCGGAAATCCGGCCAGAGGGTACTCGTGATAAAGAGTTCGGTGTATGCAATTTCCCACAGGAGGAAATTGCTGATTCGATGTTCCCCTGAAGTGCGAACGAGCAGTTCAGGGTGGGGGATGCCCGCAGTGCTCAAGGCGGCTGAGAAAGTTGTCTCGTCGATCTGAGCAGGATCGAGGATTCCAGACTTGACGGCTTCGGCAATCTTGCGGGTAGCCTCCAGGATATCGGAGCGTCCGCCGTAACTGAGTGCCAAGGTGAGGGTCATTCTGCTGTTACCCTTCGTCTTGGCGATGGCCTCTTGAAGGCCCTTGGCACAATTTCCGGGGAGACGATCAAGGTGCCCGATGGCGTGGAGGCGAATGTTATTTTTCATCAGGGTAGCTGTCTCCCTGCCGATGGTATCTACGAGTAAAGTCATCAGCGCATCCACTTCCATTTGCGGTCTGTTCCAATTTTCGGTGGAAAAAGCGTACAAAGTCAGGTATTTGATTCCCAACTCTGCGGCTCCTTCGGTAGTGTCACGCACGGCTTTGATCGCAGAGCGATGCCCAAACACCCGAAGGTTGCCTTGTTTGCGCGCCCAGCGCCCATTGCCATCCATGATGATGGCGATGTGCTGAGGAAGTCGTTCGATCTGAATTTGTTCTTTGAGCGACATGAGCTAGTGGCCTGATGACCATTCTGCTTGGTTGAAGACCCATTTGGTCACAGCCAAAGCGTAACAAAGGTAATCAAAGTCTCTGGCCATCAAAAAGGCATTCTCGTCTCCCTCTTTTTTCAAAGATCTTTGTCCAGCATTGTCCAAATTCGCCATCATAGAGGAAAGGGAGGGGAAAGAGGTTGCATGAAAGGAAAAATTTCTAGCGGCTCTCTATCATACCAAACAGGTCGTGCGAAAGGCACGACCTGTTTGGTGAAAAATGTAATGAGAAGGTGGCCGCAGAAGGAGAAAACGTATCCCTCGCCGACCATGTGCACAAGGAGGCTATTTAAACGTCGGGCATTTCACCCAATCCAAAATAAAGCTGAGACGCACACTCGAATAGATATACCAATCCTGCTGAGTCCGGTCACCGCGAATGCCGTTGACAGCTGCTGCGCCTTGAGGATACTCAGATCGATCGATCCGATCGGAGAGAAGCGCTGCAACCGGGTTTTGGGCCCGAAGCTGTTCCAGATCTGGATAGAGTCCACTCACATCGTCAAGATAGTCGGTAAATGTCTTGCGGAAGCCAGTTTCGAGTTCAATGTCAAATTTCCGAGAGAGAGAGAACCTTACCCCTGCGCCCATTGGAATCGAAATCTGCGTTAGTCGATAAGGCTCTGGATATCTTCCGTCTGGGTCTGGAAGGTACTGCCCTTCTGTGCCGAGAGGCTGCAAGTCATACCACTGCCCATTGAGCTTGGCTTGAGGATTAAAAGAGAACAGTGCCACTCCGGTGAAAACGTAAGGGGTATAAACGGGCCGATATGCGTAACTCCGGTCGGTAGGCAAAAAGTCGAAAGAGACGGTGAAGCTTCCCTCGGTGATCGGTGATCGGAAGCTGAGGTTGCGGCGATTTCGTGGAACATCATTGGCGACCGCATCAGTCGCTCCGATCCAGCCGCGGTAAAATCCCAGACGGGCAGTCATGAAGGGATTGAAGCGATAAGAACCTTGGATGCCTACACCCGGCTTGGTGAATTTGAAGGTGAAATTGTCATCCAAATCACCCAGATAATTCGTGGGGCCAGCTGAAATACCCACTTTGAAGTACCCGTAACGATATTGCGCTTGTGCCTCAAGGGCAGTCCAAATGACCAAGACAAGAGCCAAGCTAGTTTTCAGAACCTTCATGAATCAAGGATTTTGACGGTAATTGGGAGAATGAGCCAGTAGCGCGTATTCACACTGAAGTATTCAACGGCGGCGGGCTAAATTAAGTATAGACATCTTACAAAACCAGATCTTGGGTCATCAAGCCCAGAAGTTTTACCAAGTTGCGAATGTTCAAAGGATAAATCTTGCTCAAATAGCAGTATGCTTCTGGTTTTCGGAAATCTTTTTTTATGGAAGACTTACAGGCAGTGCGGTGCAATAGTGTGAGTGCTCCATGACAAGGATTCCAAACACTAACTTGGAACACGATAACTTTGGAGCGCGATTTCGCCCTACTCGACTAATTGCGGTTGTCGTAGCCCCACATCAGGCTTCTGCGAAGGTTGTCCACATGCTTGGTGGTGGACATACGAAGCAGGCGTATTTTAAAATTCGCCCGACGAATGGCAATGGAGGTTTTGGCTTTGACCAGCTCCGTGCGAGTGTCCAGGGCCACCATCGCTACGCCGGACCTGCTCTCAATTTCAAACGAGACGACCCAGTCGTCGGGGATGACCACGGGTCTCACGGTGAGGGAATGCGGGGCCACAGGCGTGATCACAAAGGTGGCAGAACTAGGGAAAATGATCGGCCCGCCACAACTGAGGCTGTAGGCGGTAGATCCGGTGGGGGTCGCCACGATCAAGCCATCTCCCCAGTAAGAGTTGAGAAATTCGCCATTGATGTAGGCGTGGACCGTGATCATCTCATTGCTGTTGGCCTTGTGGATGGTGAGGTCATTGATGCCAAAGGGGTCTTCGCCAAAAAGTCCCGGTGGATCACTCACCACGGAGAGCAACGATCGCTGGTCTATGCGGTACATGTCGCGCAGCAATTCGTCCGTGGCCTGCATCAGCTCATACTGGTTGACACTGGTGAGATAGCCCAGCCGACCGAAGTTGACCCCCAGAATCGGCTTTCCGGAGCGACCGGTGAATCGCACAGCTTCCAGTACTGTGCCGTCCCCACCGAAGCAATAGAGAAATTTACAAGGTTCTAACTCTTCTTTTCGCGAAAAAATGGCTGTGTCTTTTTCGGTGAGGGTCTCTGGGATTCGCTCGAAAAGCTGCCAGGCATACTTTTGATAAATGGTAAACTGAATCCCTCGTTCTCTCAAATAGACAAAAAAATCCCGCAGTACCTGCAAGTCTGTATTTTCCGTGATGCGTCCGAAAATCGCGATGTTCATTTGATTTGCAGGTCAGCGTGTAGATAAATTCCGCCTTGGCGGAGGTGATTGCGCGAGTATTCGACGCGGAGGAGGACATCATAGAGGCCGATCATGTTGATCCCCACTCCATATCCGTAGAGGAGTTGGTTTTTGAAGCGTTGGTCTGCGCCACTAAAAGAATCGTCTCGAAGATACGCAGCATCAAAAAACGTACTAAGATATAACCCGAGCTGTAGATCTTGGAACTTAGGCAAAGGGATTTGCTCCATTTGCACGATCTGGCGCGGAATAAGGGCATATTTCCACTCGGTCTTCACTAAGCCCATGTAGGTGCTGGCTAGCGCATAAGGCTCGTATCCACGCAGGTTTGTGCTGACCCCGACAAATTCTGTTCTGTTGATTCCCAGGAAGCTTTTGGCAAAAAATGGGAGGCTGTCTCCAAGTGTCAGCAGATGTTGGGTGCCGTAAGCAAAATTCCATCGGTCGCCGACTGGCAAATGATGGGCCCATGTGGCCCCGAGCTTAGCAAAGCTCGTGGTAGCAAGGGTGATCGGGCCACCGGACAGGCTGCTCATGAACTGATATTTCCATCCCGAGAGCGGGAAGGATTGGTAGTCGCGCCGATCTTCGGCGTATTTCAGCAAGAGCGTCGGATAGTATTCCAAGCCTGTGTCGGAGGTGAGCGTAGCTGGAGGCCCACCCTCTAAGGAAAAAGCATACAAGCTATCGGAGAATCGATAGTGCTGAAAATGTAGCTCTGCTGTCAAGGCCTTGTACAATCCCATTCGCTTGCGGCTACTCAGATACCACTCCCAGCTCCGCTGAAGCGGCTCTTGCTCCACGCGTCGCCACTGGGCAGTGGCCATCTCCGTGCCGATGATCACCTCGTGCTGATTGATGTATCGAATGCCAATGCGGTGGTCAAGGCCATTTCTGCGGAGAGAAGGGCGACGAAATCCTAGTGACAGCCGCTGCGAAAAGCCTAGTTGGCCAAAAAACGTCAAGGTCTCGTTTCGCCCGGTCAGGTTGCGCCACTCCAGCGAAGCGCCGTACACAAGCCGATGGAAGTCGCCCTGCAACAAGGTATTTACCAGGTCATAACTATTGCGCTCTTCCACCTGAAGATAGGGAGATCCATAGATGTACCATCGTTCTTTGACCGTGATGATGAACTGAAGGCGGTCTTTGATCAAGTAATGGTCAATGGTCACGTCATTGAACAAGCCGAGGTTGTACACGTTGTTTCGACTTCTTTCAAGGATCTGCGCGAGATTTTTGGAGTGAATGGTGTCTCCCTTCACAAAGGTCAACTCATTCAGGATGACCGTATGGCGGGTTTTGTCCGCGCCGAGAATCCCAATGGTCTCGACGATCAAGCGAGTGGGAATCTGCGCGCTGAGCAGCCCAGGCAAGCTTCCCCAGAGCAAGGCGAGGATCAAAGCCTGTCGCATAGGGGAAGGAGATGTTAGGGGTTTAGATACTTCAACAGCGCGTCGAGATTGCGGCGATAATCGTCGAGAGGCTCCACTTTGTGATAAGTGCGCACGATGGCATATTGAAATCTTTCGAAGGAGGCCACGACCCGAGAAAGGTCTTCGATGTTGAGCTTGAGGGTGATCCACACCACATGACCATCGGGATGAGGCCAAAGATAAAGAGAGAGCACCTTGGCATTTTCCGATTCGGTGATTCTCCCAATTTCAGAAAGGGAGTAGCCATTGCGGGGGACCTCCAACACGATGATCCCACCAGGCTGGTGGACTGCGAAGAGCCGTCCTAGGAAGGGTGCCAATTCACGGAAAGTGATTACGCCCAGATAAATTTGACCTTCGTCCAACACGGCCAGCACCTCCAGTTTGAGATTGCTCATCAGGTCAAGGGCATCGTATAGGTGGTTGCCTTCGTGGATAAAGGCGCTATCCCAGCCGTTGTATTTGATCTGGCCCACAGTCAATTCGAGGGCGTCGGCATCGAGAATATCGTTTTCGGTGACCAATCCTTGATACACGCCATTGTCCACCACGGGGAGCTGACTCAGCTTGAATTCATTCATCCAGTCCAGCGCCCGCCCAGCAGAATCACTCGAACTCACGGAAGGCACATAATCAGAAATGAATTCGGAGACGAGCATACTCAAATGATCATGTCAGTGTGTTTGCGTAGAAATCGGGAAACGATACGGTTGAAGTGCTCCGATTGTTCCATCATGGGTGCGTGTCCGCAGTGGTCGATGAAATGGAGTTCTGCATTAGGCATCAATTTCTCGAACTCATGGCCGACATGGGTAGGCGTAATATTATCATTTAGGCCCCAGATCAGCAAAGTAGGAACGTGGATCTGAGGAACTTCGTTGCGCATGTTGTGACGCTGAGCCGATCGGGCAATTTTGAGAATGCGCAAGGTCTTGAAGTTATTGCCCACAATTTCAAATACTTCATCTACCAGCTCCTTGGTCGCGGTCTCTGGAGAATAGAACGTGTAGGCTACTCGCTCGCGGATATACTCGTAAGACCCTCTTTTTGGAAATCCGGTCCCCATGCCCGATTCGAAGAGACCCGAGCTTCCCGTGAGAATCATCGTGGACACCTTCTCGGGATTTCGCAGTGCATAGACTAGGGCGATGTGGCCGCCAAGGCTATTGCCGAGCAAAGAAGCTTTTTGAATGCCCATGATCGCCACAAATTCTTCCAAATAGGCTGTGAGACCGTCAACCGAAGCATCTGTATGGCTTTTTTCATAAATCGGCAACAGGGGGATCACCACCCGAAAATCGGGGCTGAAAGCGTCAAATACCGCCTTAAAGTTGCTCAGGGCACCAAAAAGCCCGTGTAAAAGCATCAGGATTGGCCCTTTTCCTGACTCGACGTATTGGTAGCCCTGCTCTGATTTGATCTCTGGATTCATGTTGATTCCACGTTGAATGGGGACAAGGAAGCGATCCAATTTCGGATCATTTTCGGGCCTTCGGGGCTCAGGATAGATTCCGGATGAAATTGAACGCCGGCTAAATTATAGAATTTGTGTCTGATTCCCATGATTTCCCCGGTCGGACCCCATGCACTCACCATCAAACAGGCAGGAAGTGCATTTGGTTCGACGACCAATGAGTGATAGCGCATCACGGTAATCCGTTGAGGCAGTGCTTCAAACAATCCTTTTCCGTCGTGATGAATCACCGAGGTTTTTCCGTGCATGGGAAGTTGGCCGTGAATGACCTTGCCTCCATACAGCTCTGCGATGAGCTGATGACCGAGACAGATGCCCAATATGGGGATTTGTCCGACAAATTCCCGAATCAATGCGCCCGAAACGCCGCTGTCTTCGGGCCTTCCTGGCCCTGGGGAGATTAATATGCCCATGGGTGCGATGGCAGCGACCTGCGACACCGTACACTCGTCATTGCGGAGCACCATCACCTCGGTGTCTCTTCGCACGAGTTCTACCAAATTGTATGTGAAGGAATCATAGTTATCGATCACAAGGACCATATAGAGAATCGATCAAAATAAGCCGCTGAGGATATAAGGGGGTCCAGGGGCAATGTGCGGAAAAATAGATAAAAGCGATATTGCCGCCAGCCAAGGTTCTGAATGAGCATCATTCTGAAGGGTGGCGTGGCATTGCGATGGATGTATTTGCTTGCAAATCTACTATCTAACGGCACCCGGGCGGGTGCTGAGGGGCTGTTGCACGGTCGGCTCAGGATTACCTTCTGGCTGCCCCACGCCGATGCGGTTGATCTGCTGGTTGGCCTTGCGGAGGGCGCCTTGGCCGACCTCAAGGGTGTATCCCGAGAAGTTTCTCACGGGTCCGTAGAGGATGGAGTCGCTGCGGTGCTGAGCGGTAGGGAAGTTGAAATTAGCGAAAATGATCATGGCTATGCTGAGCAATAGTGTCGCGACCAAACCACCGAAAAGCGCCCCTAGTGCGCTGTCGAGCTTGATTTTCATTTTGGCCAAGGCATTGGTGAGGAATCCCAAGATGGCCGAAAAAACGATGTACACTACCACAAAGGCCGTGGCAAAACTCAATAACGCGACCACTTGCGGCTCTAGGCGCACATTGAGGTAGTCGAGGTACAGGCTTTGGGCCAGATATCGAAGATTCAGCGCCATGATGATCCCAATGCCGATGGAGAGCACCCGATTGCTCATCGGGAAAAAGCCTTTGGTGGCACCCCGGTACATCCCAAAGATGATGATGCCGGCGAGAATCAGGTCTAATGGATTCAGCACTAAGCTAGAAGATTCCATGGGAGTCGGGAGTTAGCGTTGGGGCAGATGAATGGGAGGATAGGGGTTCAGTTGCGCGTTGTCGAGATCTTCGTGGGAAGTGGGATCATCTTCTGGAGGGGAGCTTGTTAGGCACGAAACCTGGCATGATTGCCTATTGGCCAGCAGGTAATAGCTCTTTTACCAGGGCAGAAATGGCTTTTCCGTCGGCTTTGCCTGCAAATCGCTGGCTGGCTTGGCCCATGACCTTGCCCAGGTCCTTGATCGATGTAGCTCCTAATTCCTCAATGAGGGATTTCACGGCAGCTTCCAATTCATCGGCGGACATCGCTTTGGGCAAATACGTCTCGATCACGGCGAGCTCTTCTTCCTCACCTAGCGCGAGATCGTCGCGACCATTGGCCTTGAACTGATCCGCGGACTCGCGGCGTTGCTTGGCCTGCTTGGTGAGCAGCTTGAGTTCCTCCGCCTCGGTGAGGGGCTCTCCATTGCGGTCAGCAGCCGTTTCTGCGAGCATGATGGCAGACTTGATCGCGCGAATGGTACGTAGTGCGACCTGATCTTTTGCCTTCATGGCAGTCTTCAAGTGTTCATTAAGTGTTGCTTTCAGACTCATGGGTCAGTATTCAGAATATCAGCAAGTTATAAAAAATTCAGTAATACCTCAGGTCTTTGCTCTTTTCCAAAATATTTTCCTTTTCCGCCACCGGGCTTATAGCAATAGATGTAAAGCGAATCATCCGTATAGCCGAAGTAGGTATCAAATTGAAAATCAAGGTCTTGCAAAAACACCATCCGGGGCCAGTTGCCTTGCGAAAAGTGTTTTTGGCGAAATTCCTCAATCGGAGCTTTTTCAGGTTCGAAGGTCACAAAGAGGATTTGCACCTTGCTGAACTCTGCCGGACGGGAAGCAATCCACTCCGCTTGCTGGTTGCAATGCTCACACCATGGGTCAAAATAAATGATCAGGGCGGATTGTTTCGGATCAAGGCGGGCTTGGGTGTATTTCTCGCCAGAGAGATCGGTGAATGAAAAAGCCGGCACGGCAAGTTGTGCCCAAGCTGGAGTGAGGAAAGCAATCCACGTTCCGATCAAGAGGGCAATTCCAAATGGTTTCATTGAATTAGAAAGTATGTTGAACAAAAGTAAGAAGGTCTGAGGTAGTATCTGGCAGAGAAGCCTACGAGGAACGTTTTTTTGCTGTAACGATCACCTCGCAGGGTTTCTGACCTTCACCGCGAAGATTATAACGCAGGAAGCACCTTTAGGATATATACCAGCCAGATGAAGTAGAAGGGTCACTGACATTTTTCCACTGAGATTATGGGGGGCCATTTCGTGTTTTCACTGGTCATTCGATGGCTACGTCAGCGCCATTCGAGTGCTGATTCTCTTTTGCCGGATTCCTTACTTCTCGGAGAAGGTCAATGCTTTGCGGGTGAAATGTGCTACATTCACTTCGTCCAATCGCCAAAGTAGCCCCTGCGAGATTTCGCATTGTCTTGCGCTTCCGCTTTCACAAGTTTCGATACAGCCCATGCATTCGTTTCTCTCCAATCGGCTTTTGACCACCATACTTCTGCTATTTCCTTTACTGGCTTGTGCTACGGATCCTCCACCCGCGCCTCCCAAGCATGAGTTTCGTGCCGTGTGGGTCGCTACCTTTCACAACATTGACTGGCCCAGTGCCAAGGGGATCAGCACATTGAAACAGCAATCTGAATATCGAGAGCTTGTCGCGCGGCAGCAAGCCAACGGTATGAACGCCCTGCTGGTCCAGGTGCGCCCCAGCGGCGATGCCCTCTATCCCAGCAGTTATGCTCCCTGGTCAGAATTTTTGTCAGGCCAGCAAGGCAAAGCCCCCAGTCCTTATTATGATCCGCTGACGTTCATGGTAGAGGAAACCCACGAAGCAGGGATGGAGTTTCATGCCTGGATGAATCCCTTTCGCGCCATTTCTCACAAGCGATTCAGCTCGGTGGCAAGCAACAATGCCGCTTTGCTGCGCCCCGAATGGTGCTTTGACTACGGGGAACGCACTTTCTTCAATCCGGGTCTGCCGGAAGTGCGGGAATACCTAATCGAGGTAATGTTGGAGGTCGTGAGGAATTACGACATTGATGGCATTCATTTCGACGACTATTTCTACCCTTACGAAGAACCGGGCGATCCCTTTTTGGGCGACATCGAGACCTTTCAGGCGTATGGAAAAGGTTTCACCGACATTCACGACTGGCGCCGCCACAATTTGGATCTATTTGTAGAAGCGCTCAGCGAAGCCATTCGAGCAGAAAAGCCTTGGATTAAATTCGGGGTGAGTCCAGTGGGTATCTGGCGAAACAAGCGCGACGACCCGCGCGGTTCGGCTACTAGCAGCAGCCACACAGCTTATGATATGCTTCATGCCGACGTGCGATTTTGGCTGGTGAAAGGGTGGTTGGACTATGTCGCACCGCAGCTTTATTGGAGCACTTCGCACCCGTTGGCCAATTATAACCAGCTCCTGCCGTGGTGGGCAGCCAATGCTTTTGGTCGGCATGTCTATATTGGTCACGCCGCCTTCAAGCTGGACGAAAACATCTCTCGCCACTGGGACAATCCTGGCCAGTTGCCCCTGCAACTGGACTTGCGACGTGCAATGAATTCCCGGATACAGGGTGGGGTGTTTTACAGTGAAAAAGTCTTTCGCACCAATCCACACGGCCTGGAAGAAATGCTTCGGACACAATACCATCGTTATCCAGCCCTCATTCCACCGATGCCTTGGAAGGACCCACTTCCTCCGCTGGCACCAGAGGGAATCATCGCCCAGCGACAACTCTCCCACGTGTTGCTCAGTTGGCAGCCGCCCAGAATTGCCAGCGATGGCGATTCCGCCGCTAGTTATGCCGTTTATCGCTTTCGACGGGGAGAACCGGAAGACCTCTCCCGGATGGATCGCTTGATCGCGAGAACGCGAAAACCTGTGTTTCTGGACTCACAACCACTGGCGGGAGACTGCTATTATTTGGTCACAGCATTGGATCGCCTTCACAACGAAAGTCATCCTGTGAGAGTAGCTGTAGGGACTTCTCGTGATCGAATGGCATTCAGCTTTTCCCCTGCTTTGGTTCCTGCCCGGATCCCCCTGGCATCGAGAACGGTGTTGAGAAGCAATTGAACAGACCTGTTATCCTCTTGAGGAATAAATGGGCATTTTTTCAGCTCCTTCAGGTTCGTTGACTGGGTGCGCTTGTGGCTTCCACGCCATTTGCTCAATTTCGTGGCATAAAAGCCTGTCAGTTACAGGCGCAAGATCGCTCGCCCATGCCTAACCGTCTCGCCAAAGAATCCAGCCCGTATTTGCTTCAACATGCGAATAATCCTGTGGATTGGTATCCATGGGGACCAGAAGCCCTCGCAAAAGCTCAGTCGGAAAACAAGCTTTTGATCATCTCGATCGGCTACTCCGCCTGCCATTGGTGCCATGTCATGGAGCACGAATCTTTTGAAGATCAGGAGGTGGCGCGCTTGATGAACGAGCGATTTGTATGTATCAAAGTGGATCGTGAGGAACGGCCCGATGTGGACAAAGTATATATGGACGCCGTGCAGCTCATGACTGGTCGTGGCGGCTGGCCTTTGAACACGATCGCGCTGCCCGATGGAAGCCCGGTGCATGGGGGTACCTACTTTCGGAAGGATCAATGGATGGACTTCCTCGGGCAGGTGGACGAACTGTGGAGACAGCAGCCCGGTACTGCCCGCGAATACGCCGAGCACTTGGTCGAAGCCATGCAGAAGCTACAAGTGGAGATCAGTCCCGATTTGTCGCCCCTTCGGGTGGAGGAGCTTCACGAGATGGCCGACTTGTGGAAAGATCAGATGGATTTCAAATGGGGTGGGCGCAAAGTCAAATCCAATAAATTTCCGCTGCCCCAAAACCTCATTACCCTGTTGCGTACAGGGCACTTGCTCGGAAACGATGAATTGCTAGCAGCCGTAGAGGTCACGTTAGAAAAAATGGCTTATGGCGGCATTTATGACCACATTGGTGGAGGATTTTCGCGCTACTCTGTGGATGAATTTTGGAAGGTGCCGCATTTTGAGAAAATGCTCTACGATAATGGGCAGCTCATTAGCCTTTACGCCGAGGCATTTCAAGAGAGCAATCGGGAGCGCCATCGTGAAGTCGTCGTGCAGACCCTGGCTTTTGTGAAAAGGGAGCTGACCAGTCCCGAGGGAGGATTTTATGCGGCGCTGGATGCAGATTCGGAGGGCAAGGAAGGGAAATTTTACACCTGGGAATACGAAGAAATCGAAGCGGTTCTGGGCGCTGAGGCCAAGCTATTCAGTGACTACTATCAGGTTCACCCCTTTGGAAATTGGGAAGGAAGCAACATCTTGTTTGTGCTGGAGGAAGAGGAAGAGTTTGCGGAGCGTTGGAACCTTTCGGTGGAGGAATTCCGCCAGAAAATGGCCACAGGAAGACAACGCTTGCTGGAAGCTCGCGCTGGGCGGGTGCGTCCCGGGCTGGATGACAAGATCCTGTGTGGGTGGAATGCCTTGATGATGAAAGGCTACCTCGACGCATACCGCGTATTGGGGGAGGCAGACTATTTACACACGGCGCTTCGCAACGCCCATTTTATTCGTGAACACCTCAGCGACGGTGCGCGCCTCTATCGCAATTTCAAAAACGGCAAAGCCTCCATATCTGCTTTCCTGGACGACTACGCCTACTTGATGGATGCCTACCTAAGCTTATATCAACTCACCTTTGACCAGCAGTGGTTGGATCAGGCGGTGGCGCACATGGACTATGTGCAAGAGCAGTTTTTTGATCGGGATACAGGACTCTTTTTCTACACACCTACGGAAGGAGAGCAGTTGGTCAACCGCAAGATCGAGACACAAGACGATGTCACGCCATCCTCTAATGCAATGATGTCTTTGCTGCTTCATAGCATGGGTTTGCTGTTGGGGCGGCAAGATTGGTTGGATCAATCTGGTCGAATGCTGCGCGGGATGCGCAAGGACTTGCTGGCTCATCCGGCGTGGCATGCCCTATGGGGGCAGCGTATGCTCCGGGAGGTGTTTCCTCACTATGAAGTGGTGGTAATGGGACCCAAGGCATTGGAAGTGAGAATGTCGTTTGAGCAGGAATATGGCATGAACCGGATTTTTGCTGGCGGCATGGCCGAGAGCTTACCGATTCTGCAAGGCAGAGCCACAAGCGATACCACCATCTATGTCTGTGAGGGATCTGTATGTCAGCTTCCTGTGAAAACACTGGAGGAAGCCCTGGACCTGATGTGAGGGGCGGAGAGGCAATGTTCCATCAGCTCTCCCAAGCTCATTCTTTCTTGCTTGTGACAACACCGATGGGGCCGATCGGAAAAAGACAAATGGAAGAAAAAAGCGGTTCGCTCATACGAAGTATCGCATACTTTTGGATTGAGCTTAGGGGTAAATAGTCAAATTATTTTTTTTCTCCAGCAGGCGAATCAAAAGATATTGATAAGAATAAATCATTGAAAATCAATAAATTATGGTAACCTTTTCCCCGATTTTTTTCATTCAAGAAGAAGCAATAAATTTTGCAAAAATCGCAAATCGACTAAAAAGAGAATCATCGAGATAGTATTTTAGAAAAACAGTTTAATCGCGATTTGTAACCGTTCGCCCCGTATATCTTCTTAAACACTCATTCAAAAAATAAAGCTTTTGGCGGGTCAACTACCTTCGATTTCAAGTAAGA
>DAITMB010000039.1:0-39560 GCA_036835375.1 Bacteroidota bacterium
GCATCGTCATCCAACATCCGGAGGCTGAGGCCCTCGAAGCCCCGGATAGTGCCTCTGCCTTCGAGAGCCTCCGCCTTCGAGAGCCTCCGGCATCGGCATCGGCATCGGCTCCATCATCCAACATCCGGAGGCTGAGGCTCTCGAAGCCCCGGATAGTGCCTCCGCCTTCGAGAGCCTCGCCTTCGAGAGCCTCAGGCATCGGCATCGGCGGCATCGGCTCCATCATCCAACATCCGGAGGCTGAGGCCCTCGAAGCCCCGGATGGTCCCTCTGCCTTTGAGGGCCTCCGCCTTCGAGAGCCTCAGGCATCGGCATCGGGAGCAGTGACACCTTCCATGGAGCAGGAGCGTCATGAGAGACCTCAGCTCAGGGGCATCTTACAGATATACGTGCGTAGATGTGTGCGCCGCACCAATGAGAAAAGCATCATTCGGCAAAAAGCCTATCGCCCATCTGGGTGAATCGTTGTCGTAAGTAGAAAGAAATTCTCCATTCTATGACCTCCGGTAGCTTGGAATTTGACAGAAATCCCTTCGGAATAAAGTATGTGGGTCAAGCAGTTGAGCATCTTGTTGTTATTTGTGCAAATCATTCAGGCAGGCCAGAGAAGTGTTAAGTCGAAGACACATCGAGATGCTGAGGTGGTGTGACTCCTCAACGCTCAACAAACACCTCTCACCCTTTCCTAAACAAGACCAAATTTGATCGCCTGCCGCACCATGCCAGCGGTGTTGCGGGCCCCGAGTTTTTCGCGCAGGTGTACCCGGTGGGTCTCGACCGTAGTCAGAGCAATGCAGAGCTGATCCGCGATTTCCTGATTGGTGTACTCCTCCATGATGAGCTTGAGGACCTCCTTTTCACGACGTGACAATTTAGGAATGAAGCCCAACTGAGGCTTACCTCCCTGCATCGCCTTGGCGATTAGCTTGTCGTTGACCCCCTTGGCCAGGTAGGTTTCGCCGCCATAAACGGTTTTAATTGCCCGGATCAATTCCTCCTGGTCCACATTTTTAAAGAGATACCCGCTGGCACCGTGGCGCATCATCTCGGTGATGAAGCTCACCTGATCGTAGGTGGTCAGCCCGATCACCCTGAGGTTGGGATAAGCCTGCTTGAGCCGCTGGCACAATTCCATGCCATCCATTCCAGGCAAGCTGATGTCGAGAATGGCGACGTCGGCCCGATGGGTCTCAAACCATTGCAGGCAAGTAGGCCCATCTAGGGCGGTGCCTACGAGCGAAATATCAGCATCGGAGGAAACGGCCCGCGCCAGGCCATCGATCACCAAGGGGTGATCATCGACGATCATCAGGTCAATCATGATCAGTAGATTTGAGGTCAAACTCTAGGTACACATTGGTGCCTTCCCCCAGCCGAGAATCCATTTCCAGCTTGCCTTGCAGGTACTCTGCCCGTGAGCGGAGATTGGCCAGTCCTTGACCCCAGATCGCCTCATTCGCGGGGTCAAAGCCACAGCCGTTGTCCTCGACCGTGACGTAGAGCCGCCCCTCACGCCTGAGCACCTGTACCAGCGCCTCGCTTGCATGGGCGTGCTTGAGCACGTTGTGGACCAACTCCTGGATGATGCGATAGACCGTTAGCTCATGTGCCGGCGACAGCGGAATTGGTAGACCATAAATCTGTAGGTCAAGGTCCAACTTGGTGGACTGGTTGATATCGCCGACGAAGTCTTCCAGAGCGGTTTGCAACCCAAAGCGCATCAGAGCTTGGGGCATCAGGTTGTGGGCGATGCGGCGCAGCTCCAGGCTGGCTTTGTCCAAGAGGTCTTGGGAATGCAGCATGCTAGGGTGCTCGCGAAGGCGACCTTCCTCTTCCCGGAGCTGGCTCAGTTGCAGGCGCAACGTCGAGAGCAAGCCTCCCAGGCCATCATGAAGGTCCTTGGCCAATCGGTTGCGCTCAGCCTCCTGTCCCTCGACCATCGCTTGCGTAGCAATCAATTGTTGATCCTTTTGCATCTCCTGGATCTGCTGGGCCTGCAAATTGGCTTTTTGCTCGGCCAGTTCGCGCTTTCCTTGCTGGCTCTTTTGGTAATAATAAAAGGCCATCCCTCCAATGCCGATCAGCAGCAGAAAACCGCCCAGCAACAATCGTTGCAGGCTCAGCCGGGCTGCCTGGGTCTCGTTTTGGGCTTTGAGCTGCAGATTTTCTTGTTCCTTTTGCTTGGTTTCGTAGGCCAGTTCCAATGCCCGCACCTGCGCTTCAATCTCTTGGCTGCGAATGCTGTCTTGCAAGAGACGGCGGCGATCCGCCAACAAATAAGCCTCGGCCATCTCTCCGGTTTGGGCGTAGTATTCCTCCAAAAAACCTACGATATCCAACGTATGGCCTACCAGCCCCAGGGCCTCACTCTCAGCGAGGGCTTCTAGCAGGAGCTGCTCTGCCTGCGGGTTTTTTCCCTGATTGCCCATATAATAGCCCAGTCTGGCGCGATAGAGAACTTCCTCTTCAGGATTGGTGGCGTATCCAAAGGCTTTTTGGGCGTGAAACACAGCCTTTTCCGGCTGGCCCTTGTGGCCGTAGAGGCTGGCCAGGCTGTGGTGGCAATAGCCTTGAAGGCGCCGAATTTCGCCCTGATCGGCGATTGTCAGGGCTTGGCGGAAGTAGTCTTCCGCTTGTTCGGCTGAGTCTAGCTGGTTGTAGGCATTGCCCAAGTTATGAAGAGCTGTGCCTAATCGGTCGATGGGTCCGGATGTTCGGGCCAGCGCCACGGCTTGGCGGTGGTATTTCAAGGCCTGCTGCGGCAGTTCCATCTCCATCAGCAACGTACCCAAGTTGCCCAGAATGACCCCTCTTTCCTGGTCCAGTCCCCCCACCAAGCGAGCCAGAGAGTCCGCCTCTTGATAGGCCTGGATAGCCAGACGATAGCCAGCCAAGAAGTAGTGCGCATTCCCC
The DNA here is from genome assembly GCA_036835375.1 of Bacteroidota bacterium. Taxonomy (GTDB): domain Bacteria; phylum Bacteroidota; class Bacteroidia; order J057; family J057; genus JANQTF01. The sequence continues at coordinate 2,914 of DAITMB010000039.1, forward strand.
AAATCAACTTTGAGTTTCATCCACTCTTGCGCATCTCCGGCTTTGGCCAAGAAGGGATCGGCTTGGCGATAGTACCACAAAGCTGAATCATAGCGGGCTTGCGCGGCCCACACCATGCCGAGGTATCGACGGCTTTGGCCCTGGTCCAAGGGCTGTCTGAGCCGATCGGCGAAGACCATGGCTTGGCGAAAGTGCCGCTGGGCAGCGGGAAGCGCCTGCTGATCCCATTGCGCAAAGCCCAGCTCGACCTGCAAACCCAGGCGCAGGCTGTCGTGGTTGGCCTGGGCGAGCAGTTGCTGCAGGCTGTCCACTGGCCCGGCCAAGGCGGAAAAGCTGCTCAGCAGCCATGCCATTTGAAGGAAAATAAGCCTCGCTGTCAAGGTCGATTGCATTTGGGTGGAGAACGGAAGATGTTTTCTTTTTCCCCGGATTGAATTTGACAAAAACCTCCTGCCTACGCAAGGGCGCAAGCAGGGGAATTGGTGGAGTCGCTCAAAAGCCTGTTGGCCTTCACCTGGTTTGCGTTATTGAATCAAACGCCGGATGCTGTGGTTCCCGCGGTCGGAGACCAAAAGGTCACCATTGGGCAGGGTGCACATCCAACTGGGATCATCAAAGCGAGCCAGGGCGGGTATGCCATCTTCGTTGCCGGAGCTTTGGCTGTCAGCGTCGCCCAGGGTTTGGGTCTCGACGGGGGTGCCTCCAAGGATCGTAAATGCCCGAACGATATGGTGATGGGAGTCCGACAGGTACAAGCGATCTATTCCGTTGAATGCCAGACCCACGGGGTAGTTCAGCGGCTGGTTGGCGGGCAAGTTGACAATGCGCCCCCCTGGATCGGCCCCCATGAAGGTACTGACCATCCGGTTTCCGGTGGAGGAAATGGCGCGGATGGCATGGTTGCTGCGGTCGGCCAGGTAAATGGTGCCATTTGGTTGCAGGACAATTCCGGCGATCTCGCCAAATTGGGCTTGAGCCGCTGGCCCGTTTTGGTAGCTCAAGATGCCGCCAAAGCTCCCGGCGTAGGTACTGACCTCCATCGTAAGCAAATCAAGCAGGCGCAGTTGGCTGCCATCGGCGATGAGCAGCACGGGGTGGCCCCGCAGCACGCGCTGATCCCAAAGCAGGGCCGTGGGGGACATAAACTCCGCCGTCAGGGCGGGTCCATTTTGGATGCCAGAGCTGCCTGGCACACCAGCGATGGTGCTTACGGTTCCATCTGAGGAGATTTTGCGGATGATCCGGTTGCCGAAGTCCGCCACGTAGAGGTCGCCACTGATTGGGTCGAGGGTGAGGCCCTGGGGTTGGTCGAAGCGGGCTTGGCTGCCAGGACCGTCTTGGTAGCCGGGGGTTCCATCGCCCGCCACCGTACTGACTACGCGGGTATTGAGGTCCACCATGCGAATGGCCGCGTTATTGGCATCGGCGAAATAGACCTGATCCTGTCCGTCGGCGACCAAGCCTTGGGGCCGATCCAACAAAGCCACCTGGCTACCACCGTCCACAAACCCTGCTACCCCTTGGCCCACCACCGTGTTGACCCAGGTAAAGCCTAAAGTCTGGTCGCAGGCCTCGCCCTGCCAGCCTTCTTGGCATTCGCAGCGGCATTCGCCCAACTCGCCTCGGCGGAGGGTGCCATTTTCGCAAGGCACCTGCTGAAGATCACAGGAACCTGAGGGGGCAGACTCACAGCCTGCCTCCGTGACGGGGCGAAGGCGAATTCGGAAATACACTTGGCTGTAGTCTTCCTCGATGGTTACATCGCCGTAGTCTGGCATGGAAAACGCGGCGCTGCGCGCTTGGGGCACCTGCTCTGGGTTTTCCTGCAAAATCACTTCCTCGCCGTCGAGGCGCACCTTGGCCACCACGGTGAAAAGATGCGGGTCTCCGCCGCCACCGAAGCGCTCAGGGTACAACACAATGTCGCCGCCCATGGCATGGGGCAACATCGACAGCAAATCAAAGGAAAGGATGTCGGCTTCCTCGGGGCTTTCTACCTTCACATCAGTAGCCCACAGGCTTTCCCACCCGCGGTAGAAGCGGCAAGATTGGCTTTGGTCATAATACTGCTGGATCAACCTGCCCAATCCGGCCTCTGCCGCAGAGAAGCGCCACTCGCCATACATGCTGGTCAGGGTGGTGTCCCATTGGTATTGGGTTGAAGGCAGCGGCCCACTGGTCCCTTCCTCTTGACGATTGAAGCGCTCCGTGATTTGCCAGTCGCGGCGATCGGCGTCATAATCGATGATGATCTCGCCCGATTGGGCAATTTTGCGCCAATTGCCTGAGCTTGGGACCTCGTAGCGTTCTTCGAATCGATAGTCATAAGTTACATTCAATTCTGCGACCTCCCAGTTGTGCTTGGTCAACACTTCGTTGAGGTCGAGACCCAGCCCGGAAGGGGTACAACCCTGAGAAATGAATAGCCAGGGTAGCGCTAGAGACAAAGCCATCCTGCTGGCGATGCGGGGTAACAGACGGAAAAATGTCATGGCAAGAAAGGGTGAAAAGGTGGGCAATCAGGTGAAACAGCATGTGCAGCTGATCCTAAAAATTGCTGTAGCTGAAGTCTTCGCCCATGATGTAAAAATCCTGGCCATTGGAGCCGTAGCCTGTGTCCGTGTTGTTGCTGCGAGAAAAGGCTGATCGGTCGCCGCCGCCGCCACCCTGCACGGCCATTTGATAGGCTTGGTATAGGTTCACAGTGGCGAGGCCCCCTTGAGGACCCGCGTTGCCATAGGCATCCACCCAATAGCGGCCCGCCCCGATGCGGGTACCCAAGATCTGTTGCCACTGGGAAAGCTCAGTCTGATTGAGCTGCCGCCCGTTGAGATAAACCCCTGTGCGCCCGCCAGAAGCCTGAGCAAGCAAAGGACCACCGAGCGGCAGGCCAGGCATCATCACCCCGCCAACGGCCTGGCCCTCCAATCCCCACCAGCCATTGAGGGGGTCATACCAATAGCGACCAGGCTGAATGCGCACCTGATACTGGTACTCGAGCAGGCTGATGGTCTGATCGGTGAGCGGCTGGCCGTTGACGTACACTTTGTGCTGGGCGCAGCTTGGCAGGGCCATGCCAAAAACCACGACGAGAAGCAACATGGAGCATTTCATGAGGATAGAATTTAAGGTTGAGATGACGATCTCAAATACCCCAATGCTTTGCTACATTTTTTCCTCAAATACCGCTAAGCTCAAAAATCATGGTAAACCACGAGGGCGTGCGCTACACGCTGGGGGGAGCCTCCCGCCAGCAGCACCCAACCTTTTGCATGTCTGCTGATCCTCGCGCAAACAAAAAGCCTATTGCCCATCCAGGTGAATCTCCGTCCTGAGTAGAATGGACGTTCCCATTCCCGGCACCCACTGCACTTCGAGGGTGGCACTCATGTCGGTGGCGCGGCTTTCCATGTTGTGCAGGCCATTCACCCGCACCAATTCGTCCTGCTCAAATCCGAGACCATCGTCTTGCAAGGCAAACAACAGCCCTCCGGAGGTCTCGGACACGGAAAGTGTCACCTGCGTGGCTTGGGAATATTTCAGCGCATTGTGCATCCCTTCCTTAAAAATCATGAGGAGGTGGCGCTTGCTGTTCACATCCAGCGACTGCGCCCAAAAATCCTGGCTGAGGCGCTGCTGCCACTGAAACGAGATTCCCGTGTCCGCAAATAGCTGATCGCCAAATTGACTCAGCCGCCCGAGAATATCGCTGAGCTGATCCTGCTGGGGGTCTAGCACCCAGGTAAAGTCCAGCATTCCCGAGGCCAGGTGACGGACATGACTTTCGATTTGTGCCAAAAACTCTTTGGTCTGTCCTTCCTGCGGAAGCTGCTGCTGGAGCAAGCCCGTGTACAATGAGATTTTGGTCAAGCGATTGCCCGTTTCATCGTGAAAGTCCCTCGAAGACCGTGCTCCCTTTCCTCCATTTTTGCCTCCCGAATCTGGGCCTGTGTACCTTCTTGCTGCCGCACTGCCGCAACCCGAGTGCGAAGCGCCCACCAGAAGATTCCGACCAAGCCCAGCAGATAGAACGAGTAGGCCCATCACGTTCGCCACCAAGGCGGAGCAATCACAATTCGCATGCGCGCAGGCGCGACAGACCACAGCCCGTCGTTGTTGCTGCCCATGACCTCCAGGACATAGCTCCCTTCATAGAGATTGGTATAGGTGGCAAATCGCTTGTTTCCAGCCTCAACCCATTCCTCCTCAAAGCCCAACAGCCGATAGCGATACTGATTTTGACTGCTGGCGGTGAAATCAGTCGCGGCAAAGTGCAACTCCCACACCAGATCGCGATGCGAGAGCCGAATCTCTTGCATCGTCGAAACGTCTGCTGGCAGTCGAAAAGGACCAGATGTTTCCGATTCTCTCACAGCCACTGGCTCGTTGAACAACCTGAATTCGGAAAAAATCATCTGGGGGGCGAGGGGATTCGGGCGGAGGAGATCGGGGTGAAATCTGGTAAAACCACCTTCTCCCCCAAAAATCAGCGATCCATCCTGGCAGGCAAATGAACAAAGGTTGTAGAAAGCATCGCCATGAAGGCCGTCGTGGTGATCGTAGTGCTGCACTTCTCCGCTGTTGGGCGAGAACTTGAAGATTCCTTGATCAGAACTCAGCCAGAGTGAGCCGCTATCATCTTCTTCGATGGCGCGAATATTTCCTTTCGGCAAAGTGGCTTTTTCGCTCCAATTCACCACCTGCTGACATTCCCTGTCCAGTTCCAACAACCCCCGCTCGGTGCCCAGCCACAGCCCGCCGGAGCGGTCTTCGTGCAGCGCGAAGCTGAGCGCCATGTGTAGCGCCGCTGTATCTGTGCCCCAGCCTTTGAAGAGGGGAATGTGCCCGTGATCGGGTCAAATTGGTACAACTCTCTGCCTCCAGCCGCCCAGAAGGTGCCCAGCCTGTCGCGATGGAGGTCCAGGGCAAACCAGTTGGTGGGGTGTTCGAAGGGAGTGAAAGCCGCCGTTTTTCGGTCGAAATAAAGAATTCCATCGTAGGATCCGATCCAGAATCTTCGATCGCCATCGGGCAGGATGTCAAATAAATTGCGCGTGCCGTGGCTGCAAAATTCTGTCGGGTGAAAGGGAAACGGCTCAAAAATTCTGGTCTTGGGGTCTAATTTTACCAAGGCGTGCTGACTGCTCATCCAGATGTGACCCGATTCGTCTTTGTGAAAATGCTTCACAATCCCGTTGGTGCCTTTGTTGGGGGCGACTCGGCTGGGGTAATGCGTGAAAGTATCTGCGGCGACGTGCCAACGAGACACCCCTTTTGGGGTAGAGACCCAGAGATCGCCGGACGAATCTTCAAAAAGCGCTTCCACAGGATTGGAATTTAGCCCCATCGCCGAATTGGGACTTTGATAGAAGCGCCTGAATGGCTTCCTCAGCGGCGAATAATAGCTCAACCCGTCGCGCGTACCAGCCCACACGATGCCTTTCTGATCGGCATAGAGCGAATAAATGCTTTGATGTCGCAGGGATTCCGGATTGCCAAGGATTGGCAGAATACGGTCAAAATTCTGGGTAGCAGGATCACACACGGCCAGTCCTTGCGCTGTGCCGCACCAAAGCCGCTGCTGCTGATCAACGGCGAGGTAGGTGCTCATGTCCACATTAAGGCTGCGGGGATTGGCAGGATCATATACAAATCGCTCCAGTCGCATCTCTTTGCCCTTGGGCCCATCGCAGTGATCCCTTTCGCAGGGTTCGAAGGTCGTCTTGAGCAAGCCTGCGCCATTCAGCGAAGCCCAGATTTCACCCGGCACACGCTCCTGACTTGAAATGGCCACACTGTAGAGTGAAAGTGGCTCCTCTTTCACTAGTGGCCACAGATATTTCCTCCGATCGCTTTTTCCGTCGATCCACAACATACCCGACGTCATGTTGAACCACACATCGCCATCGCGGTCTTCCATGATCGACAAAGGGGTGGGCTGTCGAGGCGCTTCGAGGGAACTTTTGTTTTCGACGCACTCGAAGCGGAGGGAATCAAAGGGCACATCTGGATGATATCCTCGTAGGCGATATGCGCCGCCATAGTCGCCAATCCAGAGGGTATAGTCCCGGCTCTACAACAAAGACATCACAGAGAAGACTTCGAGCGAGTCGGGGTTGCTGTGCACAGGAGAGCAAGCGTCAAATCGTCGCGCGGATCGGTCAAATCGGTTCAACCCGGCATTCGTCCCCACCCAAATGTCGCCCCAGGGATCTTCTGCGATGTCCCACACGGCATTGTCCGAAAGACTGTGCGGATGATCTGGCTCATGCAAATACACAGTCATGTCATAGCCATCCCGCACATTGAGGCCGTGCCTTGTGCCGATCCACAGCAAGCCGAGGTGATCGCGCCACATGGCTTCCACCTCCCTCTGCGACAGGCCCTGCGCTTTGCCGACGTGCTGAAAGGAAAGATAAGCAGGCTGTTGCGCCCAAAATGAGTCAGGCTACAGCAGCGCGAGGAGGCGCAGAAATGTCGTCCAAAGGAAACACATAGAAAAAGTCTGGCAGATCCCGTCTGACCCAAACTAAGAATTGAGTAAAGAAAAGCTGCAATACAGGAAATCTGCGCAATTGTATCCGTTCCTTATTTCACGGTGATCTCGTAGTTGCCGTAGAGATTCACTGCCCCGGCGATGCGTCGCATGAGGGAGTTGTGAAGTTCAATGTTGCGCACGAGCCGCGCGTAGAGATCGTCCATGACCTCCGTGGTCGCTTGATGCTTGCGCTGATATTGCTCAAAGCGGCGCTGGGTAGTGGGCTTGTCTTCTTTTTCTTTCATCAGGTCATTGACCCAATTATTGAACCCTGTCACCTCTTCCTCAAACTGAATGAGTTCCCGGCCAAATTTGGCGGCGATGCTGTCCCTTTCGCTCATCATGCCTCGGTAGCGGCTCCTCATGTCGGCGAGGTCACTTTGAGAGACCGCATTCAAATCCGAGAGGTAAGGATCTACCTCCTTGAGGTCACTGGCATAGCGCTCTGTGAGCTTGAGGTTGGTCTTGATGGCGATGACCGTCGTGCTGAGTCGCGTCCACTCCGGCTCAAAGCGTTTCACTTCATTGAGCATGGTGAGGTCAGCAGAGCCACATGCTGTCATGACAACCAACACAAAAACAGGGAAAATGCGAGCCAAAACCTTCATAAGATGATCAGTAATCCTTGGCAAGATAGAATGATTTGAGAGATTGGGAAAAATAATTGAGCGTAGAAGGATTTTCCGGAACGTAGGCTTTCCGAAAGAGTTGAAAGAGAAGTTGTGGAAAAACGAGGAGAAGGAATCGAATGGTTCCATGTTGATACACAGAAGCTACGCTACACTTTTCAGCGAAAATTCGAAGAGCCGTCAAGAGTACCACCGGAGGGAGAAGATTCCAATCATTGCTTTTCGCCGCGATTTCCTTCCTCTGGCGTGAGGCAGAATAGTGCAAACTTTGCCAATTCTCCTATCTTCATCTCATATTCTGTCTTCGGCTCCGGCTTCCCGATTTTGCGGGAAAGAGAGACTGGCTATATTCGGGATCATCTAAGGACTCTAACCCTACCTGTAATGAATTTATATTCCCCCCTTCGGCCCATCGGAATCTTGGCAATGGCAGCGAGCATGATGCTCAGTGCTTGCGAAGCACCCGCTTCGACAGACATGGCCGAGGCCGTTCTCATACCGCTGCCCGTATCCCTTCAACCGACCGCCAGCAGCTTGACCCTCAACAAGGATTTCACGATTTTCTTGTCGGAAGAATCCGAAACCTTGCGCGGAGTAGGAGACTATCTCTCCGAATTTCTCGCGCCTGCCACAGGCTATTCCCTGGAAGTGACGGCGGATCCCGCCCGACGTGGAAAATCTGTGATTGATCTACAGTTGACGGAAGATTCTGAACTTGGCACTGAGGGGTATGAACTGACCATTACGGGCGAAAGCGTGGTGATTTTGGGCAATACGCCAGAAAGCATATTTCGGGGCGTGCAGACCCTCCGCCAATTGTTGCCAGCGAAAATCGAGCAAAGGAGCCAGCAGCGTGGACCCTGGGTACTGCCGGGAGGCACCATTCGGGATTATCCCTTGTATAGCTATCGAGGTGTCATGCTAGACGTGGCAAGGCACTTCTTTGGGGTCGAAGATGTGAAGCGATTCATCGATTTTGTGGCAGCCTACAAAATGAATGTTCTTCACCTCCACCTTTCCGACGACCAAGGTTGGCGGATTGAGATCGAGTCTTGGCCCAACTTGACCCTCAATGGAGGCAGCACAGAAGTCGGCGGGGGCAAAGGCGGTTTTTATACCAAGGCTCAGTACCGTGAGATTGTGCAATATGCCGCTGATCGCTTCATCACCATCATCCCCGAGATCGACGTACCCGGCCATACCAATGCAGCCTTGGCTTCCTATCCAGAACTGAACTGCGACGGCGTCGCCCCAGCGCTCTACACCGGGACCGAAGTGGGTTTCAGTAGCCTTTGCACCAGCAAGGAGCTAACCTATCAGTTTCTGGATGATGTGATCGGCGAATTGGCCGACATGACGCCCGGTCCCTACATCCACATCGGGGGAGACGAATCCCACGCGACCGACGCTGCGGACTATTTGCCATTCGTCAACAGGGTCCAAAAGATCGTGCAGTCTCATGGCAAGTCCATGATCGGCTGGGACGAGACGGCGCAAGCCGATCTGAGTGAAGGCTCCGTGGTGCAGCTGTGGAACAATGCAGAATTTGCGAAGCTGGCCGTCCAGAAGGGGGCCAAGCTGATCATGTCCCCTGCCACAAAGGTGTATCTGGACATGCAATACGACTCCACCAGCCGGATCGGTCTCCACTGGGCCGCCTACATTGAAGTAAAAGACGCGTATCGATGGGATCCGGCTACCATCATTCCGGGCATCGACAAGGACTATATCCTGGGAATTGAGGCAGCTCTCTGGACAGAGACGGTTACTAACATGGAGGACATTGAGTACCTTGTCTTCCCGCGTTTGCCGGGCTGTGCCGAAGTCGCTTGGTCACCCTCCGAAGCCCGCGACTGGGAAGAGTATAAGGAGCGACTTGCCCGCCACGGTGAGCGGATGCGCATGATGGGCATTCGGTACTACGAATCACCTCTGATTCCCTGGTCGGGGACCAACTCGTCAACGCCTAGCCTCAGCACGCGGTAGGCAACACCCTCAATCGTCTCTTGGGGTATCATTCGCACCTTTAGCATGTTTCGCGTAGCGCTGTTGATTCGCATGGTCGCCTTTGCTTTCTTCGGCAGTAGAAGGCGGGCGGCAGCCTTGCGCCCAAAGAGGTGGCTGTTGCTGCTACTTCTTCCAGGGTATCTCCTCTTGGAAATCTGGACATGGATCTGTTTTGCCCTCGACGAAGTTCTCTTCCCGGGTCACCGCCGCGTATCCCTCAAGCAGCCAGTGTTCATCACGGGGATTCCTCGCAGTGGCACCACCTTCTTGCACCGCTTGCTGAGCCGGGACGAGGAGACATTCACCAGTTTTCGCACGTGGGAAATGATTTTTGCGCCTTCCATTGTGCAAAAAAAGCTCGCCCTCGCCCTTGGCGCAGTGGATCGCTGGCTAGGTGCTCCCGGCAAAAAGCTGATCCTCCGAATTGAAAACCGTGTCTTTCAGCGCCTGCGCAGCATGCATGAATTGGGCTTTTTTGAGGCGGAGGAAGATGAGATTCTCCTGCTGCATCGCTTTTCTTCGATATATCTCTACCTCGCCTTTCCTCACCCTGACCTGATGGCCTACGGCTTCTTTGATCAGCGCGTGGACCCACGAGAGCGGCTGCGAGCCATGGCTTTCTATCGACGATGCCTCCAAAAGCATCTATATCAATTCGGCTTACACAAGCATTTTTTATCCAAAAATCCCGCTTTTAGTGCCAAGTTTATATCCCTCGCAGCAGCATTTCCCGACGCGATGTTCCTCTATCCCATCCGGCAGCCCTCCCGCACGATCCCTTCCAGCCTCAGCTTGTTTCACTATCTCTCCCAGCGATGCTGCACTGTGCAAGATGTTGATTCCTACCAAGCCAGTACCTTGGCCATGCTGCACCATTGGCATGAGCATCCCTTAGAGGTAATGGGCAAATGGCCCGCGACGAGCTATCAGGTGATTCCTTTTGACGAGCTCACCAGCAATCCATCCCAGACGGTGAAGTCGATCTACCAGCGGGGGCAGATTCCGATGCGGCCAACGTATGAGGCAACCCTGCAAAGCGAGGAACAGCGTTCACGAACATACCGAAGTCGCCACGACTACCCACGGGATTGGGAGAGACATGACAGCCCCGAATCCGCCGAAGCACAAAAGAGTCACAGCCTACACAACGCCGATCCAGAACTAGCGGCTCGAACAAAAGCCGATCAGAAAGCAGCTTTCTGGCGTGCCTATGAGGCCCTGCTTCGACTGGCAAATCAATAGACCATCACAATCCCACCGAGCGACAACCCGGCGGCAGTCCCCATGAGCGAGAGGCGCTGTCCGCGCTGAATTTTACCTAACTCAATGGCGTCATAGAGCGCGATCGGAATCGATGCCGAGATACAGTTGCCGTTCGTAGCGAGGGTCTCGTGGATCTGATCCGGGCGAATGTGATATATCCGCTTAAAATAGTTGATGCCGGCAAGGCTGGCTTGGTGCGGCACAATGAGGTCGGTGTCTTGTAAGGTAAAATCCAAGGGTTGGTACAAGCGCTCCAAAAACTGTGGCAGATGCTCGAAGGTGAACTTGAGGAGATGGCGGCCTTCCATTTGAAAGTATCGGGACGAATCGGGATACGGTTCACATCTGCTCGGCGGCTCGGCTCCTCCCCAAGCACGAAGAATCGTGTATTCCGCGCCTGCAGCATAGGTCTCCATGTGGGCTGTGAGCACGCGTGAATGATCGCTTTCGTCGGCTACCTCCACGATCGCGGCGGCGGCGCCATCTCCAAACAACGTGTAGGTCTCCAAGTCCTCGGGACGCACGTTCATGGAGGCAATTTCGGCGCTCACAATGGCGATACGGCGGTATCTCCCACTTTGAATGAAGGCATTGGCCACATCCATCGCTACCACGAACGACAAGCAGGTCGCATCTATGTCAAAGCAAGCTGTGCCGGAGTTCATATGGCCCAATTCGCGCTGCACAAGGCAGGCATTAAAGGGCACGAAGTAATCAAAACTGGCTGATGCGCAGATGAGTAAGTCGATGTTTTCAAATGTCAATCCTCCCACTTGCATGGCTTCGCTGAGTGCCTTGGCTGCCATTTCCGAGGGCTTTTCTGTGCTGATCCAGTGTCGCTGACTCACACCGGATCGCTGGTAAATCGACCCAGCGGGAAGCGCCAGGGTTTTCTCTAAGTGCTCAGAACTCACCACGTTGGCGGGGAGAGACTTGCCCATGCTGCGAATTTTCAGACGGGGAATAACAGGGCTGGTTTGCATAGTTCAGGGGGTAGATAGAGGAGAAAAGGAGCGGCGAATCGCGCGACGTTTGACACCTGCTTCGTAAGGAATGCCTTCGGCTAAATGGAGCGTTAAGGGAAGAAGCTGCCAACTAGCGCAAAACGCTTCAAAGGCCTCGGTCACAGCTTTTTTGACGACGACCATGTCGGCCCCTTCGCTGAGCTGCAAGCTGATCTCGAGCTGGCTCGGCGCTATCTGCACCACGCGGTATTCTTCGATCTGCACGCTGGATTGCACCATCACCTTGCGAATGAAATCCGCGAACACAGGGCGGGCGTCTCCAGCGATCGCCGCAAGGTAGAAGACATCGTCGGTGCGTCCTTCGATGGAGTCAATCGCCAGAAATGGTGAACCGCAAGGGCAAGGAGTCGATCTCGCCACCAGTACATCGTTAAGCAAATAGCGAATGACAGGCTGGGTACTGCGTGTAAAATCAGTCACAATCGGTTGATAGCGTGTCTTCGCTTCGTCGAGATATTGCGGCTGAATGTTCACAAAATCTTCATTCACATGAAGGGTTCCCTCCTCACAGGTGCAAGCGAGGAAGCCCTCGGTACATTGATAAACCTGCGCGATGGACTGGCGAAATATTCGTTCGAGCAGGCGATTTGTCTCTGGGTCAAGCACTTCTGCCACGGAGATCACTTGCATCGGAGTTATCAACAGCTCCTCTCGCTCGACGGCTTTGGCGATGATGCGCAGCATGGAAGGTTGCGCAACGATCACTTTGGGCTGAAATGCTTGCAAATCTCGCAGCAAATCGTCCACTGGCTCCATCAAGTCAAAAAATTGGAAGGCTACCTTTCGCGAATCCACTGCACGGTAGAGGTTGCTATTGGCACGCAGAAAAAAAGCTACTTTCACTTGTCCTTTCCAGCGCCAGGGCTTCAACACCTTGAGCAACACCGCCGCCACCCACTGCGCTCGCTCCTTGGTCGAAGCCAAAAATATTCCTCTATTGCCGGATGTTCCTGTGCTCAATCCCACCGTAACGCCACGGATCACCGGACTAAAATCCCGCTGTGCCTCTGCGCGATTCGCCAGGGCAAAGGCTTCTTCGCGATCAATTCCGCGGGTGTTGATTCGGTTAAATTCGGCCATAAAGACCTTTTTGTCGATCAGGGGAAATTCCGCCCACGAGTTGTAAACTGCCAGCCGGTCCGCGTAGAAAGGGCTTTTTCGGGCAATTCGGCGGACAAATCGCGTGATGCGTCGCTCCTGCCAGCGAAGCAATTGCTCCCGCGAGCGAAACGTGGCCCGGAAGGTATACTTCACCAAATAAAATAGGATCAGGAGTTTGAGTTTCATCGAAAGGGGGTGATTCTGGTGCTCATCAACTTCCCATTGCGGGACCAGAGGCAAAAATTCCAAAAGAGTCAATCTAAGAAAGATAAATTTCCTTCGTCAACTGAGCAAGTCGTTCGTCGCCAGCGGGCCTTCGCCATATCTGCGAAAGGTATCAAGGCAGTGACAGGGAATGATGCGCAACTGCGGCTTTGATTGATGAATTTCATGCACCTTGTGGAGACTCCGCTGGTAAGCGTCCCAATCATCCATGATCGTCCGCGCGATGGGTGCAGGCATGGCCAGCTCACGGTAGGCCCGTTCTTTCCAGGCAGCATCCGCCACGAAAAACCACTCAACACCCTTTTCGTCCGTGCAGTACAAGCCGATTTGACCACGAGCATGTCCGGGGAGATCCACGAGCAGCATGCTCCTATCTCCGAGCAAGTCATAGGCCCGATCAAAGGGGCCAAATGAAGCCAAATGCTTCGGCTTGAGGTCTTCTACAAAGGTGAGCCGTTGCTCCCAGCCCTGAGGCATCATCCCGGGCAGGTAAGCTTTTCGCAGGGCTTGGATCCGGGAGAGGCCAGCCCGAGAATCGAAGGCAGCGTGGGATGAGACCAAGGTCGCCCAAGGGAAATCCTCGATTCCACCGAGATGATCGGCATGGTAGTGCGAAATGATAATGGTCCGAATGCTGTCTGCCGAAATGCCCCGGGCCGCCAATTGTTGCTTGGCCAGGTCCTCTTGGCGAACATGCACCGGCGTGACGAAGCGGAACAGCCGCTCGGGAAAACGCTTGGTTTCGCGGTAAAAGGAAAGGCCGTAGCCCGTGTCGAATAGGATGTTTCCGGCGCTGGGATGCTCAATGAGGACAAAACTAGCGGGGAATGCCACATCCCTTCGTCTGCCATCCTGAAAGACATGGTTCTCTTTCGAGAGGCAATAGCCCGCTGACAAGAGGGTGATTTTCATGTAGGAGAGACTTCAAGAGAGGAGAGAAATTCGTCGATTCCCTCCCAACTACTCTGCTTTGGCTGGTAGCCAAGGCGTTCGCGAGCCAGTCGAATGTCGAGGGTCATGGTATGCGCGAGGGTGGACACCCCATAGCGCGTGATCACTGGTTCTTTGCCGCCACCAAAGATTCGGGCGTGCCATTCCAGGCTTGTGGCGATGGCATTCATCACGGGGAGAGAGATTTTTTTGGGGGCAAATGGCAAATTCATTTGCTCAAACAAATACCTGAACAAGTCCCAAAGCGGAAGTGGCTCGCCGTTGGTGATATTATAAGCAGCGCCTAGCGCATCTGAGTCGGCATGCATTGCGAGCTGAATGGCATCCACCAGATTGGAGACAGAGGTGACGTCGGCGAGATTTTCCCCCGATCCTACTACGCGGAGCCGGCCCTCCTCATAGCCGCGCAGTACCCGTGGAAAGATCACGGTGTCTCCTCGCCCAATGATGGCGCGTGGTCGCAGGGAGAGGGTCTCGAGGATAGCATCATTCGCAGCGAGAATCTCCTTTTCGGCGATCAACTTGGTGGCGGCATAGGCATTAGGCATGTGGCGAGGCAGCGGATCCAGCTCCGAGACGAGGTTGCGGTCCTGGAAATTCACGTAAATGCTGGGCGTGCCAATGTTGATCACCCTGCGCACGCCTCGTGCTCGGGCAGCTTGCAGGAGGTGTCGCGTGCTGAGGACATTTGCCTGAAAAAAGGTCTCATACTTCCCCCAAGGCGATGACAGCGCAGCACAGTGAACCACTAGGTCCTGACCCTTACAAAGTTTCTGTGCGGCTGCTTCATCGGTCAAGTCAGCCGCTACAAAACAGGCACCCATCGCCTCGAATTCAGCCTGGCGATCCCTGCGGCGACCCGTGGCAGTCACCCGAAAGGCGCCACTTGCGCAGAGGGCCTCGGTGAGCCTGCTACCTAAAAATCCTGAGGCACCCGTGATCAGGACCGACGGTGGATTTGTCCAAGACTTCATGATTGACAGCGGGCTAGGTGTGATTCCATCGCCGAATGTACGATTTTCGGATATTCATACATGCACAAATGTCCTCCTGGCACAGTCAGGCAAGCGTCCAGTCCAAGCAGTGTTTGGTGGTATAGGGCTTCGCGCCCGAAAGATACGACCCGATTGTTTTCTCCCCAGATCAGCAAGGTCGCGTCCGCTGGGACCGGTGCTTTCAGAAAGTGTCTCAGCGTGAAGGATTGCAAGCCAAAAAGCAAATGAAGTCGCCCCGAGGTTTGTCGGGCTTGGAGATACTTCGCCCGATAGGCAGCCGCCAGAGGTGAATCAGGGTCATATTCTCGTCCAAATAAGATGCGGGGAAAGCGTCGCGAGACCAGCGGAATTTGTAGGGAAATGGCGAACACTTTCCATAGTAGTGTGTGAATCCATCCTTTTTGTCCCAGTCGAAAGAGGAGGTAGCGCAACGGGCTCAGGCGAATCATACGTTCGCCAGGACACATGTTGAAGAGAATCAGGGAGCGCACCCTGTCGGGATGTCGCTGCTGATAAGCCACCGCGACGGATGCCCCAATGCAGTTGCCCACCAAAACCAGCGACTCAAGGTGGAGGTGGTCCAGAAAGGCTTCTAAGTGAGAGAGATATAAGTCCACGGTGAGGGGAGCCTGGGCTTCCGAAGATTCGCCAAATCCAGCCCAGTCCATGGCGATGACGCGATAGCTCAGTGAAAAATGCTCGATTTGGTGCTGCCAAATTTGCATGAAGCCGCCGCCGTTGTGAAGCATCACCATCGGAGTTCCTTGCCCCGTATCCACATAGTGAAGATCGTAGCCTGCCACATGAAAGCATTGAAAAAGAGACATATCACGTGGCTCAGGGGAGGTAAAAAAAGAAGAAGACCTTTGCTCGCCGAATCTGAGGACATTTCTCATTGCGGTATGATGGGGTAATCAAGTTGGCTAGACGAATGAAGAGACCTCGGCGCTGGAAAAGAAAATCCGTTTTCGTATTTGCTGGTGCGAAAGGCTGGTATTGGGGTACGTTGTCACATCGCTCAGGAAAAGGCCAATCGCCGGAAATATAAGCATGGGAGTGATTTTTTAGGCCGGGCAGATGCACAGGCTCCTTGTTATTTGATTCACTTTTTTTATGAAATGGATAATCAGAAATTACTAGAAAAATTTTCTTCAGTTTAACATCTTCATCATATACCAAGTCAGATATTTTTTCGCGAATTCGAAGGCGGTGCGCCGCATCTTGTGATGAAGAAAGGCATGTATTTCGGGGTGGAAAGCCCGGCAAATCTTGCCAATTTTTCCTACATTGACTTTCCCGCACACCTCCCGCTTTGGCTGGCTCGTTCTGATGGTGTCGGGTCAATCGACAACGCGGATGGATGGCTCAGTACCTCGTTATGTGGTCAAACCCTGCGGATCAAGCGTTCTTCCAGAAGCAATCCGTAGGCTCTGCGAATGTCGGTGCCCTACTTCCTTTCACCCACTTCCTTAGCGATCCATGATGATGAAACAACTGTATCTTTCCTTGTTCGTTTTTCTTTTTCTCGGGACCAGCGCGGCTTATGGCCAGTGCGGCCATAGTCATCGTCCCTGTTCGCCTTCCAGAACTTCCCAAGAACCGCCGAAGTACCAGCGACTCACCTTGATTGCCGGCGGTGGACCTCAGTACACCCTGGATGCGGCTGGCCCTGCATTTCCGTCGGTAGGTCATGAAGCCAATGGGTTGCAACCCGCGACCACAGCCCAACGCCTCAATTGGCAAGGGTTTGGATTTTTGGGATACCGATTCAATGGCGGGTATCGGGCGCCGCAAGCCTTCGGCCTGTTCGGCACGTATGGGCAATTTACTCCGCAGGCCATCACGGAGGTCAATGCCTTGCAAGGAATTGTAAATCCCCTACCGGCCCAAGGCAGCGTGGCTGATTTTCGCGAGATCGAAGCAGGATTTCTCATCCGCAATTGGCTTCGCCTCTCAGCAGGGATTGGTGAGCAGCGTTTTGTCGATGACAATGGCCTTACGCATAGCCAGCAGTACTACAGCACCACGACAGGAATTCATCTGCCAATGAGCCGCAACCTTGTCGCTTTTGCCAGTGTGACCACACGCTTTGGGCGCGATTTTGAGGCATTTACCTTCCGGCCCAACGCAGGTCTTGCCTTCCAGCTCCGCGCCATTCGCATCTAGCACCCAAGCAAGGATCCCTTTCAAAATTATCAGGAAGAACCTAAGACATCGTCTTAGGTTCTTCCTGATTGCTTTTTAGTCGCTCTGCCTAATTTTTTTAATCCTGTAAATAATCAAGCAATCAACTTTGTGCGACAGCTTTATCTCCGACACTGAGTGCTTGGTACAAAACTGGCACCACCAACAGGGTGAGCAGGGTAGAAGACACCATACCGCCAATGATGGTCCATCCCAGCGGTGCCCACAGGTCGCTGCCTGAGAGGGTGAGGGGCAATAGGCCGAGGATCGTGGTCATGGTGGTGAGCAGGATCGGTAAAAATCGTGTTTCGGCAGCTTTGCGAATGGATTCCTGCTTACTCATGCCGCTAAGGCGCAGCTGATTGGCATAATCCACCAAGATGATCGACGTGTTGACCACGATCCCTACCAAGCTGGTGAAGCCTATGAAGGCCAAAAAGGAAAAGGAGTAGCCCGTGAGAAAGAGTGCGACAATAGATCCGGAAAAAGCGAGCGGAATGGCAGATAGCACGATGAATGGTTGGGGAATAGAGCGAAACTGGAGCACCAGCACGGCCAGAATCCCAAATAGCGCCACGATGAGCAGGCTTCCCAAATCTCCAAAGGATTCTTGCTGCGTTTCATATTCGCCTGCCACGACATACCGATAGCCCGCTGGCCATTCTATTTCGTCTAATTGATCGATCAAGTCGAGGGTGATTTCTGTCACATTGTATCCTTCGTCCACATCGGCGGTGACCATGTTGGTGCGCTGTCCATCAAAGTGATCGATTCTGGGCGAAGCGGTCGTCATGTCCAGGCGAAGCACTTGCCGAATGGGCACCTGTCCTCCAGCGGCATTGGCCACCGAGATGCGCGAAAGATCGCTCAGCTTGGCAGGGTAGTGATCTGCCATGCGAAGGATCATGGGATATTCCTTGCCATCGTCGAGGGTCAGGGTACCGACCTCGTGTCCAGCCACTGTGGTTCGGAGCGCCAGGTCCACGTCTAGCCAGGACACCCCCAAAGCCCCTGCTTTCTCCGGGAGAATTCGGCTCTGGATCTGGGTGCTGCCCACCGCAAGGGGATTGTTCAAGTTGATGATTCCTTCTTGCTCAGCGATCAATTCTTCCACCTGCTGAGAAAGGCGCTTGATCTCGGCGATGTTTTCTCCCACCACCTTGATCGCGATGGGCGCATCGTATGGGGGACCATTTTTGAGATCAGAGACGCTGATTCGCGCACCAGGATAGGCCTCGAATTGCTGCCGGAGTTGCTTCACCGCCAGCGGAAAACGCTTCGAATCCCACGATTCTAACACCACCACGATCTGGGCCACTTGCGGAGCCAACTGACTGGGCGAGACATTGTAGTAAATCTGCGGATTGCCATGGCCCACATTCGTGGCGTAGCCCAGCACACGCGGAAATGTGTCAAGATGTGCCTCTATCTCTCGCACTACGGCGTCGGTCGCCTCCAGGCTGCTTCCTTGAGGTAGGTCCACATCCACGAGGATGATTGGCTTGTCTGCCCGAGGAAAAAAGCTGACGCCTACCAACGGAAAGAGGGCGATGCCGCCTGCCAGACTTCCGACTGCGATGAGCGCGATCACCCACGGGCGTCGTAACGAAACCGCGAGCATGGGTCGATAAAAACGACTCACCATCTGCTCCAAACCCAAAAGGAGGCGATTGGGCTGGGCAGCGCGAAGGGTCATGATGCGCGAGCCAAGCAGAGGGCTGAGAGTGAGTGCCAATAGGAGGGAAGCACCCAAGCTGAACATGACGATGATGGGCAGAGAAATCACAAATTCACCCGTGCCACCTCCCAACTGCGTCATCGGCAAAAAGGCTAAGACCGTCGTGGCGGTAGAGCTCACGATGGCCCATCCCACCTCTGCGGTGCCTTTGGCTGCGGCTTCTTTAGGAGAATAGCCTTCCCGGAGGAAGCGATGGATGTTTTCTACCACCACAATCCCATTGTCCACAAGCAACCCAAGGGCGATCACCAAGCCCGCAATGGAGATTTGCTGCAAGCCGTACCCAGTTTGGTCGAGCAAATAAATCGCCATCAAGATGGAGGTTGGGATCACCGTCATGATGATGAGCGCATTGCGCATTCCCAGAAACATCAGCACGATGGCACCGACCAGTAGAATACCTTGCAGGAGATTGAGAAAAAAATCGTTGATGCGCGCTTTGACCGCAGGACCTTGCTTAAAGACGGACGAAAGGGCGATTTCATCGGGAAGTCCCTGCTCAAATGCCGCTACGCGGGCTTCCATCTGTTCGGCAATGCGGAGGATGTTTTCTTCTTTTTGCTGTGTCACCGAAACGAAAATCGCCCGTCGGCCCTGATAGCGAGTGAGGTACGTGGGTGTCTCGTATTCCATGCCCACCGTGGCAATGTCTTCTAGAAAAACCAAATGTTCACCCAGGCCTCCCACTGGCGTGCGACGTAGCTGCTCCACCGAATGGTAGCTGCCGCTGGTCCTCACCACAAAGGATCTACCCCCACTGCTGAGTTCACCGCCGGGGAGATTTTGGTGATTTTGAGACAGAATTCCCAGCACCTGATGTACAGAAAGGTTTCGCCGCGACATCTCTTCCATGTCCAGTGCGATGCGCAGCTCCTCGGTGGGGTGGCCGACGATGTCCACGCTTCGAATGCCAGGCACTTGATCAAGTTGATCTTCGAGGCGCTCAGCCCAGGTCACCAAATCGTGATAACTGGCTGTCTCGGAGACCAGTGCAACTTGTAGAATCACCACATCCAAGGGTGACTGTTGCTTCACCTCCAGCGTGCGCAGTTCCGTGGGCAACTCCCCGCGAACTTGGTTGACGGCAGCCGAAATTTCGTCGTATTTGTCATTCACGTCGATCCCATACTCAGCCTCCACCTTGATCACAGCGACCCCTTCTTTGATTTGCGTACTCACATCGGTGAGTTCTTCTACCTCCAGGAGGGCATCCTCCAGGGGATTGATCACAAGCTGCTCCAAGTCTTCCGGGCTTGCACCGGGATAGACTGCCAGGATCGTGTAAACCGGAAAATCTAAGATCGGGTCCTCCGATCGCGGCATGTTCAGGTAAGAGAGAATGCCCAGCCCGGACACCATCGTGACAAGAACCAAGACAAATAGATGGTTGGAAATCGCCAGTTGTGGGAGTTTCATATATGCGAAATGAAGAATGATCGGAAATGAGAGAAATGGCACCGGGAGTTATCGCTGGCCGATAAGTACCCCTTCACCTTCTGGCTGGTTTTGACGAATGATGCGGACTGCGACGCCGTCCCGCAGGTAAGCCGCTCCGTCGGTCACGATCTCCTTCCCCGCCAACTGTTCCCATGGCACCGCGACGTAGTCATCCCCCAGCGACATCGGCCCTAGTTCCAGCAAGGTGACCGTACCACTGTCCGTGGGCACATATACCCACACGCGGTTGCCTTGAGCCTGCGCAATGCCCTTCATAGGAATCACTGCCAAGGGGCGATCTGGATTCTGGAAAATTTCGGCCTTGCCCACAAAGCCATTTTTGAGGGCGCGAGGCATTTCTACAAAGGTCATTTTCACCTCATAGGTCCCCGTCATAGGGTTCACATCCGGAGCGAGCTCAGAGATTTTGGCAGGAAAAGCGATCCCAGGCCACGCGTCAAAGCTCACCTCTGCCTCGTCGCCAAGTTGCACGTTCACCACATCCACATCTGCCAAGCCTACCCGAAGCACGCGGGTGTCCCCGTTAGTTCCGAGCTTGAGAATTGGCATACCTGGACTCGCGACTTCACCCGATTGGGCCATTTTTTGGAGAACTCGCCCCGAAGCGGGTGCTACAATCCGCGCGTGACGCTGCTGGCTTTCGGCCATCTGAAGCTGCGATTTAGCCACTTGATAGGCCGTTGTGAGGTCTTGCACTTGCTCCAACGTCGCTACTGTGTCCGCATACAATGAGCTCACCCGAGCCAGATCGCGCTCCGCTTTTTCCAAACTGAGGCTCGCCTGCTGAACTTGGGCTGAGACATCGATCAAGTCCAGTTCTGCCAGTACTTGGCCTTCCCGCACTTGTTGGCCTTCTTGCACAAAGATGCTCCGGATCACGCCGCCAGTGCGAAATCCCAAAAATACATCCTCTCCTGATACCACTTGGCCTACTGCCAGGATCGAAGGAGAGGTCGTGAGTGGTTCCACCGATTGCACCCTCACTGGAATGGCTTTGATCGCTGGGGATCCGGGTTCGTTGGTGGCAGGCTGACAAGAGGACAAGGTCCACAGCAAAGAGAGAAGGAGAAAAGGAAAATATTTCATTTTTTGGAAATGTATAGCGTGGTCACGCATGAAAATCAAAGGAAAAGTGATGAAGTCGGGGAATTCAAAGCGTGTGAAATAGGTTGGATGCTCGGCCTTTGGGCCAGAGAAAGCGTATGCGGAGTGACGTAGAACTTGGGAGAAAATCAGAAAAGGGGAGCTTGCTATTTGCCCCGCCCAAAAATCTTGGAAGCAAATGGCTGGCAAATCATCTCAAAGTTTTATTCAGTGGAGGGAATTTTCAGCAAGCCCGCAGCAAATTGTAAGGTCGTCTCGCGGCGCAACCATTCGTACTTGGCGGCATTGAGTGCCAATTGTGACTGGGTCCAGGCAGCCCGTACCTGCTCCAGTTGCAAGGCATTGATCTGCCCTTCCTGAAAGCGCTGGGCAGTCTGGCGATACAGTCGTGCGGCATGTCCCTCCCCCTCCTGAGTGGCCAGAAAGGCCTGTTCTGCGGCCTGCCAGCCATACCAAGCCTGCTCCACTTCTAGCGCAATTTGTCGGTGAAGCTGCACGGATTGCCAATGAATTGCCTCCGAAGCCAGCTTCGCTTCTTGCACGCCCGCCCTTCGCTGGCCGCCCTGAAAGAGGTTCCAGTTGAGGGAAGCCTGCGCCATGACAAATGCCTGATCATTGCCGAAGTCGTAGCCAAAGCCTTGGAATCCAAGATCTGTGACCAGAGAAAGGCTGGGCAACATTTGCCCACGGGCTTGCTGCACCCCCCAGGATTGCGCGGTGTTTTG
Organism: Bacteroidota bacterium; assembly: GCA_036835375.1. Lineage (GTDB taxonomy): Bacteria > Bacteroidota > Bacteroidia > J057 > J057 > JANQTF01. Next base: position 24,857 of record DAITMB010000039.1, read on the forward strand.
CTGATCAATCCATTGTGTTTCGGAACGCTGCGCTGTAGCCTGGCCGAGCAATAGCTCCAAATCAGGGCGCCAGGCGCCGGGACGAAGACTGCTGTCCTGCTGAAGTGGTTCGCGCAAATCTCTTCCCAGCAATAAGTTCACATAAGCTCTGGCAGAAGCCTCTTGCTGGCGAGCCTGCGCCATGTCGCCCGTCCACTGACTCAGCGATACTTGCGCTTGCGAAATGGCATCCACGGTGACTTTGTTGGCGGCGACCAGACGCTCATTCACACGAAGCTGCTCCCGCAGGAGTGCCTCGACTTCTTCATAAATGGCGACCTGCTCCAGCGCTTGCAGATAGCTCCAGTAGGCTTCCCTCACCTCTCGCACCAAAGAAGTAGTGGCCACCTGTACCGAAGTTTCGCTGACCTGAAGGAGGGCTTCCTGCGCCCGCTTGTTCACCAAAATATCGCTGGAAAAGATGGGTTGAATCACGCGGATGCTCGTTTCCTGAAAATTGTTTGGCAAAAAGCGTTCGTTCACATTCGCCAGATCTGTGGGGAATCCTTGGGTCTCTGTGAGCTGGTTGAGGGTAGAATAGACCGGATTGAGCAAATCGCCGATTGGAAATTGGATGCTTCGCCCACCAGCGGCCAGGATATAGGAGGCCCTGAAATCTACTTGGGGCAAAAAGAGGCCCTTGGCTTTGTCGAGGCGCGCTTGCTGCTGCTGAACACCGATTCGGGATCGTGCCAAATCAGGATTGTGAGCCAGGGCTTCGACCACATATTGATCAAGAATCCCGCTTTGAGAGAACAGGCCAATGGGCATCGACAATGCCAGGCCCCAGAAGAGGAACATTTTCATGATGAACGACTCAATTAATATAAACACTGTTTAGTAGAAGGTCAAAAAAAGAGCGGAACGCTTCCACCCAATCCAACTCATACCAGGTAAGAACGAGGAGCCCCAAGGACAGGGCCAACATCTTCCGTGAGCGGCAATGCCCGCTCGGGACATTTACACGTTTCAAATTATAAACACCGTTTACTTGCATAGCAAAAAAAGGTTGTCCCGAAGGCAGGAATGAGCAACTTTCCCAAGTGGTTTTTGAAATGGTAACTTCTCCGAATGGCGTTTTTCAGAATCTCTGAATCAGAAAAGACGGAGAAGTTATTCGCTGAAAAGATGTTGGAAATGAATTTCCATTGCATCATTGATCATTGGCAGCGCCAGCTCCTCGGGGATCATGGGCAATCTGTTACGGAGGTAGAGCGTCGCCAAGCCGTGGGCAAAGCTCCAATTTGCCAAGGAGACCTCATAGGGATCTCTCTCGGTGAAGTAGCCCGCTTTTTGGCAATTTTCGACGATTCGATGGAGTAGAAAAAATGCTTCAAACCCACATTCCCAGCCGCTTTCAGTTATCTCAGCGGCGTTCATCGGAGATCGTAGAATGAACATAAGGTCGTACACCTCGGGGTTTTCGATCGCAAAGCGCAAATAAAGGCGCCCCATTTCCCGGAACTGTAAGCGTGGGTCATCAATTTCCTGCACAGGCCTCAGGTATTCAAAAAAGCGGTCAAAGCCTTCCTGCTGAACGAAATACATCAATTCGTCTTTGTTCTTGAAGTGCAGGTAGATCGTGGCCGGGCTATACTCAATCACCTCTGCGATCTTGCGGAGCGACACGGCTTCGTAGCCTTCTTTGACAAACATCTCATACGCCGCTTCAATGATTCGGCTTCTGAGCTCTTCCTTCTCCCGTGTCTTTCTCTCAGTGATTCCCATGCGTTTGGTTGCTCGGTGATTTTCCAGGTGTTACAAATGAATGCTGCTCCGACAGTTTTTTGCTTCACAGCGCTGTCATTTTTCCGCTTTCCTTCCATTGGGTGGCAGGACCAAAGGTAAGTTAAAGGAGCGAGGTTACCATTTGAATGAACAGTACGCAATATACTGAACAGTGTTCACAAATCTAATTTTTTTTAATTTTTTCGGCTGGCGATCATTCTGTTGCATATTCGAAGTCAGTCTATCCCGCTTCAAATTGAGCAGAAAATGAGGATGGCGTGGAGGCAAAAAATAAATTTGGCCTCATCGTTTTCTCCTACCACATGCGCAGCTGATTGTACTGATGACTGTTCCTTCCAACCATGGTGGTTGATGAACTGATTTACGCCACCAGCCATACGGGATGGTGGGCATTGAAGCAACGCTTCATTACTTAATTTGCCGCTTTGTATCTAAACTGTGTTCGTGAATGTCAGGAGTTTTCTGCGGTCTTCCAGTCTATTTTCTCACTTCTACTTTTCCTCTCCAGACCCGATCCTCCTGCTTGATGCTCAGCAGATAGATGCCAGCAGGTAGCTCATGAAGTGAAAGGTTTTTATTTGCAATAGAATTTCGATCCCAATAGTATCTTCTTCCATGAATGTCATGAAGGCTAATCGTGGCTTCCTTGACACCCAATCCCTCAATGTGAAGTACATCCGCTGTAGGATTTGGATATACAGACAACCCCAACCAAGGATCCACAATTCCATCGGTAGCGCAGGCCTCGACCACCACGGAAGAAACAATGGTATCTTCGCAGGCCGGATATCCGCTGATGACTTCGATCTGATAAGTCCCTGTATCTGAATAGGAATAGGTGGGAGTGTTCCCGATGACCACGCTACCATCTCCGAAATTCCAAGAATAGGATACCTGTGGATCGGTAGAATAATAGGACCATATTACCGCTTCATTCACACAAACGCTGTCTGGAAGTTGATTAAGATATGCTACCTGAGGATATACCTGCACGGTGGCCAAAGCTGTGTCTAAGCCACAAACATCATTGCCCGCAGTGAATTGCACCTGCCAAAGCTCAGCCATGAGTTGGAGATTCACGTTGGGGGAAGTGTAGGACAAGGCGGCACCACTTGCAGTGTGAAAGTACCACTCATAGCTTTCTACAAATCCAGTAGAAGCATCCAATCCATCGAAATAGGCTCCATCGCACACAATTTCAGGCAGGATCAAAGCTGCATGGGGAGGTGGGGTAACCAATATTGACGCAGTATCAGCAATCGAGCATCCAATGGAATCGGAGAGCGCAGCCCAATAGGTAAAGGTTTCTGGCACAGAATCATTTCCGGTCACAAGCCAGTAACCAAGCTCTGGGGTAGAGATATTGGGAGAATAATCAAGTGTGTAGCCCATGGGCTGTTCGTCGAGCCATAAAGTATCTCCCAGACAGGCCGTAGAGTCAGGGCCAAGATCAAGGGCGGGCAGTGGTGAATTGGCATCGATCAATTCTAACCAGACAGTATCGGTGTAGATAGCACCTGCACAAGTGAGGCTGCTGTCAGTGTACACAATGACCAGGTTTTCCAGGCCTTCCACATCACAATCGCTGGCAACCTGCAAATTTAGGTCAATGGAGGAAGCTCCTGCTGGAATTGTCAGCGTCGATGGCCAATTGAGAAAATCGTCTGTGAGAGATGCATTACCCGCAGTTGTAAAAGAGAAAGTTACCGGATCATCAAAGGGTAAGGCACGCTGAATGTGAATCTGGGTGGAAGAGCCTTCAGCTACCTGAATAGATGCCCCTGATCCCACATTACTACTGATCTGTAGAAGACTAGGACTGCCGCAAATGCCCTTGCGGCGTAGCAAGACACCAGAATCAAGGATATAATCCGAAATATCAGATATCGCCATTTTTACATGATAGCTGGAGTCTGGAATCAAAGTAGCAGTGGCTTGAAGGGGAACGGTATGACCGTTAAAAGCTAAAGCCGTTTGGCCTTGAAGATTGTCCACGTAGTACTGGCAATTGGTGCAGCCTCCAGAATTATTTACGGTATTCACACTTACTGGAGTATTCGTTCCTGGAATCAGTGCGATATTGGTCATCCCTGAATAGCCAGGACCCGAAATCCAAAATGCAAAAACATCATTAAAAAGAGACCCCACGAACAATGGGTATTCATTTGATCCAAAGACATATTCTATGATTAACTCGTCACAATCGCTCGTTAAATCAAATTCTAATACAAAGGCATCGCGACTGGGAGCTCCTGCCAATGCAGCCAGATCCGGATCACCCGGTGCTAATAGGATTGAACTGTAACCGCTGGTAGACCCTCCTAACGTCATCGCACTACCAGTAGAAATAACGACCCCGTCGTCGAGGCCAAAACTATTGCCACCAGTAAAATACGCTATCGCATGATTCGTATCACCAACAACCGTAACGTTACTGACCGAAATCCCAGCGCCAAACACCTGATCAAGCATTTCGTTGATCGTAAATGTATCAGTGATAGAGAATGTCTGAGAAATCGAAGCGAGAGGCGTCAATACAAAAGCTACCAATAAGGAGATACTGATTTTTCTCATGGTGTTTCATTCTTATGCTAATCACAATAGGGAAAATGGAAAGGATCCCAAAAGAATATTAAGCTGATGTGGATAAAAAGTAAAAAATCTTGCATCAACTAACCCGCAGCGTAATATGGGCAAGGGGAATTAGAAGCGCAACTGTCGATATTTTTGAAGTTCATTTAGGTCTTATGTTGTTCTGGAGCGCACAGATCCTGATTCTCATATCGATTTGGGTAAATGTCCTTCTTGTACTCTCAAGCCAAGGGCCTCATTATCACTATTTTGGCCGATATACTTCAAGCGCTTCAGCCGTCAGTTGGAAGTGTGTGGATCGCATATTCATCGGCAAATTGTGACTGTGTCCCTCGATAAATATTAGATCCATTTCGCATGCACTTTCGCTCAGATCTGCTCGTGAGGGAAAAAGAAAATATCAAAACACCCTTAGCTGTCACCCATTCGAAGTCAGTCCATCTCTCCACAAAAAAAAGCGCTCTCCCGCATGGAAGAGCGCCTTGAACATGTGAGATAAGAGGCAGCTGAAAGGGCCTATTTGGTGCTTTCGTCCACTTCTTCGTATTCGACGTCGGTCACTTCGGACTCAGGTTCTTGGTCTTGGCCGGAGAATCCTTGTGGGCCACCTGTGGCGCCAGCCTGCTGATACATTTCGGTTGAAGCGGTCTGCCATGCCTGGTTAAGGGCAGCCATCGCGGCATCAATCCGAGCCAGATCTTTGGAAGCGTGTGCTTCTTTGAGCGAAGTCAGGGAAGACTGGAGGGCTTCCTTGTTACCAGCAGAGAGTTTATCGCCCAATTCGGTGAGCTGCTTTTCGGTAGAAAAGATCAACGCATCTGCTTGGTTGAGTTTGTCTGCTTCTTCGCGCCGCAAGCGGTCGGCTTCTTCATTCTCCTGCGCTTCCCGCTTCATTCTTTCGATTTCGGCGTCGCTTAGGCCAGTAGAAGCCTCAATGCGAATTTTCTTGTCTTTGCCAGTGGCTTTGTCGCGGGCACTCACGTGCAGGATTCCGTTGGCATCGATGTCAAATGCGACTTCGATCTGCGGAATGCCACGAGGTGCTGGCGGAATGCCATCCAGGTTGAGCTTGCCAAGGGAGCGGTTGTCGGCGGCCATGGGGCGCTCTCCTTGCAACACATTGATTTCAACCGAAGTCTGATTATCGGCTGCGGTAGAGAAGACCTCAGATTTCTGGGTCGGAATGGTAGTGTTCGCTTCAATCAGCTTGGTGAACACGCCGCCCATGGTCTCAATGCCGAGGGAGAGGGGTGTCACGTCGAGAAGAAGCACGCCTTGAACGTCTCCGGCCAAAACGCCGCCTTGGATCGCTGCACCTACAGCCACGACTTCGTCGGGGTTGACACTGCGGTTGGGCTCGCGCTTAAAGAAGTCGCGGACGATCTCCTGCACCTTGGGAATGCGGGTAGAACCACCCACCAAAATCACTTCCTCGATGTCAGCGACATTGAGTTTGGCGCCTTTGAGTGCAGTTTTACAAGGCTCCAGGCAGCGTTGGAAGAGTTTGTCGGCCAATTGCTCAAACTTTGCCCGGCTCAGCGAACGCTCCAGGTGCTTGGGGCCTGCGCTGTCCATGGACAAGTAAGGCAAATTGATCTCGGCGGCGTTGGTCGAAGAGAGCTCGATCTTGGCGGTCTCAGCAGCTTCTTTAAGGCGCTGGAGGGCTTTGGGATCTTTTTTCACTTCGATGCCATGCTCGGCTTTGAACTCTTCTGCGAGCCAGTTGATGATGATTTGGTCAAAATCATCTCCTCCGAGGTGAGTGTCGCCACTGGTGGAAAGCACTTCGAAGACGCCATCGCCCAGCTCCAAAATGGAGATGTCAAAAGTACCTCCACCGAGGTCGAAGACAGCGATTTTGCCGCTTTTATTTTGCTTGTCGAGGCCGTAGGCGAGGGCGGCTGCGGTCGGCTCGTTGATGATCCGGCGCACAGTCAGCCCGGCAATTTCACCGGCTTCTTTGGTGGCGTTTCGCTGAGAGTCGTTGAAATAAGCGGGCACCGTGATGACGGCTTCCTTTACTTCATAGCCGAGGTAATCTTCAGCGGTTTTCTTCATTTTCTGAAGAATCATGGCCGAAATTTCCTGAGGCGTATAGGTGCGATCGTCGATTTTGGCCATCGCCAAGTTGTTCCGCCCACTCACCACTTCGTAGCTCATTTCACTGGCTTCCTTTTTCCCTTCGGCAAAAGTGACGCCCATGAAGCGCTTGATAGATCTGATGGATCGTTGAGGATTGGCGAGCGCTTGGCGCTTGGCTTGTTCCCCTACGACCCGCTCACCGTCCTTGTTGAAAGAGACGACCGAAGGCGTGGTGCGCTTGCCTTCGGAATTAATGATCACTGTCGGCTCGTTACCTTCCATGACAGACACCACGGAGTTGGTCGTGCCGAGGTCTATGCCGATTATTTTGCTCATCTGAAAATTGCTTATAGAGTTGTCGAAACCAGTTATTCAATTGTGACTTCCTTGCTGTCTTCCCCGCGAACTGGGGAGAGGCGAGCGAAGGTGATTTGCAGAATGCCTTCTTCGTACTTGGCTTTGATCTGCTCAAGGTTGATGTCGTCGGGAAGTTCTACGCTTCGGATAAAGTTTCCGTAGCGCCGTTCTCTGCCCAAATACTCGAACGTATCGGCTCCTGCCGCGATTTTCTTGCTCCCTTTGAGTGAGAGGACTTGGTCCACCACTTGCAACGAGACCTCTTTCTTGGTCACGCCGGGAAGCTCCACTTCCAGCACAAAATCTGTTCTGGTGTAATAGGCGTCCATGGGGACATGCACGTCAGCGCCGTCTTCTTGCCGGAAGATGTCTTCCACGAATCCGCCCACTTTTTTGCCGAAAGAGGAGACTACGTCTGAAAAGCTGTCAGCGAATTGCCGAAGCTGATCTTCTGGTTTGCGGGGTCCTTCACTCATGATGTTCTGAGATTTAGTTACGGCAATACCCATACAATCAAGGTGCCATCACAGGAAAATTGCCGATCTGTCGGCTTTGTCTGTCGTAATGGCATATTCTTGCCGGAGGCTTGGCGATAGATGGCAGAAATAGGAGTTGAGACTTGCGCTGGCAAGCTGTAATTTGGCAGCAGAAATGCCGGATTCTGCCTCTTCATTTCGGAGATGGGAAATGGTCTGGTGAGTTGAAGCGATACGATTCATGACTGGAAAAATCGTGTGGATCACCGGGGCTTCCTCTGGCATTGGAGAGGCGCTCGTGTATGCCTGTGTGAACGCAGGAGCAAGGGTCGTGGCCTCGGCTCGCCGGATGGGGGAGTTGGAGCGGGTCAAAACGGCATGTGGCGCTTTGAGCGACATGGTCACGGTGCTACCGCTGGATGTGTCAAGACCGGAGACTTTCGAAACCGCCGTGAGCCAAGTGCTGGCGCTACTGGGCCGAATAGACATCCTGATCAACAATGCCGGAGCCAGTCAGCGCTCCTTCGCAAGGGAGACGGGCCTGGAGGTAGATCGGCGGGTGATGGAGGTGAATTACTTCGGTCAAATCGCCCTCACCAAAGCGGTGCTGCCCAGTATGCTCGTTCAAGGGAGCGGACACTTTGTGGTAATGAGCAGCCTCACTGGCAAATTTGGCTTTCCAAAGCGATCTGCCTATGCCGCCGCCAAACACGCCCTGCAAGGATTTTTCGAAACGCTGTACCTCGAGGAGCGCGCGCAAGGGATTCGGGTGACGATCGTCAATCCCGGAGGTATTCGCACGGCGATTTCGCTCCACGCATTGACCTCCGATGGAGGAGAATTCGGGAAAATGGATCCCTTGCAAGAGCAGGGAATGTCACCTGAAAAATGTGCAGCCCTCATTCTTCAGGCGGTGAACGGCCAACGATTTGAGGTGGCGATCGGCAATCCCCGAGAAAAAATGGCGCTGTGGCTCAAGCGTTTTTTTCCGCGCCTGCTCCACCGTCAGCTGCGGGAGGAATAGGGAGTTGGGGGAGTTGATGGTTCCAGTCTCGCTTCTCAAGGTCTCGCCTCTCAACATCTCGCTAAAAAAGCTTCAGCTGCTCGTCGGTGCCGGGTGCCTTCGCATGGCCACGTATGCTCCGCCCACCATGGAGGTGGGAAGAATCCTGTTCTTGGCGCTTGACTTCGTCAAAGTCAGGAAGGCTTGTTGCTCGCTCTTCCATCTTGCGAGCGATCTCGCTCAGCTTTTTGATGGCTTGCAGCTTGTCTGTGTCTCCCATGCGCGCCTTTTCTACCGATTCTTTCAGGGCCACGATGGTCTCGTCATACACACGTGTGGGCACGGGAAAAGGCGTGCCGCTTTTGCCCCCGTGTGCAAAGGCAAAGCGCGCAGGATCGGCAAAGCGAGAGGGGGTGCCGTGGATCACTTCCGAGACCAAGGTGAGGGATTGCAAAGTGCGGGGTCCGAGTCCTTGTAGGAGAAGGAGGTCTTCAAATTTTTGTACTTCACCCGCCTGGGCCAATCGCAGCACGCCTCCCAGCCGCTTGAGATCCACGTCCTTGGCACGAAGGTCGCAGTAGTCGGGGAGCTTCATGCGGGGGATTTCTTTCAAGATGCTGTCTGGATTTTCGCGAGAGATCGCCAGAATGGCATCTTGGGTAGGCCCTGCCTGCTTGTCGGTGAGGTTGAGAATCAGCCCTTGGTTTTCGCCGCAAATCGCCGTGTGAGGTTCTTCCACAAAGGATGTCACCTGTGCAGAATGCCAGTGGTAGCGTCGGGCAAGGCCCTGGGCTCCTTCCATTCCCTGCTGGACGACCGTCCAATCTCCCTGTACGCTGAGGACAAAACTGTGTAGGTAAAGCTGAAAACCGTCTTGAATGGCTGTGTTGTCCACCTTGGCCGTGAGCCTGCTGTAATGGGCCAGTTCGGTGCCGTTCATCCCGGTGGCGTCTCCTACGCGCAAAAGTTCGAGGGGTGTTTTGCGGGACTCACTGCCTTTTCCGCCGCACACATACAGCCCCAACTCGCGCGCATGTGGATGGAGGGCTTCTTTCAGGGCGCGCATCACAGCGGTGGTCACCCCACTGGAATTCCAGTCCATGCCGATGACCGCCCCAAAGCTTTGGAACCAAAATGGATCGGCTAAGCGCGACAAAAAGCCCGCCTGCCCGTGCGTGAGCAAGAGGGACTGGACCATCGGCAAGGCAAGCGCCTTCATTCTGCTGAAAAGCCAAGGGGGAATCCCGCCGCCCCACAGGGCCATGTCTGCCGTTCCACTGCGTTGCATACAAGCTGGGTTAGATGAGATGGGAAATGATAGAAAGCTTCAGAAGATCAAAGTTTGTAGGGAATCTTATGGCAACGCTGCGCCGCCTGTTAAACATGAGTCATCTTCTTTGTTGGGTGGCACCCCAAGCCAGGAGATAGCGTAGCGCCAGGGATCGAAAGGGCCTCCATGACTCGGCGATGGCGCACATTTCTTGCCGAAGGTCGGGGCCGGGAGATAAGTCGTAGGCTAGAATCATGATTTTTTTGAGCTGAAAATCATCGGGCGAGAAAATGTCTGGACGCCCCAAGGTGTAGAGCAAGATCATCTCCACGGTCCATAGACCGATGCCTTTGATGGGCAGCAGGCGTTCGCGGACTTCCTCATCATGGCACGTTTGCCAATTGACTTGGTCCATCTTCTCCGCTTGCCACCGCGCTGCCAGGTGCATCAGCGCACGATACTTGTTGCCGGCGATCTTTTTTTGCGCGAAAGCCTCGCTATCCAGTCCTTCGATCAAGGCAGGGCTGGGCCACTGACCCTGAAGCAGTTCGTCGAGCTTTTTGGTGTACACGCTGCGCGCGCGATAGTGAATTTGCTGCGCTACCACGCAGCTCACCAAGTCATAGAAGACATCTCCCGTGCTTTCTATCGTAGGCAATGGCAGGGTGTCGATGATCTCTGCCAATACCGGATCCGCCGCAGCGAGGTGAGCACATGCTTCCTGATGATCGTAGGGCATGATTAATTGTCTGAATCTACTTCATGGGGCGCGACGGCGCGATTGATAAACTGGACCAGCGGATGAACGATGCGAAGGTCTTGCGTCATTTTTTCAACAAAATCCGCCTTCAGCAATTCCTCTGGATCGATGGTCTTGGATGTGTAAAATCCCTTGCGCTTGAGCCATTCGATGGCAGGATTGTCTTTGTCGTAGTCTTTTGGCGGTCGGCTCAGTACGCCGTTGGATAGGATTTCTCCATAAGTAGATTGGAGAGCAGGATCCTCCACAATGGACTTCCACTCAGAAAAGTGGAGGTCTATTGCGCGACGCATGTTGGCGAGCAACGGGCTGTCGGGCGCATAGAGTCCGCCGCCGTAGAAGCATTCTCCCGCTGAGACGCTGAAGTAGTAGCCAGCGTGAGGGCCTTTCATTCCTCCGGGACTCATGTAGGTGAAAAAATGTGAGTTGTAGGGCGTCTTGTCTTTCGAGAATCGGATGTCCCGATTGATGCGCATCACCGTTTTTTTCGGGTCTAAGGCTGCGGCAGCAATGGCTTCGTCGAAAGTTTCGAGGCCTTGTAAGATCTGGCCGATCACTTCGAAGAAGTTTTTCCGAGCGGTTTCATATCGCTTTCTGTTTTGGTCAAACCATTCTTTGTGGTTGTTGAGGCTGAGGTCGGCAAGGAAGGTGAGCGTCTGTGTGGTGATCATGTGAAAAAATAAATGGGTTAAAAAAGAGGGCGAGAATACCAGGTATTGATCCTCGAAAAAAGTAAGCGAAAGTCGGCATCTGGTCCAGACTCATGGGGCCATGCCTTTCGTCATCAGCTCCGCAAATGTGCCGATCATGTGTTCTGTGTTGATTTGATGGTGGTGTTTGAGGAGCTTTTTCTTTGTTTCGACGAACTCTACGACGCCCACACAAGCGGCCCACATGATGTAGTGCAGCATGGTGGCATCGAGTGAGGGGTTGATTTCGCCTTTCGCCTGACCCTGTTCTATGATGTGCTGAGTGAATCGCTGCGTGTGCTCGCTGAGCTTGAGGTAGCCGCTGGCGTTGAGGTCAAATTCGGGGCGCTCCATGTAGGAGATCAACTCAAAGTACTGAAGGTGATGCTGGTAAAATTGATAACAAGCGCCCACGATGGCCTTGACTTTATCCATGCTATGCGTCTGCTGAGCCACCGCCCGGTCGAAGTCAGCTTGAAGGAGAGTGAGGGCTTTGACACCGAGCTCGGCCAGCATTTCATCCTTATTTTTGTAGTAGCGATAGACTGTGCCTTTGGCGATGTGGGCAACTTCGATCACACGGTCCACCGTGAAATGCTCAATGCCGATCTGGATCAGAACTTGATCGGCGGCGGCGAGGATCTGAAGTTTGCGGCTCTCGGGTGTCGCTCTTTTGCCGGGCATGGGGTATCCGAAGAAAGTTATTGACTGGTAGTCATTTTAGAAAGTTTTTAACACCTACTTTTGAATAATTGTTTTATTGGTTGTTAAAAAAATAAGATGAGGGGCCAAGCTGGTTATGGTATTATTCAAAAACTGTTGACTGTCAATGAATTATATTCAGTGATCAGCACTCTTAATCTTGTATTCTACCGCAAAAATGCCTCGGGTGATTGCTTGAGACTCAACTACTAGTAAAATTCCCCTCTTGCGCGAGGATTGGTTATATTCGCGCAATTTTCCCCAAGAATCGCAATTTTCATGAGACCTATCATCAGCGGCATTCAACAACTCGGAATTGGAATTCCTCATGTCCACGAAGCGTGGGCCTGGTATCGACAGCATTTCGGTATGGATGTGTCGATCTTTGAAGAAGCGGCTGAGGCCAATCTCATGCTTCCCTACACGGGTGGAAAGCCGCAGCAGCGCCACGCGATTCTGGCGGTGAACGTGCAGGGAGGGTCTGGATTTGAAATCTGGCAGTACACCAGCCGTGTGCCCAAAGGACCGCTGCGTCAGCCTGAGCTGGGGGATCATGGGATTTTTGCAGGGAGGATCAAGTCGGCGAATGTCGCCTTGGCATATGAAGATCTGAAGGAAAAAGGGGCCGAATTGCTGAGCAGCATCATGGAAGATCCTGTGAGGAAGCAGCATTTTTTTCTGCGGGACCCCTACGGCAACCTCTTCCAGGTCGTGGAGCAGGCTGATCGGTTCATGCGCGGGCCACATGCCACGGCGGGTCCTTCTGGTGCCATGATCGGTGTGTCGGACATTGATCGCGCCCGCAAGCTTTACTCCGATATCCTTGGCTATGACGAGGTAGTGTATGACCAAACGGAGGTGTTCGAAGACTTCGAAGTGCTGCCCGGCGGTGAATTGCCGCTGAGGCGGGTCTTGTTGACGCATTCGCAGCCCCGCAAGGGAGGCTTTTCGCGCATGTTTGGCCAGAGCTATCTGGAGCTCGTCGCGCGGACCGAGGGCACAGGAGCCAACATATATCAGGATCGATATTGGGGCGATCTGGGATTTATTCATCTCTGCTTCGACATTGCCGACATGGATGCACTTCGGGTGCGCTGCGCTGAGGCGGGATTTCCGTTCACAGTGGACAGCGAGACAGCCATGGGCAGCTCCTTTGATATGGGCGAGGCGGCGGGCATTTTTGCTTACGTCGAAGATCCTGACGGCACGCTGATCGAATTTGTGGAGACGCACAAGGTGCCCATTCTCAAGAAGTGGGGCTGGTACATCGACATGAAAAAGCGCGATCCGGAAAAGCCACTTCCCAACTGGATGCTCAAAGCGCTGAGATTTACCCGGGTAAAAGGTTGATGGAAGCCTGCTCAATTGGCAACGTGGGGGAAGGCACTGAAGCAGCGCGCGATGGTGCGAGTGGACTTGTGTAGCGTTCGGAACCTTTGACTGACAGTATATTGTGTCCAAAAACTAGGTTTTTGGGAAGTGGAAACTGCTGTGTGGCGTATTACTGGTAGGGGCAACTTCCCGATGCCGATTGCGAATCTTGTCAAAATGGCTTTTCTTAGAAGGCTTTGGTGAGAAGTTTCGATGAGGAATTCTGCTGAGAAAGATGTCATGTTTTCCCTAATACTCCCCCATGTGTGAAGAATTTGACGCAATCCGGCTTGATTTTTCGGAGGCCTCCCTCCAATTCATGAACCTCACCTTGTGTCTGATCATGTTTGGGGTAGCGCTCAACCTGCGCAAGGACGATTTTTGGAACATAGTCAGGCAACCCAAAGCGGCTTTTGCGGGACTAGCGTCTCAGTTTTTGTTTTTGCCGTTTCTCACCTTGGTGTTGATCTGGATCATGAAGCCTTGTCCGAGTATGGCGCTGGGTATGTTCTTGGTGGCGAGCTGCCCGGGTGGCAACCTCTCCAACTTCATCTCCTTGATGGCGAAGGGCAATGTGGCGCTCTCAGTGAGTTTGTCGGCAGCTTCCACCTTGCTGTCGATCGTCATGACACCATTTTCGTTTGCGTTTTGGTCCCAGTGGTATCCGCCAGCGGCGGCGGAGCTACAGCAGATCGTGGTGGATCCTTGGCAGGTATTGCTCACAGTACTGTTGATCTTGGGGCTGCCGCTGGTACTGGGCATGCTTGCGGCCCATCGCTTTCCCATTACCACAGATAAAATCAATAAGCCCATTCGCATCCTTTCGCTGGTGCTGTTCATTGGCTACGTCGTGGCAGCATTGGTTTCGAACTGGGATTCTTTCGTAATGTATCTTTCGGCGGTATTTCTGCTGGTGTTTTTGCACAATGGTCTGGCGCTCGGCGCAGGGTATGGCTTTGCCTGGTCCTTGAAGTTGCCATTGGCAGATAGAAGAACAATTTCAATTGAAACGGGCATCCAGAACTCCGGTATCGCCTTGGTGCTGATATTTGGGCCGATTTTCAATGGGCTGGGGGGCATGGCCGTGATTGCCGCCCTGTGGGGCATTTGGCACTTGGTAGCAGGAATGAGCTTGGCTACCTGGTGGGCTTGGCGTGGACCAGGTAACCGGGCGATGGCTGCATCAGAAGCGTCCTCCCGACAGAACAGCCCCATCAAATAGCCGAAAACCTAGCGACATTCGGGAATACCCAGATGGGAAAATTTTTACTTTTACTGAGAACTGAATGCTAGTATGGCACCATGCGGTTTCATTTTCATGCCTACAACTGGCAGGATCAATATGTTCGACCTTGGCTGAGGCGACAATATTCTCGGATGCAGCAATAGGATGCAGCAATAAATGTGTGACCTTTTCTTAAAACGTGTCCCCCAACTCTCAACTCTCAACTCCCAACTCTCAACTCTCAACTCCCAACTCTCAACTCTCAACTCCCAACTCCCAACTCCCAACTCTCCCCTACGCGATCGAAGGCGATGCCAAAGCAAGGACGTGCATCACCACTGTGTCACCCACCTCGCGAGTGCCGAGTTGCCCGCCCAAATCCTCGGTCA
>DAITMB010000040.1:0-19545 GCA_036835375.1 Bacteroidota bacterium
GCGAGAGATTGAGAAGCGAGAGATTGAGAAGCGAGAGATTGAGAAGCGAGAGATTAAGAAGCGAGAGATTGAGAGGCGAGACGTTGAGAGGCGAGAGGTTTAGAAGCGAGAGATTAAGAGGCGAGAGATTAAGAGGCGAGAGATTGAGAAGCGAGAGATTGAGAAGCGAGAGATTGAGAAGCGAGACGTTGAGAGGCGAGAGGTTTAGAGGCGAGAGGTTTAGAAGCGAGAGGTTTAGAAGCGAGAGGTTTAGAAGCGAGAGGTTTAGAAGCGAGAGATTTAGAAGCGAGAGATTGAGAAGCGAGAGATTGAGAAGCGAGAGATTGAGAGGCGAGAGATTGAGAGGCGAGACGTTGAGAAGCGAGACGTTGAGAAGCGAGAGATTGAGAGGCGAGAGATTGAGAAGCGAGACTAGAACTCCCAACTCCCAACTCTCCCAACTCCCAACTCTCAACTCCCAACTCTCAACTCCCAACTCCCAACTTCCCCAACTCCCAACTCCCAACTCCCAACTCCCAACTCCCAACTTCCCCAACTCTCAACTCCTAAGCACATCGGACACAATCTTGCCATCTTCCAGCGTCACAACGCGCCGCGCCCGATCAATCACCCGTTGGTCGTGGGTAGAAAAGAGAAACGTGATCTGCTCCTGCTGATTGAGATTTGCCATGATATCGAGCAGATTGGCAGTGGCGGCAGAATCGAGGTTGGCCGTAGGCTCATCCGCGAGGACAAATCGCGGCTTGGAAGCCAGTGCTCGGGCAACTGCTACGCGCTGCTGTTGGCCGCCCGACATCTGGTTGGGGCGCTTTTGGAGCAGGTCACCGAGGCCCACGGCGTGAAGCAGTTCTTGGGTACGGGCGATGCGCTCTGCTTTACTACGCTGCTGGAGCAGCATCACAAACTCTACGTTTTCCTGCGACGTGAGTACAGGGATTAGGTTGTAGGCCTGAAATACGAAGCCAATGTGATGAAGCCGAAAATCGATCAGCTCATTGTTGCTCAATCGCGAAATCTCCGTGTCGCCGATGTGAATACTCCCGGCGCTGGGGCGATCCAGGCCGCCAATCAGGTTGAGTAAGGTGGTCTTGCCAGAGCCAGAAGGCCCGACGATCGCCGTGAATTCCCCCTGCTCTATTTCGAGGGAGACATCATTCACCGCATGGACATTGACAACGCCCTCGTAAGTCTTGTGAAGTTGAGATATGCTGATGATATTCATTTGTCAAAGCATTGATAGTCAGAAAAATAAAAGCTGAAAATGCAGAAAGCAGAAAGTGCCGACACATGGAGAATTGCCCCTAGTGCTTTGTCAAGTACCTAATGACGGGAGATCGCTGCCGCTTTTGCCGGATCTCTGCGTTGAAAAACCTTCATTAGCCTCGGCTAACTCAGATTTTTCGCCTTGATCTCCGACAAAATCTGCTACCGCCTACCCGCCATTCTTCACTTGACACAGCACTAGGCTAGAGCGCTCTCACTGCCTCGGAAGGGTTGAGTTTCAAAGCCCTGATAGCTGGAAAAATCGCAGAGATCAGCGCTGTGATGATCACCATGATCACAATCTCCAGATAGTTGTCGGCGGGCAGTTCCGGATACACCATACTGGACATTCCAAATTCATCCAAGCCCTGCTCAAACTGTGACAGATCAATCCCCGCTTTGCCGAAAAACTCTGTGGTTCCCCAGCCAGCCATCAGCCCGATGGGGGCACCTACGAGCGTCAGCAGGACTGATTCCAGCATGATCATGCTGAAGATTCGAGGCTTGTTCATGCCGATCGACATCAGCATCCCCAATTCTCGGGTGCGCTCCAGCACGGCCATCAGCATGGTGTTGATGATGCCAAATGCCAGGGCCAGGAGAATGATGCCCATGAAAATGCGCAACGTGGCATTGAGGGAGCTGGAAACGAACTCCAACTCGGGTGCCAGCTGTCGGAAAGTCTCCACTTTGAGGTCAGGAAACTGCTCGGCCAAGGTTAAGACTACGTCGTCAGACTGGGTAACATCGTGGAGCAGGAGCGCAATCTCCTGAACGCCCTGTTCCATCCCCACCAACGCTTGTAAATCTGATGCCTTTACAAAAATCTGCGATTCCTCCAGTTGTGAATTCTGGGTCTCATAGATGCCCGCGATGTTGAACCTGGCAGCAGTGATCTCTCCTTCAGGAGATTGGAATCTCACGACCACCTTGCGCCGCGGCTGCAATTGAAGCTGAGAAGCGCCTGCTGAGTCAGGTTCTGCTACTTGAAGAGCGCCTATTTTTCGCGCCAACACTTCCCCAATGAGGACCGTTTGGTGACTCTCTTCGCTCAAATAGCTGCCAGCAATCACGCGGTCGTCCAGGCCGGTGAGGGCGGCTTCAGCCGCTGGATCCACACCGCGAACCTGCACGCCAAAATTGCCTTTGGTGCTTTCGAGCATCCCCGATGCCAGAATTCGCGTCGCTACCAGCGCTACTTCCGGTTGCTGAGCCAAAGATTGGGCGGTCAAATGGCCCTCCGGAAGAAAGTGATACATCTCTTCCCCTGCCTCAAATTCATTGGTATGCAGCTGGATATGAGAAGTTTGCGTAGCGATGATGTCGCGCGTTCGGCTTTCGGTCAAGCCCCAGGAAAAGGATATCATAAAGATCCCGGACCAGAGGCCCAGCGCGATGGCTACGATGACCACGGCGCTGCGGACGGGATGTCTCCATACATTTCGCCAGGCGATGTTGAATATCATGATCGATTGAATGAATGGTAGGAAAAACGAAGCGGTATAATTGAAAATATGAGTTGAAGCAAAACGTAGAATGAAGAGAATGAACTCATTGGATACCAATAGATTGGATCATTTTCATTCTTTCCGTTCTGAACCAAGCGGGGCAAAGTATGATCAGCAATTCGGTACCCAAGCATCACCCTCTCATGGCGCGAATGGCATTGAGTTGAAAGATCTTCACGGTCGGGTAGATCGACACGAGCAAAGTCATGATCATCACCACCATCGCCTGAAAGAGCATAATCTCCGGATCAATGGCCGTCGGAATCAGGGGTTCGATCCCAAAACTTTCGTAAGCCTTTGCCGCTTCCCCGGAGAGCTCAATCGGATAGTAGTGAAGTGTGACCACAATCGGCAGCGAAATCAATACTCCGACCAGCACACCAATCACTCCCATAAGAATCATTTCGAGGGTCATTACAGAACTCAGGAGATGCTTTTTCATGCCGATGGCGGTGAGCACACCAAATTCGTATTGACGCTCCGCTGTCATCATGAGCGCTGTGCCGAAAATGCCGAAGGCAATGATGAGGTAAAGGATTCCCATGGTCAGGTAGCCGCCCAAGCGGTCCGACTCAATGCTTTGGACCAATTCGGGCATCATTTCCCGCCATTCCATGACTTCGTAGCCTGCTGGCAGCTGCTCGCGAAGAGCTTGGGTCACGGCCAGCTCGGTGCCCGGACGGTGGAGCTGTAGCGCATAAGCGGTGAGACGATCCGGCGCCACAATCATCATTTGTGCGGTCTCCAAGGTCGTGTACACGATTCGATCATTCATTTCCTTGGAGCCAAACTGTAGCAGCGCCACCACTGGAAGCAGTTCGCTGGCCATGTTGCCCTGAAAACCCTGGCCATATAGCACCAGCGAATCCCCAAGTCCTATTCGAAGCTTGGCTGCCAAACCACTTCCGATCATGATGCCAGCTTGTTGAGGTGCTAGATAGCTGCCCGCTACCACCTTGGAGGAAAGCCTCGTCAGGACATCTTCCGCAGGAGGTGATATGCCAATGATCTGTGCCACCTGGCTGCTATGGTCAGAGGAAGCCAGCAAAAAGGATTCTAGCCGCGGCACGATCTCGGCGACCCGATCATCTGCCGCAATGAGTTGATGAAGTTCAGGACTCAGCTCAAAGGAGTTGTCAAGGGTTTTCTCGGCCCAGTATCCATCCTGATGGATTTGCACGTAGCCGGTGTACAACCCGACGACGTTTTCGATCATTTTGTCATAGACGCCTTCCTGCATGGAGCGCATGAACACCGCCAAGACGACTGCCAACACGATGGAGCCAGTGGTGAGGTAAGTCCTGCGCCGATTTCGCCAGAGGTTGCGCCAAGCGAGCGTGAACAGCATGGTTCAAGTTGTTGAAGATGAAGTGAATAAGGCCGTTGAATGAAATGTGCAGGCAGCGAGATTCCTGCTCTCGCCGCAATTCTGCTGAGAGCTTCTTTCGCAGCATGTTTACAAGCTGCTCATGGCAAAGGCTGGCGTTTATCTGACGCGCTTCATGTTTTGGACAGAGAAAAAGTCGTCAGATATTTCCTGGTCAAATGAGATCTTGGTGTACTCCATCACAGTTTTGTGCCCTTCCTCATTTACAGGGATCATCTCTAGCTTCGTCGCAAATAATCGTCCCCCCATGGTCTTCACGCCGCTGCTTTGCATGACGTTGACGAGGTATCCGTCTTCGTCAAAAAATTCATTGCGCAGCGTGAGGAAGTCTGCCTTGTCGATCCAGGTATGAACTTTCCCCCACACTACTGCGGCATCGTCATGCGGAATGAGTTCGATTTTCCAGCAGTTTCTGCCCTCAATGGTGGAGTCTTTGAGGATTCGGTGCTCATAGTCGTCGATGATGGAGACTTCTTGCACGAGATCGTTGTTGGTAAAATCGGATCCCATCCAAGATTGCGACATCATAGAGCGCGGTAGCTTCACCGTTCGCTCAATACGCGGCACCCAGTTCCATACTTCGTTGCCGCGCTTCAGTGTCGCAGTTCCAGCGTCACGGGCAGGTGCTGTGACCAGCATCAGGGCGTAGGTGTCGCCCTTTCCCCAGCTCTTGATAGACATCGCGCGGGTCCAGGTAGGCCGAACGATCGTCATGGTGAATTCAGCCTGAGAGCTTTCGATTCCCCGGCGAATTTCTTCCGCTTTGCGAATGATGTCCTTTGCGCTCTGACTCCATGCGGAGGTGGAGATCAGCAGGAATAATAATGAGGAGAGAATGGTTCGTAACATGATGATCAATATAGAAGGTGAGAAGGTTCGATTTACGTTTGATTAAAATTGGGGGACTTGGGATTCGAAATGAATTCAACAGGTGCAATTGGTCCGGCTAGCTTCCTTCAGGCCGGGGGAATAAGATCTGCGATGAATTATGGCATGACACGACATGGCAAAAGAACTTATGAGCAATACTCGTCGATGAGGTCTTGCTTCATCCGATCCAGTGGCGTAGCGATGCCCAGCACCACGTATTGAAGACCAATGCCGTCCATGATCGCAGATAGCATCCAGGCGTGCTTTTCGGGTTGAGGATGACCGGCGATTCGGAGCTCCTCGGCCAGCATCGGAATGTAGTTCGTGTATTTCTGTCGGATCAACTCGCCGATTTCAGGGAATTGGTCCATTTGCAAGGCGAGAGAAGCCAGGAGCTTTTGGTGTTCGTAGTTCTCAACCACGTAGTGAAACGTCATCTCGAGCATCAGCCTAAGTCGCTCCTTGCCTGGCTTCGCCTCCATGATCTGCGCAAAAAAGCCTTGGCCTTCTTCCATGGCGTCCACAACAATGGCCATGAGCAATTCTTCCTTTGTGTCGAAGTAGTTGTACATCAATCCCTTGGACACGCCCGCTTGCTTAGCGATCTGGCTGATAGAGGTTGCATGAAAGCCTTGCTTCGCAAATAGCTCTAAGGCTGTATTCACGATTTTCTTGCGGCTCTGCTGCCGGATTTCTTCGAATTGCGCTGTGGATCGTGGACTCATGAAAAGTAATATAGTACTTTATGATTGACTGGTCGGTCAAAAATACGGAGATTATTTTTCACTGTTGGCTTCATGGATATTTTTTTTCGCCGATGGCTGCTGCCAAAATTGCTTACTTTTACCAAACAGGGAATTGTTCACCGATCAATTCGCTTGATAATCAAGGGAATCAATGATGGAAATGTCCATTTTTGTCACTCGATACAAGTCATCCTTTTTCATCTGTTTCGGTTGCGAGGGTACACCTTCGGCCCCAATGGCTGGAAACCTTCACTACATTTCCGCTGTTATTTCGAAGTAATTCACCACAAAAGGCACCTCTGATTGGTTCCATCAGCGACCAATACCGCGCCATTCAACAGATCTCAACAATGATCAACTTGGCCAAGCCGTACAGATGGATCTTTCTGATCTCGATCTCGATCGCGGTTCATGGCTGTTTTGGTATTCGACCTGTAGAGCCTCCCGGAAACACTGCTTCCGATTGGGTGACGCCTTCGGATTACCAGATTTTGCTGGAGAATCTGCGCCGGTCAATTGCTCAAGGAAACACGCAGAATTACCTGCGCTGCTTTCAGGTAGATTCCTTCCGCTTCTTTCCGGTGGCGCGGTTGTTTAACTTCAACGAGACGATCTGGGGCAATTGGTCTGCCCTCGATGAGCAAGGCTACCTCGACAATGTGCTGGCCAACCTGAGTGTGAGTGGGAGCAACACCCTGCTCCTGGAGCAAACCGATCTGCAAGACGTGACCTCGGATTCGCTGCGATATGTGGGCGATTACACTTTGCGCGTCAATCACACTGACACATCCCTCACCACCCTGTTTGTGGGACAGTTGCAAATGCTGATCAAGCGCAATACCTTCAACGAATGGGAAATTCATCGTTGGGCCGACATTGAGACACGGCCTGATAGCAGTTGGAGTGAATTAAAACTCAGATATGTTCAGTAGGGGTAAGACATGGTGTTGTGGATGGATGCTGGCCATCATGATGGTGAGTGCCGGCTGCAATCCCTTTGCGCCAGCTTACGACCCCGAAGGCCTCGCCAATGTGAACCTCTTGGGCGACCCTACGAACATTGAGGGATACTTCCGCCTTTTTAAAAACGCTTACGAGCTCCGAGACACCACCCTGTACGGGCGTCTGTTTTCCCCCGATTTTGAATTTTCCTTTTACGATCCAGATTTGGGCCAAGAGATTCGTTGGGATCGGGACACGGAGCTCAGCATCTCCTACAACCTGTTTCAAGCAGTGGTACAGATCACTCTGGATTGGAATTACTATTCCCAGCTTGATAGCACCGAGACAGAAGCTTCTGTCGTGCGAAACTTCAATTTGATGATCGAGCAAGACGCTCAAAATGTGTTTTCGGGCTCGGGAAGGGCGCGACTTCTCATGCGACGAGCGCAGGTGGGAGATGCGTGGCAAGCCTATTTTTGGTTTGACGATTCAGATTTTTGATCAGATTTGCGGCATGTTTGCTCACCTACCGACTTATCTCCGTCCCTTTCACACAGCATGGACTGGCTATTTTGGGGCAGTTATGATGGGCGCGATCGGATTAGGCGGAGTGCTACTCGCCAAAGGGTATGAAGGTAGTTTTTTGCTTTTGCATCAGTCTTGGGGACCATTTTGGGACCAAATGATGCCACATCTCACGCACATTGGAGATGGCACCTTGGTGGCAGGCCTGATTTGCGTGGTGGCGTTTCGGAAGCAGGAGCCTTTGCTTTGCACAATGATTCTTGCGCTGCTACTCTTATCCGCTGCGGTGGCATTGCTCAAACACGGAATTTTTATGGACTGGCATCGCCCGGGAGCCGTTTTGGCGCCTGACCAAGTGCGGGAATTATCCTTAGGGCGGGAGCGAATGCGGAGTTTTCCGTCCGGGCACAGTGCCGTCGCGGGGTGCATCGGTTTTTTTGCAGCTACCCTCACACGAAGCCGGGTCTGGGGGTTCTTACTAGGAATGAGTGCTTGGTTTGTGGGCTTCACACGGGTGTACATTGGGGCGCATTTCCCAGCAGATGTATTGGCTGGCTTCATGGTCGGTATTCTGATGTCGATCCTGGCGCTTTGGATCGGCGGATTTGCCTGGCGGGCGGCGGACCGAATGTCTCCACAAAACCGATCAATTTGGTCCTGGATCATGTTTGCAGTAGGCATTCTGCTCTTAATCAGTTCCGTCCAGCGGCTCCTAAGCGATTATTATCTGTGACAAACTAATCGATGATCGAAGTCCTTCACGGCTGGGATGTTGCTGCATTTGAATTCCTAAATGGTATCCATTCAGCTTGGATGGACCCCATCATGGCGACGATCAGCGCCCGGGCGACATGGGTTCCGATATATGTCATGCTGGCATGGGCGATTTTCAGGGAGAAAGGTTGGGGCGACCTCGTGTTGGTGGGGCTCCTCCTTGGCTTAGTAGTTATATTGGCGGATCAGATCGCCTCAGGGTGGATTAAGCCGATGGTCCAGCGATATCGACCATGTCAGGTAGAGGCAGGACTTGACTTTGCCGTACATGTGGTGGAGGGAAAATGTGGTGGCAAATATGGATTTGTCTCCTCCCACGCCGCAAATTTTCTGGCGATGGCCACCATGCTCAGCTTTCGCTTTCCACACCGGCCTTGGCCTTGGATATTCTTTGCTTTGGCAGGAATCACATCTTACAGCCGTATTTATCTGGGCGTTCATTATCCTGGCGATGTCCTCGCCGGGGGAAGCATTGGGATCCTCATGGGCTGGCTGGGCTGGTGTTTATATCGATGGATTCAGCGGAAATGGTTGGTCACATCAGGTACGCTGCCTGCCACCTTGCCTCACGATCACACCGAAAATGGGAGGACCGATAGCCCTCCCAATCCATGAACGATTCCCTATCATTCTTAATGATCAGCGCCCATTGAGCTGAGCCACGAAAGACTCCGTGCGCATGCGCGGTCCGTACCTTCGGCTAGTCACCCGAAGCTGACACACGCTGTTGGTCTTGTCCTTGTCGTATTCCCGAATGAATTCTACCACTTGGTCATAAGTCACAGCTACATAGTGGGTTTTTCCGCCAGAGCTGCTCAGGGTTCTGGTGTCGAAGTCCAGCAACTTGAGATACGCGAGGCAGCTGCTCTCAACTTGATCTGCTACCAGCTTGTCAGAGAAGCTTCGCTCATCTTCGATAGCATACAAAATGCCGTCATGAAAGCGGTACTGGATCTCTTGGCCGGGGACAATTTTCCCAGTCCAAATGTGGACACTGTCTGTGGTGATGTTTTGGAGGTAGCTGCGCGATGCCAGAAACTCACGTACTTCACTGGTATCTTTGCCAATTCCGACAAAGAAGGCTGATTGAGCATGAAGAGAAGAAGCTAGGATTAGAAAAGCAATGGTGTAGAGTTGTCGCATATTCAAGAATTCAAGGCTACAAGGCAGGGTAATGCTTTCTGATGCAAATTGAGGAAATTCGTATTATTTAATTAATGGATATTTTATATAAAATAACATCTGCTTTTGCTCTGTATGCGATCATCTGGGTTTCTCATTCTGAATAAACTACAGTACCTTTGCGGCCATTATTGGAGGCAGATCATGGCAGAAACACCCAAATATATCTTTGTTACTGGTGGCGTAACTTCCTCTCTTGGGAAGGGAATCTTGGCGGCCTCCTTGGCTAAGTTGCTGCAACTGAGGGGATACACGGCGATCATCCAGAAATTTGATCCCTATATCAACATTGACCCGGGAACGCTCAATCCCTACGAGCACGGCGAGTGCTATGTGACCGACGATGGCGCTGAAACGGACCTGGATTTGGGGCATTATGAGCGATTTCTCAACGTACCTACCTCTCAATCAAACAATGTTACGACAGGGAGAATTTACGAGACGGTGATTCGTCGGGAGCGAAATGGTGAATACGGTGGTAAAACGGTGCAGGTGATTCCCCATATCACGGATGAAATCAAGCGCCGCTTTGCACTTCTCAATGAGCACGGCCAATTTGACATCATCATCACTGAAATGGGCGGGACTGTCGGCGACATCGAGTCTTTGCCTTATATCGAAGCCCTTCGGCAGTTTCGCTATGATTACGGTCCAGAGCATTGCCTGGTGATTCACCTCACGTTGCTGCCTTACTTAGAGGCAGTTGGCGAATTGAAGACCAAGCCAACCCAGCACTCCGTCAAGACCCTCTTGCAATCCGGCATTCAGCCCGACATGTTGGTGTGTCGCACGGAACACAAGATTCCCTCGGACGTGCGGCAAAAGATTGCCCGTTTTTGCAATGTGCGCCTCGAAGAAGTGATTGAAAATGTCAATGCGGCTAGCATTTACGAAGTACCCTTTCTGTTAAAGAAAGAAAATCTCGATACCGTAGTCTTGAAAAAGCTGGGATTGCGCCCAAAGCAGGAGCCAGATTTTACGGTGTGGAAAAAATTTGTGTCGCGTCTGAAGAATCCCACCGATGAGGTGAGGATCGGGTTGGTGGGAAAATATGTAGAGCTGCACGATTCTTATTTGTCCATTGCAGAATCGCTCAAGATCGCTGCAGCCGAGAACGAATTGGAAGTCAAGATTGATTGGATTCACTCCGAAGACCTCACACCAGAGAACCGGGAGCGTCTGTTGGGGAACCTGGATGGAGTCATCGTAGCACCTGGATTTGGTGAGCGTGGGGTGGACGGAAAAATACTGGCAGTACAATATGCGCGGGAGCGGCTGGTGCCATTTTTGGGCATTTGCCTGGGTATGCAAATGGCTGTGGTCGAATTCAGCCGACATGTCATAGGCTGGCAAGCGGCCCATTCTACGGAATTCAGTCCGCACACAGAATATCCAGTGATTGCCTTGATGGACTCACAGAAATCAGTGAGCCAACTTGGCGGTACCATGCGACTGGGTGCCTACGAGTGCATTGTCAAGCGAAATACACTGGCCCACACCGCTTACCAAAAGACGCGGATCAGCGAGCGACACCGACACCGTTGGGAGCTCAACAATGCCTTGCGTAAGCATTTGGAAAAGGCGGGCCTGGTGATGAGCGGGATCAACCCCGAGAATGACTTGGTGGAAATCATCGAGTTGCGCAACCATCCTTTTTTCTTGGGCACGCAATTTCACCCGGAATACAAAAGCACGGTCGAAAGCCCCCACCCCTTGTTCCTTGCATTCGTAAATGCAGCCTACCAGCGGCACGTCGCCCAACAATCGGAGCGGGCTACGTTGGAAAACAATTCCTAAAGGGCAAGTCTCAATTATTGTACTTAACTTTGTCTTCTGTTTCCATTTCGCGGACGATTTTCATAGAAATTCATTGAAAATCCCCTCAGAGAAGGCCTCAAAAAAGTTGATCTGTCCCCAACCCTTTTGTAAGGATCTGCTCCTTCTCACGACCAACAGCCCCATTGACATAGCTTAACCCATCTCATGGATAGAAACGCCATAACCGGCATCGTGTTAATGACCATCTTGACGCTGGTCTATTTCACCTTCTTGGCTCCCGAGCCCAACAAAAAGCCCCGTGCTACAACCGACAGCCGTGAGCTCGTCGAATCCGATCCGATGTCAGAGGAGGATCGTGCCGATTCGGATCTACCAGCCGTCCTGATCGAAGGAATGGAGCCGACCGCCGTCGATTCGGTCAACCGAGTACGCAAAATGCGTCAGTTCTCCGACTTCTATCGAGTGGCCGAGGGCGAAGAGAAGACCGTGACAGTCTCTACACCTAAGTTGACTGTCAATATCAACACCTTGGGAGGGGCTATCTCCTCCGCCTTTTTGAACGAGTACCTCACCCATGATAGCCTGCCCTTGCCGATCATTCAGTCTCATCCCAATAATGAGCTGTATTTTCAATTTTACTTCGACGGCGCTGAGGGCAAGACCATCAAAAGCTCTGATCTGTATTTTTTGCCAGAAGGAAACAACGACTTGTTGAGTGTTGCAGCTGGCGATTCGGCGAAGCTGAGCATGATAGCTCGTATTGATGCGGATCGATATGTGGAGCAGCGATATACTTTTTATGGAGATAGGTATGATGTAGGGTATGAGATCCGGTTCGTAGGGCTTCAGGATCGCTTGGGTAAATACGCTTCCTATGAATTGAACTGGACTTCCTACTTGCCTAAGACGGAAGTTTCTGTGAAAAACATGCGCCAGAAGTCCACCATCGCTTATAAAATGGGTGATAGCGTAGATAAGCTAAGCATTTCCGATGATCGTGAGGAAGAGGACTTGAAAACACCCGTTGATTGGATTTCATACAAGAGCCAGTTTTTTTCTTCCATCCTGATTCCCAATCAGCCTTTTTTCTCGAGCAAATTCAGCATGACCACGCCACCCGTGGAGACTGTGAACCGGGTGATGGCTGCAAACATGAAGGTAAACTGGCAGCGGTCCAATGAAATCTCATCTCCCTTCTTCTTTTACTTTGGTCCGACTGAGTATTACACCCTGAATTCCTATGGGATCGGTCTGGAGAAGGAAATGGACATGGGCTGGTGGATCATCTCCTACATCAACATTGGGACCACCTATATTTTCAAGTTCTTCGAGGGGTTTATTCCAAATTACGGCTTGATCATCATCATCTTAGCGATTCTGATTCGCTTGTTGATACTACCGCTGACCTTCAAGAGCTTCGTATCGATGGCCAAAATGCGGGTCCTCAATAGCAGTGACGAGATGAAGTCGCTCGACACGAAGTTCAAAGACGACACGCAGAAGCTTCAGATGGCAAAAATGTCGATCTATCGAGAGATGGGGGTCAGTCCGCTTGGTGGATGTTTGCCCATGCTGCTGTCCTATCCCTTCCTCATTGCGCTGTTCTTCTTTTTCCCGCAGGCCGTGGAGCTTCGTCAGCAACCCTTTTTGTGGGCCAATGACTTGTCCACCTACGATGCCTTCATCAGTTGGTCTGCGAATATTCCCTTGGTGAGCAGTGTCTATGGGAATCACATCAGTTTGTTTACCCTCCTGATGGCGATCTCCACGTTTTTCTACACTTGGTACCAGCAGAAATCGCAACCCGCTCAGAGCAACCCCGCGCTGAAATACATCGTGTACATCCTGCCGGTGTTCTTGCTCGTTTTCCTGAATAATTACGCCTCGGGTTTGTCGCTCTACTACCTCACTTCTAATCTTCTTTCCATCGGCCAGAACGCAGTCATTCGCCAGTTCATCGACGACGAAAAGCTACTCCGTGAGATGAGAGAGTCGCAGAAGAAGGGGAAGAAAGGGGAAAAGAAAGCAAGCGGAGGCCGATTAGGCAAATGGGTGGAGGCCCAGCAAAAGAAGCAAGAAGCAGCCGTGAAAATGCGCCAGACCGCCCAGGCCAAGAACCGCCAAGACCGCCGCAAAAGCCAGTAATTTCTACATAGTTTTACACTCCTGGCTACCCAGCGGGTTCAAGAGCACACAACGCTTGGCGTGGGGGTTCTTGAACCCGCTTTTTTATGGGGCAAATTCTCTCACGCGGACCACTGATCTGCCGATCATGCAGGCGTTTACTAGAAGTTTGAATGCGACGTGGCAAATTTTGCTACCTTTTCTGCTGATTCTCGCCGGAGGATCTCGCTGGGAAGCACTGCGCGAATTGCGCGCGAACTCGCTTCACTTGTCGAGCACCGCCGAAAATCCCCTCGCTTAGAAGTTGTTGTTGTGAATCTCTCCCATTTATCCGCTTTCATTACTGTCGCCTATTTGAAGCTCCCGCTGCGGCTCCGCCAGTTTCTGAAAAGAAGGAGGGTGTGGCTATGGGTTACCAGCCTGTTGCTGATCATTTGGTGGAATTGTGTGCCGCGCGTCTTATTTGAAGATCCTTATTCGAGCGTGCTCCACGACCGAAACGGGTTATTGCTCGGTGCGCGCATAGCCAAAGATGGCCAATGGCGTTTTCCACTGGAAGAAGTGGTGCCACCGCGATTTGTTAACGCACTTGTGGAGTTTGAAGACAAGCGATTTTATCGACATCCAGGCGTGGATCCCTTGGCATTCGCCAGGGCCTTGTGGCTCAATGTCTCTGCTGGCGAGGTAAGGAGCGGAGCCAGCACGCTCACGATGCAAGTGATCCGGTTGTCGCGAAAAGGCAAAAGGCGGAGCATTTTTGAAAAAATGGTTGAGTTGGTTCAGGCGACTCGCCTAGAGGCCCGATACAGCAAGCAGGAAATTTTGGCTTTGTATGCCGCTCATGCGCCATTTGGTGGAAATGTCGTGGGCCTGCAAGCCGCCGCTTGGAAGTATTTTGGCCGATCCGCTGATCAGCTCTCTTGGGCTGAGGCTGCGACCTTGGGCGTCTTGCCCAATGCGCCCGGGCTGATTCATCCAGGACGGAATCGCGACCACCTGCTAGTCAAGCGCAATTTCCTCTTGGAAAAGCTCCTTCATGCAGGTAAAATTGATTCTTTGGAGTGGGAGCTGAGCCTTTCAGAGCCGCTGCCTGATTCGCCTCCGCTTCTTCCAAACCTTGCTCCCCATCTCCTGGAGCGAGTTCGCAGCGAGCAGCGTGTCACTTCCCTGACCTCTACCATTGATAAAGGTTTACAGATCCAAGCCAATCACACCCTGAATCGGCACTCGCAGCGTTTGCGGCAAAATGGGATCTACAATGGCGCGATCCTCATCGCCGAAGTCGAAACGGGCGCTGTCTTGGCATATGTGGGCAACACCGAGGGAGATGCACCAGACGGAGGACATGCTGTGGACATCGTCACTGCCAATCGATCGACTGGCAGCATTTTGAAGCCATTCTTATTCGCTTCAATGCTTCACGACGGCGAGCTTCTCCCCCGCACCTTGCTGCCAGACATTCCCTCTTACTTTGGGAGCTTCGTCCCCACCAATTATAACAGAACCTACCACGGCTCCGTAGCTGCCGCCGATGCCTTGGCCCAGTCGCTCAATATCCCCGCAGTGCGGATGCTTCAAATGCATGGCGTGAACAAATTCGCCTCCAAGCTCAAGAAATTGGGGATCACAAGCTTGTTTCGACCCGCAGACCAGTATGGCCTCAGCTTGATTTTGGGCGGTGCAGAAGCCAATCTCTGGGACCTTGCGGGTGCCTACGCCAGCATGGCCCGCAGCTTGCGCCTGTACGCACACTACGACGGTCGTTATGACCCAGAGGGATTTCGTCCCCTTACCTATGACTTGGCTCAGGCGAGATATCGCTGGGGAGAAGAGGATCGCGACAAATTGGTAGTGTCCTCGGTGCTATCCGCCGGAAGTATCTGGCACAGCTTCGAGGCAATGCAAGAAGTGTCGCGACCTGGAGAAGAGGCCGCCTGGCGGCAGTTTGGTTCGACTCGGCGCGTGGCTTGGAAGACAGGAACCTCATTTGGCTTTCGCGACGCCTGGGCTGTGGGAGTCACCCCGGAGTATGTGGTGGCCGTGTGGGTGGGCAATGCCGATGGCGAAGGGCGTCCCGGCTTGATCGGCAATGAAGCTGCGGCTCCCTTGCTGTTTGACTTATTCTCTATGCTGCCAGTGGACGAAGCTTGGTTTAGAATGCCCTATGACGATCTGAGACAAGCACAAATTTGTCGGCAAAGCGGTCACCGGGCGGGGAGCTTTTGCACAGTGAAAGACAGCGTGTTTGTTCCGGTCGAAGGGTTGCGGACCAGTGTATGTCCTTACCACCACCAGGTGTGGCTTAGCGGAGACGGCCAGAGCAGGGTTCACAGTGATTGCGAAGCACCTTATCGAATGCAAGAGGAGGTTTTTTTTGTTTTGCCGCCAGTCCAAGAGTTTTATTATCGACGTGAACACCCCAATTATCGCGCATTGCCAGCTTGGCGCCCCGATTGCCTGGAGAGTCAGGAAGCTGGGTTACATCCAATCACCGTCATTTATCCCAACGATGGTACCAAAGTGTACATACCAGTTGGGCTGGATGGTGCCAGTAGTCAAATGATTTTGGAGGCTGCCCATCGATATGCGGACACACAGCTCTTTTGGCACCTGGACGAGACATTTTTGGGGACTACCTCCCACATTCATCAGAAAAATATCCATCCCAGTCCCGGCAAGCATCGGCTGGTGGTTGTGGACGAGGAAGGGTATCGCGTCGAAGTAGCTTTTGAGGTGTTGGAAAAAGATCCATGATCCGCAGTGGCAGGAATACCTTGAAAGATTTCGGTCGAATGTGAAGCCAAGCCTT
Organism: Bacteroidota bacterium; assembly: GCA_036835375.1. GTDB lineage: Bacteria > Bacteroidota > Bacteroidia > J057 > J057 > JANQTF01. The sequence goes on from DAITMB010000040.1 coordinate 15,910, forward strand.
TGTAAGATTTTTCGCGATTTACAGGGAAGGGGGATGTAAGGAATTATCGCGACCTGCGTCATTTTCACAAGCTGTATCATCATTTGATGCGCAAGATTCCGGATCGGCATTGAGCTACCGATGGTGTGATCTCTCATAGAAGGAGACCAATCTCAAGATTGTGAAGGAAACATTTATTCTTGTTAAATTTGTCATTGTGAGGTTGTTATGATTCAGAATCAGCTGAAACGGATTGAGTAGGCTACTACGTATGTGGAGAATAAATCGGATGCCTGGGGAATTTGGTTTATTGAATAAGATAATACATCGAAAGGGATACTGCGGAGCTCGGCAAATGAGATGGGATAGATTAATGTTGGATCAGGCTCTGTAACGAATCGGAAAATCCTTGAGATCAAGCCTACTTTGAATGGAAAGGATTCGGGTACTTGTATCACTAGATCCGCATCTTTTACATGTTGAGTTTGGGGTAATATTTTCAACATGTGTTCCTGTCAGCAGTCTATCAGACGTTGATTACCGTTCCTGTTCAGCCTTCTCGACAGAAGTGCGTTTGGCTCCCCTTACTGTACAGGTAGGATTTGGGAAGAATTATCAAGGTTGCTCACCTTTGCCAAACCCTTTCTCGTCTGAGAAGGCTTTTTTTGTTGATACATGTTGGATAAGTGCTTCAGAGAAGGCGAGATTGCTACCTCATTTGTGCTTCGACCCTTTGCTCTTCATCCTGTATGTGTCTCATTGTCTTTGCTCATCAAACCGTTCCAGGGTATCCCCTTGTGTTGGTCGCCAATCGCGACGAATTTTTGAAACGGCCTGCCGCTCCGCTTGGTTGGTGGGAAGAACATCCAGACCTGTTGGCAGGAAAAGACCTTTCTGGAGGTGGGACGTGGTTGGGGGTGAACCGCCGCGGAAAGTGGGCGGCACTGACCAATTACCGCGATCCCAAGCTGGAACGAGAGGGTCGTCCTACTCGTGGCACCTTGGTTCTTGAATGTTTGTTAGATAATCTAACACCGTTCGGATCTTCTGAAAATCGCTCGGTTCACATGGATCAATACAACGGATTTAACCTTCTCACCGGAAATACGCAGGAGCTCAGTTATTTGTCCAACCAATCGCCCGCTTCGCCATACACCCTGAATCCCGGGATCTATGGCGTGAGTAATCATCTCATCGACACACCCTGGCCAAAAGTGAGCCGGACAAAAGAGCGATTTCGTGCGCTCATTGCTGATGGAGTAGGGGAGGCGTCAACGGAAAACTTGGCGAAAATCATGTTCGACCGGACCAAAGCGCCAGTAGAAGAGCTTCCAGACACAGGAATCGGATTTGAACTCGAATTAGCGATATCATCACCTTTTATCGACCTATCTTACTACGGGACCCGCGCCACGACTGTATTGCTCATTCGGGAAGATGGTCTTGTGAAAATGCAGGAGTGGGGGAGAGGAGAGACTTCGCCTGGTCCCATGTTTGAGTTTTTTGCCACGAAGTAGATGGCAGACACTTGCGAACTCTTTTCCGTAACTTCATGGTTCTCGCTACCGACCCTAGAGAATTTGCAACTATTTAAATACTTCTGCTTTATGTCAAGCGTTCAATCCCCCGTGACATGAAAACGCAACTTCGCTTTCTGTTTAGCATAGTTTACCTGATCTATTTTACTGAAATTCAGGGGCAATCGAGGCTTTTTGGCTCCGATTCTATGTTGGTCTTAACTGTGGAAGGGGATCTCAGAACCTGTATTCGCGATCGGGGAGACGATCCCGCTTATCACCCCATATCTGTCACGGTGTATTCCCCTGCGGGAGGTTCCGTCGTTTTGGACATGCAGGCAAAAGTGAGAGGAAACTTTAGAAAAAAGCCTGGAGTATGTCCTTTTCCTCCGCTAAAGATCAACATGAAAAAAAAGCAAGTCAAGGGGACCATTTTTGAAGGGGAAGACAAGCTCAAGCTGGTGACACACTGTAAAGGCAAAAATCAAGCATTTGAACATATTTTGTTTCAGGAGTACCTTGCCTACCGTGCTTATCAACTATTGACGGATGAAAGTTTTCGTGTCAGGCTGGTGGAGATTACCTATGTGAACACGGGTAAAAGACCATTTAAAGAGGTGCATCACGGATTTTTGATCGAAGATGACGAGGCATTAGCTGAACGGCTCGGTGGTCAATTGCAAATGGGTGGTACCATACTGCCTTCCGACACGGAGGAGATTAGCTCCAATCGATTGGCGCTATTTCAATACATGATCGGCAACACCGACTGGTCTATTCCAGGTGCGCATAATGTAGTGATTCTGAGAAAAGAGGCGGGCACGATATTGACTTGTATCCCTTACGATTTCGACTGGTCAGGGATCGTGAACGCGCCTTATGCTCAACCTAGTCGACTGCTCGAAATCAAGTCGGTCAGGGAGCGGCTTTTTCGCGGAGCCTGCCGTCCGGAAGAGACCTGGACGCCAGTGTGGGAACAGTTTCAATCTATCAAAGAGGACCTTTTTTTCCTTTATACTACGTTTCCCTACCTCTCCGAAGTTGAAAGGAAAAAGTCAATTCGCTATTTGGAAGAATTTTATGAGATCATCGAAAATCCGCGCACGCGAAAGAGGAACATTCTGGATGCATGCCGAAATATTTGATCAGAATCATTACTAACAAGTGACACATGAAAATCATACACGATTTAAAGCTGGGATGGATCTTTTGCGTCCTTACCTTGACGATATATACTGGCGCATTCGCACAGTCATATTCTTCACTATCCGATACCATTCCGGGGTATTATGATGCGGAAGTGGCCGATGTCATCCATCGTCTGTTTGCGGGGCTAGCCTCCGGTGACAGTGGAGCTGTGGCGAAGTGCTTGTCACCCGATATCATGATGCAGACTGTTCTGATGCGTGGAGAGGAAACTACAATATTTCAAGGAAAGCGGCAGGCGTTTCTGGAGGCCATCGCTTCCTCACCATACAAATTAGAGGAGCGCATCTCAACATTGGGCATCACGCGCAATGGATCCTCGGCTATGGCCTGGATGGAGTATGAGTTCATGGTGAACGGGGAGCGCCAGCACTGCGGAGTGAACGTATTTGCCTTTGCACACCTCGACGGGGAGTGGAAGGCAATGGTGATCATGGACACACGGAGCACAGATTGCGATTGATACATTTACGTTGATAGGCAGGAAAAAGGCCTGTAGTGCATTCATAGGGGATTATTTAATATCGTATTAAAATCTAACGGTGTTATTGACTTGAAGTCAATTTTGAGGTTTTTATTCATTCCTTTCTCCAAAGGCCTCGCCCATGGTTATCGTCTTGCGTCCTGATATGTTTGTTTTTGTAGAGATGACTACCTGAAGTTTATCCTTTTTGCGAAGTTGAGCCCGAGATATAACTTGGCACAAGATGCCGGATAGATAAAAGGGGGATCAATGCCTCCCAATCTTTTTCATCAATCAGACCATTTTTCATGACTCAGAAAGTCAGTTTTCTTGGGGTTGATGTCAGCAAAGGCTACGTTGGCTACGTGTTGCCTAGTGAGGATCTGAAGCAGTTTAATCCTGTGAACTAGTATTGATGATACCCTAAAGGGTCACGATCAGCTCTGTGCTGGCTGTCAAAAATCGCATCAA
>DAITMB010000040.1:19645-21680 GCA_036835375.1 Bacteroidota bacterium
ACACTCTATACAAACAAACCTCTATGTTGCGCACCATGGATCAGATGCTGGGTCAGCCACCCACGACGACCTCATGAACCGCATTTTGTGGTTTGCAACCAAAGGCGATGTTCCTTATCCCGACAAACCCCAACGGGAATCAGGGATTGGTTCGGCCCCTATACGGTTGATCGCCATACACCAGTAATTCTGTTACTCGCACGCTGTAACGCGGATCGGCGTTTTTGAGGCGTAAAGTAACTCGGTGAAGGCCCTTTGGCAGCTCGTATTTCCAAGCGAGCTCGTGGCGGCGGCGGGTAAAACTTACCGGCCAGTCGGGTGATTCGATCAGCTTTCCGTCGAGGTACACCTCGCCCAGGAAGGCAAAATCGGTGTCGGATGACTGTAACGGGGCGGTTTCAGTATAGCCCTTTACCACAAAGCCGACACCTTCAAATTGGAGGGTAAGGCTATCGGTAAGGGTGCGGTGCACAGGGCGATTTTCGATAGGGAAATGGCCAGTAAAGCCTTGCTCCAGCCGCACCGCTTTTGGCTGTTGTACCGCGATGGTCACCTGGTCGCCTTGCACCGTGCCGCCGTTGCGCCGGATGACCTCCAGGGCGTGGCGCAGGCTCATGTCGTAGGTTTTATTCAGAGAAATGGTAGTGTATTTAAAATCGATGTCCTCTGCTTCGGCAAGGCCCTGTTTCCAATACGCCGGAATGGCATCATAGCCCAGCATGGTACCCAAAATACCGCCTGCCGATGAAGGGTTACAATCAGAGTCCTGCCCGGCGCGGGTGGATATTTCCATGGTTTGGGTAAAATCACCTTGTCCATAAAGCAGGCCCAAAACGATGTAGGCTGCATTGATTTTGGCGTCGATATTGAACGCGGAAAACACGCCATCCGGGCAGCCGACTTCATCCGACCATTTTTTCTGCACTTCCCACCACGTCTGCTTCCAATCGTTGGGGTACTGCGCATGCCAACCGATCACATCGTGGATGCATTGATAAAAGGTGCTTTGCTCAGGAATGGTTTTGAGCCCTTCTTTCACCACAAACTCCACATCATCTGAAACAAATGCGAGGGCATACATGGCACCGACATACACGCCGCCGTACCATCCGTCGCCATAATTCATGATGTGGCCAATGCTGTCCCCGATCTGTGCGGCGGTATTGGGCATGCCGGGGGACATGAGGCCCGAAAAATCGGCTTCGATCTGGAAGTCGATATCGTCGGCGTGGGGGTTATTATGCCAATGGCCGGATGCCGGGGCCGGAATGCCATGCAGGATATTGTACCGCCCGGCTTGGTTGGCATGCCAAAGCATGTATTCGGCTTCTGCATAAGCACGTGCGTGCGCGGAGGTGGGGGCATCAAGGCCTTGTTCTTCAAATACCTGAACAAAAGTTAGGTCCATGTAGAGGTCGTCGTATAGGCCAGGGACTTCGAGCATGGTTTTTTTGATATACCCATCATACCACACAATAGGCTGATAGTCATTTAAATAGGTCCCATTAAAGCGAAATTCGGTGGGCCCACCAAAGGTGACGCCAATGGTTTGACCTGCCCAGCCGCCCTTTACTTTATTGGCTAACTCGCCTCGGGTGAGGGTGACGGTTTCAGGTAAAGATTGGGGTTGAGGTGACTGGCAGGCCATGCCGGGCAGTACCAAAATGAGGCATATCTTCTTCATGGGGTAGGGGGGTAGGTTGAAAAGTGAATGTACACCCGTCGCCTGAAAAATCCGTCTTGCTCCGAACTGGGTTTCGGGTGAAGTTGGATAAGGTAGAGGAGGAAAGTGTTGGAGCCCAAAGATAGATTTCCGGCAGTGCGTACCGGATGGTTACAAGGATGATCAATGCCTACAACTTTTTTTCATCAATCAAATCAATTCTCATGACTAGAATCGTCGGTTCTCAGGCCTTCCCAACCCTCAACCCCCAACTCTCAACCCTCAACTCCCAACTCTCAACTCCCAACTCTCAACTCTCCCAACTCCCAACTCCCAACTCTCCCAACTCCCAACTCTCCCAACTCCCAACTC
>DAITMB010000040.1:21780-38811 GCA_036835375.1 Bacteroidota bacterium
TCCCAACTCCCAACTCCCAACTCTCCCAACTCCCAACTCTCCCAACTCCCAACTCCCAAGTTTTTCTATCCTATTCTTTGCACAGCATCTTTCATATAGCGCTTAAGCTGCGTTGCCATGCCGGGAACTTGGCCCGAAAGGATGAGGGACACATGGCCGTGCATGAGGGCCCACCAGTTGAAAAATCGCTCTTCAAGACCCGAGGAAAATAGATGAATTTGCTGGAGGGAAGTCATCACACATTCACCGGATTCGCGAAGCGCTAGGGGATTGGGTTGGGAGCAGCGGATCCCGTCAAGGTTGAACATGACCTCGTAGAGCTCCCGATTGTCAAACGCCCAGTCCCAGTATCCCTCAGAGATAGCTACAAGCCGTGCAAGAGGATCCGCGTGGCTTTCGGCAATCTCTTCTAATCGATATCGCAACTGTCTGAATCCCATTTCTTCTAGCTCAATGAGAATGGCCTCTTTATTTTTAAAATGCTCATAAATCACAGGAGGGGTGTATTGAACCTCCTCAGCGATCTTGCGGATGCTCACTTTGGTCCACCCTTCGCGTTTGGCCATGTTACGGGCCGATGTCAGAATCGCGACTTTGAGGGAAGCGATCTCCTTGATGCGACGTTCTTTGTGGGCTTCTAGATCCATGTGTGGTGATTGATGGCAAAAGTTGGATAAAATCAGGCAAAAAGCCAACGATTATTTATAATCGTTTTAAATTCTAACACCGTTATGTGAAATTTTCCTTTTTGCACCTCACTTATTCTCCTATCGTCCAGGGTTAATTCCTATTTTTGCCCCGTTTTTCATCTATATCCAGATCTCATGGGCTTTAAGTGCGGTATTGTAGGACTCCCCAACGTGGGGAAATCCACCTTGTTTAATTGTCTTTCCTCGGCTAAAGCTGAAGCAGCAAATTTCCCTTTTTGCACGATCGAGCCAAACGTGGGCATGGTATCTGTACCAGACGAAAGGCTGGACACGATCACATCGCTCGTGAAGCCAAAAGTTACCATCCCGACTGTGGTCCAAATCGTGGATATTGCCGGGCTTGTGAAGGGCGCGAGTAGGGGAGAAGGACTGGGCAATAAATTCCTCGGAAACATCCGGGAGTGCGATGCCATCATACACGTTCTGCGTTGCTTTGACAACGAAAACATCATTCACGTGGAAGGAGGGGTCAATCCCCTTCGAGATAAGGACATTATTGACACCGAGCTGCAGTTCAAAGACCTCGATTCGTTGGCCAAAAAGCTAGACCGCGCCAAGAAAATGACCAAGGGCGGTAACAAAGAGGCGCTCAAGCAGGTGGCTGCCATCGAACGATACATTACCCATATCGAGCAGGGTAAAAATGCTCGTACCCTTGAAGTGACACCCGAGGAAGCTGAGGCCGTTGAAGATCTCGGCCTGCTCACAGCCAAAAAAGTGCTCTACGTGTGCAATGTGGATGAAGAGAGCCTACCAGACGGCAATGAGTACGTGGAACAAGTTCGCGCAGCAATTGCAGACGAAGGAGCCAGTCTGATGATTATTTCAGCAGGATTTGAAGAACAGCTTCAGGACTTTGAAGATCCTGCCGACATGCAGGAATTCTTGGAAAGCGTTGGGTTGAAAGAGCCGGGCCTCAGTGTGTTGATTCGGGAATCCTATCGAATGCTCGATCTCTTCACCTATTTTACTGCAGGAGAGAAGGAAGTGCGTGCCTGGACCATTCCTGCCGGAACCAAAGCTCCACAAGCCGCTGGGGTGATTCACTCGGATTTTGAGCGTGGATTCATTCGGGCAGAAGTCATGAAATACGCGGACCTGTTGAAATATGGCTCAGAGGGCGCTGTAAAAGAAGCGGGCAGGCTGGGCATAGAGGGCAAAGAGTATGTAGTGGAAGATGGGGACATCATGCATTTCCGCTTCAACGTTTGATTTCGACTGAGCATTTCTTATTTTCACACAAGCAAGAACGAAACTTTTACCATGCAAGATATCACCGTTGACGAACTCAAAAGCAGACTTGATGCTGGAACCGCGCCCGTCATGATTGACGTTCGCGAGCCTTTCGAGTGGGAAATGCAGCACCTCGAAGGCGTGGAGCAAATTTCCATGGGAGACATTTCCGGGAAAATCGAAGAAATCGCTGCCTGGAAAGATCAAGAGTTGGTCATCGTGTGTCGATCAGGTGGCAGAAGTGGAAAAATCACAGAGTTTCTCCGCCAGAAAGGCTTCAGCCAAGTCCGCAACCTTACGGGCGGTATGCTTGCCTGGAAGAGGGAAATCGACCCTACTTTCAACGTCGAATGATTGTCCATGATACAAAGGTAAGGGTTCGCTACGGCGAGACAGACCAAATGGGCTATGTCTATTACGGTCGATACGCCGAATACTTCGAGGTAGGCAGGGTAGAGACGATCCGGTCGATGGGGCTAACCTACAAGTTTATCGAGGAAAATGGCATTTGGATGCCGGTGGCAAATTTATCAATCAAGTATCGACAACCTGCCCGGTACGATGATCTGTTAACTATCCGGACGATGATCCCCGAGTTACCCCGAAGCAGTTTTCTCACTACCTATGAGATTCGCAATGAAGTAGAAGAGCTTCTCGTGACAGGGTCCGTCCAACTGGCTTTTTTGAGTGTTAACAAAATGGCCCCTATCAGAGTTCCATCTTTTATATTGGCCGCAGTAGAGCGATCCTGGCCTTCTTCCTGAGATCAACCTCCGAATATGGCGCAGCGAAAGCGATGGAAAACTTGGTGGCTCAAAGGCGTCACACTATTACGGAAAGTTCAGTTTCCGGGAAACCGAGGCATGGATGCATATTCCGTGGCTCGATTTTTTTTTATTGGGCTCAATGACCCAAAATTTACACTCATCGCCTCGGCCCTTGCGTATCAGTTTTTCTTCAGCCTCATTCCTGCACTACTGCTTGTGTTTGTGCTTTTGCCTTACATCCCCTTGGCAGGGCTCAGAGATGGCGTGGTCTCATTTATCAACCAGATGCTCCCCAATCAGTTTATGGGAGCAGAAGGCATGGAATTGGTCCAAAATCAGGTAGCAGCTTACTTTTCCAACCCACCCAGCGTCTGGTTATTTTTGCTCGGGGTGAGTCTTGCCTTTTGGGGAGCTACACGTGGGGTCATCGGGCTCATGAAAGCCTTTACCAAAGACGATGCTGCGTTCAAGAGAAGGACGATCGGGGAACTATATGGCACTGCAATCGCGATCTTTGTTGCACTCGGTGGAATCATTGTAGTGTCTGTGTCCATGCAAATCGGCTGGGTCAAATTACTGCATTGGTTGGAACGATCATATGGTCTTATGCCCCAAGTGGCTAGCGTTTTACGAACCAGTTTCCTATTTCTCATTACCTTTTTCACGGTGTTTCTCTTAGTCGCAACTCTCTACCGTCTGGCACCAGCCACGCGCACTCGATGGAAATTATTTTCTCCAGGGGCCAACGTGGCCGGAATCCTGACGGTCCTTGCCATCTGGGGCCTGAAATACTTTTTTGCCAACTTCGCCAATTATGACCGTATTTATGGCTCGCTAGCCGCCATTATCGTGATGCTCGTGTGGTTTTACTATATTTCTATTGTATTGCTTTTGGGTTTTGAGTTCAATGCAGCCATAGAGCTGGCCAGCAATCGACAGGGCGAAGGAAAACTGAGGCCACCAGTAGAGAACCCAGGGGAAGAGAACTTGCAAGAACCCATCGATTCATCGGTCTCAAGTACCTGAAATCTCCATGTAGGTCCGCTACCTGACACTGGTTCCACCAACACTAGCTGCAAGGAACAAAGCGCGAATCTCAGGCGTTATATTCACCAAAACCAATCTTATATGAAATGGCAATGGAGCACAGTGCTCACCCAAGCGCGACACGGCAATGCGCAACCACCCCGGCGTGTAGAAAAAACTGAGGCCGAATGGAAATCACTCCTGACACCAGATCAGTTCTACGTCACCCGACAACATGGCACAGAACGAGCATTCACAGGCGAATACTGCGAAATACACCAACCGGGGCTATATGCTTGCCGCTGCTGTGGTACAACGCTCTTTGATTCTACTCAAAAATTCGACTCTGGGACAGGTTGGCCCAGCTTTACTGAGGCAGTCGAAGACCATGTGATCAAATACATTGAGGACAATAGCTACGGAATGCATCGAGTAGAAGTCCAGTGCAACGTGTGTGATGCCCATCTCGGGCATGTATTTCCAGATGGTCCCCATCCCACTGGACTGCGCTATTGCATTAATTCTGCCTCCATCGTGTTGAAAGAAAACCAGGGGAAGGATGGATGAACATGAGACATTACTCTTGCAAGTGATACTTCTGTGAACTTTCGCCTGCATCTTGCTTGGAGTAATAACTTGTGGCAGCTTTTCACCACCACTTATCCCGCCATCTTATGAAACGATTGCTTGCCGGAATTTCCTTTGGTCTGATGTTCTGCACCTTCGCTTTGGTTCCCATACAAGCCCAAGTAGCCAAGAAAGTGATTGTGGAACATTTTACCAATACAAGATGCAGTATTTGCGCATCAAGAAACCCTGGCTTTTTCCAAAATCTGGATGCTTTCCCCGAAGTCATTCACCTACAAATTCACCCGAGCTCGCCGTATTCTTCCTGCCTTCTCAGTATGCATAATCGGCTCGAAAACGACGCGCGGACTGATTATTACAGCATCTACGGCGCTACCCCCCGCATTGTGATTCAGGGACAAACAGTGTCGCCCAGCACAAACTACGGAGATCCCGGATTATTGACACAGCAATTGAACCAAACGACGCCTTTTTCTCTGCTGGTCAAAGAAATCCGACGTGGCCTTGACAGCGTACAGATCATCGTCACGATCAAAGCCCTCTCAGCCCATAGCGAAATTTCAGGATCTCTATACGTGGCTTATGCGGAATCTCCTGTTAACTACGCTGCACCTAACGGAGAGAGCGTCCACCGAAATGTTTTCCGCAAGGCGTTCTCGCCTTCCGAGGGAGCAAACGTTCAGTTACCTGCTTCCGGAGATTCACTGATTTGGACGTCCACGATTGCAACAGATCCCGTGTGGGACCTGGAAAAAATGCACGCAGTAGCCATCCTCCAAACTGAATTCAAGTTGGTGCTACAGGCTGAGATGACTACCGAGATAGAAGAAGCGCCCGCGACTTCACTTGATCGGTCCTTTACTCCGACATTTACCCTGTTTCCGAATCCTGCTTCCGACCATCTCCGCGTGGAAGGCCTCACCGGAGACTGGAAAATCATCGGCATTGATGGCAAGGAGTGGATCAATCGAAGGGAGGAACCCGGCCAGGCAGACTTTCAGATCGACCTCAGCACGCTTCCAGCTGGCACTTACCTGCTCCAACACCTTGATCAGGGGCGTACAGCAGGAAAAATCTTCGTCAAGAGATAATTGCATGCTTCGATGAGATTTCTCATGGCAATATAAATAAGGCTAGCTACTGCCTCATAAGCAAGTTGAGCGACTCGCCAGCCCTATATCGCTTGTTAAGAAGGTGATTTGTAAACGAAAACGCCCCCTGAATTGCTCAGAGGGCGTTTTTTTGTTGACACAAGATACCAGAGGAACGGAATGGGAAACAGTACCGGGATTCAATGCTTAAAGCTGCTGGAAGGAAGAATGTGTAACCCACATTCCTGCTTATCCAGACCGTTCCAGCGACCATTGCGCCCGTCTCCCTTAACTGTGCAATTTTTACAGCCGATCGATTGATAGCCTTTGCTTTCGAGCGGATGAGAAGGAAGTTCGTTCAAAAATCGGTACCAAATGGCTTCTTGTTCGGTCATGTGAATGAGCGGATAGAAGCGAAGGATTTGTCCATCCCATTGAAACAAAGGCATCTGTTTGCGAAGCTCTGTAGCTCCGCCGAGCATTCCAGAGACCCATACATCATGAGTCGATTTCAATTCTTCCAGCGGCATGACTTTGTTCACATAGCAACAAGCGTCTGGGTGATGTGCCCAGGTGTAGTTGGTTTTCGTGAACAAGTGTTCATTGACTTTGGGCTTCACGTCAACGACATTCAGCCCCCATGCTGCGCGCAGCTCGTCTTTGAAGGCATGCGTTTCTGCAAAATGGTAGCGGGTATCAATGAAATGAACGGGATGAGTGGGATGAACTTTGTGAAGGAGATGAAGTAAGATGGCTGAGTTCGTTCCGAATGAGGACGTAATCAGCACCCTGTCAAACTCTCCGAACAGCTTCTCCATGCGCTGTTTGGGGTCCAATGGCGAGTATGAATCGCACAGGGTTTTTGTGTTCATAATCCTTAGCCTTTAGGTGAAGGAGAGCAAAAAATGGTTGTGGACACGGAGCTTCCACACATAAACAGGTGGAGCATCTCCACGAGATTGATTGGCATGATGTCAAAGAGCTCGATAAACAAAGCCATTTCGAGCATGGAACTTCTACGGAAGTAGCCAAAAAGGGGTGCCTTGCAGCTGTCTCACAGGTACCAAGGGGTTACTTTCGCTAGCATGCAGCGCGCTAAGATAGGAATATCTATATTAATTTGCTCAGAACCAAGTTTGTTGGAAACAGCCTCCAAGACAATCAACGCGCTGGGCAGAGTCGGTTCCTCAAAATTCTCAAATTGATTTGTCACTTCAATAGATAGTGGATCAGCAGATTTCGTAATTTCTCCCAATAAAATCAGATCAGTTTCCATGAAGCGAAAAGATTTCCTACAAAAAGGAACCATCGCATTGGCAGCCTCAGCCCTTGCTGGCGCTGGTTGTCGACCGCCCGGGTGGAACCAATCCTCAGCTGGCAAATCTACCTCATCCGGCTTGGCTGACATCACAGGCCCAACTTACGACTGGACTATGGTCACCACCTGGCCACCCAACTTTCCGGTGTTGGGCACAGGTTGTCAACTATTTGCAGACATGGTGCTCGCGATGTCGGGAGGACGGTTGAGGATCAAGGTCTATGGTGGTGGGGAACTGGTACCGCCATTGGATGCGTTTGATAATGTCAGTGCGGGCACCGTCCAAATGGCCAATGGCGCTGCCTACTATTGGGCAGGCAAGATGAAAGCAGCTCAGTTTTTTGCGTCTGTGCCCTTCGGCATGAATGCCCAGCAAATGAACGCTTGGATTGTTCAGGGTGGGGGACAAGCACTTTGGGACGAGCTGTACGCGCCTTTTGACGTGCTTCCATTCCCGAGCGGCAACACTGGCGTTCAGATGGGAGGCTGGTTCAACAGAGAAATTCGTAGTCTTGCGGACTTGCGAGGACTGAAAATCCGTATGCCCGGCCTCGGCGGCAAGGTGATCTCTGCTGCCGGCGCCAGCGCCTCCAACATCGCCGGACAAGAACTCTACACCAGTTTGGAGCGAAGTGTGATCGACGCAGCAGAGTGGGTGGGACCCTACCACGATTATCTTATGGGCTTTCACAAAATTGCCAAATATTATTACTATCCAGGATGGCATGAGACCGGGACTGTGCTGGAAACAATCATCAACAAATCTGCCTTCGAAGAGCTCCCTACAGATCTTCAGGCCATTTTGCGGGCAGCCATCTCTTGGCAGAATGTGTACACCATCTCGGAATTTGAAACCCAGAACAGCCGCTATCTCACAAAAATGATCGAAGAAGAAGGCGTTCAACTTCGCGCTTTCCCAGCCGAGGTCATTGCGCGCTTACGCGAAATTTCAGCGCGGGTCCTGTTTGATTTGGCAGAGGAAGATTCTGCTTGTAGAAAGGTATATGAAGCTTTTCTCGCCTTTCAGCGAGACATCTCGAAGTGGTCTTCATATTCAGAGGCTGCGTTTTATGCTGATCTGTCTGCGAAGTCAGCGTAAGGTCTGTGGGCCTGATCGCTAAAAACCAAAAACGGAGCCAAGAAGGCTCCGTTTTTCATTCCTATCCAACATCAACATAAACGCTTACTTGTTTCCGCGCGATGACGAAGCCTTGGGCGTCGCGGCTTTGCGCTCCACGAGATCAAACTCCACCCTCCGATTCATGGCACGACCTTGGTCAGACGCGTTGTCACTCACTGGATTTACCGAGCTATATCCGTCAGAACTGATTCTGGAAATCTGAATTCCCTTTTCATACACCAGGTAATACTTCACCTTATAGGCTCTCTGGATGGAGAGCACAATGTTGTCGCGTTCGTTACCGGATATGTCCGTGTGTCCCATTACATTGAGATCCATACCGGGATTGTTCCGAAGAACCTGAGCAACGCGATCCAGAATAGACAACGCTTCCGGTGTGAGTTCGAAACTTGCTTGGTCGAAATAGACATTCTCAAGACTGGCACCAAGACGCGCGATCTCATCGGGAGTTGGGGGAGTATAAATCTCTTCAATGTCTTCCGACTCAGTTTGTTTCATCACACCGGGGAGATTGGAAGGGTGATTTCCTATGTCTGTTACGAATCCATTCTCCCCTGCTTGATTAGCATTGGTCTGGCCAGAATCGTTTAGATGTACTATTGGAGGTGTCTGCTCAGGGTCACGACTTTCATCTTCCTCCACTTTATTGCCAGATTCTCCCTCAGGACAACCAAGATACATTAATTTTCCAGGCTCATCTGGACATTGATCGTCGCGGTCCGGAACACCGTCGCCATCGCGATCCGGCAGCTGTGCCTTCGTTGTGCTGGTACTAGTAGTAACTGTTATGGGGAGCGGCTTTCGCGTAGGCGCCAGCGCAAACACAAAGCCCAAGACGTGAGACATGGGCTGGTATTGAGTGCTTCTAAGCCGCTGCTGGTATGTAGATTCCCACTGCAACCCGAAGCTCTCTGTGAACTGCAACTTGAAGCCCACCAAAAGTGGAACATAGAGTCGCATGTTGTTCGAAGCAGTGTTCATTCCGAAACCTGAACCGATATACGGAACAAAAAACTTCTCTGGGCCGAGCATGGTCCACCTCACTGACCCTTTGATGTCCAGCATGGAGGTGCCTATGAATGTATTCTCAGACATGGGATAGTTTACCTCCGGCGCGAAGGTGGTCCCAAGCGCAAAATTGAAGGCGTTGTTGATGTAGCCATAGGCACTGATTGTGATGCCAGGGCTATAATTTTCGAACTGAGTAAAGTCGCCGTCGAGTGGGCCGTGATAGTCAAAAAAGTTGGCGGCCAAACCTGAAGCCCACGGACGGGTATAGGTTTGCGCGTGGATAGCAAGAGAGGACAACGTAAGTGCAAGGAGAGTTAGGGAAAGGCGAAACTTCATGGATAAAAAAGCCTTTGGGTTTAGTTAACTGAGACAAATATCCGGCCATTTTATTCGGGAAATGCCTATGATTTCTCTATCATTTCGTAATCGGTAAGATTTTCAGCTTAAATGGTTCAAGTTTCAGGATGACCATTTGAATTGAATGCTCTTTGCTGCACCCTTCGAACCCTTGGACCCTCCGCCTTTCGAAACAATCCGGCGCTGTGAGATTCCATGTTGATAGACCATGTGATACTTTGCGTTGTAGGCCCTTCGAATAGACAATACGAGGTTGTCATCTTCACTCCCTGCGTCGTCAGCCTTACCTTCTAAGATCAACACCAACTCTGGACATTCGATCATGGCCTCAGCTAGCTCGTCAAGCGCGCGCAGATCTGCTGGTGATAACTCTGAACTTCCAGCCTGGAAGGTGATGCTCGGAAATGGCGTAGCTTGGCAGGGTGTCACTCCCTGGTCATTTGCCGGATTAGCTGCCTGAGCGAGACCAGAGGAGTCTTTAGAAATACCCGAATCTTCAATCGTAGGCGGAAATAATGATTCAACTTTTCTGGTGTTGGAAGCAACTGGTTCGTCCTGGGCCTCCGGCTCGCTGAATTCCCAATTATAACTATCCTCAATTTCCTCATTATCAACCACTTCGGCAATATCCTCTTCCTCCAAAACCGGAAAATCCTCCTCCACCTCTTCCTTAGTCTCTTCTTCTACGAGCCAAGTCTCAGGATTCCCATCCTGCTCTGCATCTTCCTCTTCCGGACAGCCATTATTCTGGATAAGTCCAGGCAGGTAAGGACACAGGTCTAAAGAATCCGGCACACCGTCGCCATCGGAATCTGGTGGAAGGATCGAGCCAATCACTTCTTCGACTTCATGGACTCCTTCGGCATTCGAAGACCCTTCTACCGGCCTGCTCGGGAGGGTTATGGCATAGGATAGGGACAAATTCCAGGTTTGAGGGGATCGATTCCAACTTACCTGCCGTACGGCCTCGGCCCTGGCTTCTCCGTTGGGACTCGTGCGTACGCGAAGCCCCAGTCCGAATGGAGAAAAGGCATCTGGGCGCTGGGCATGAAAGCTTCCACCCACTCCCACCAACGCATAGGGACTCACGCGGGCGTCTTGCCGCTGAAAAATATCATTGTTCAACTTGATCGCCAGCACATGCTGAAAAGCAAACAAGGCCGAGCTAGTTCCTTGTGTTGATACAGGATCTGGCACTGCTTGGGCTAAAAAAACCTCCGTCCTGAAATCAAACCCAGGTCTTAGATATCGACTCATCCCAAACTTTGCAGATGGGAACCATGGGGTAAGTCCCAAGAGCAACTGCTCGCCACTCGCATTGTAGCGCTGGGCAGATACGCCACTTGTGAGGGACCATCGAGCGTCTGAGGTTTGAGAAGCAAGGAAGATGGGATGGGCTATTAGTATAAGCGCCAGACCGAGAATTTTGCCAATTGAAGAATTCATTCGATGAGGTTAGCAGGAATATCTCTGGTAAAATGAGCCTCTCTTTTTCGGAATGTGCAAAATACGGGCCGAAAACGTCTTTTCGTGATTTATCAAACCCGCGCTCCTACATCCATCTTGGAGGAGGATTTTGTGCAAAAAAAGCCTCCCCCTGCTTCCATCATCGCAGAAGCAGGGGGAGGGACATAAAGGATGGTCAAAAGCTTACTGAGAGCCGGGTCGGAGAATATCTGTAAAAGGACATTTGTGCCTAAATCCGGGCACAACGCCTAACGATCGACTTGAATATGCTTATTTGCGCTGATAAATGTAGGAGACTTCCGCCCCATCGAGCATCTCCACCAGAATCAGGCGGGACTGATTGAGGGAATCAATTCGCTGTGGCGCACCCCACACACTGGAATAGAGCAGATCTCCATTCTGCGACACCTGTCCCGTATCCGGTGTAAAGCCATCGCTAAACACGACCACCTTTCCAGTCTCGAGAAATTCAAGGTAGCTATTGCCGGGAATGGTTTGAGGTAGTGGTTCGTTACCCAGGCGCATATCCACCATTTCCCAAGTACCGAATAAGCCCGGGCGAAGGGCCGCTGCTAAAGGCACTCCGCGTGTGGATTCCTCATCCGATACCTCGATAGAATCTCCGACCGTTGTCTCTTCAGAATTCTTTCCATTCTCCTCACATGATGTCAGCAACAGGGTTGCTCCCAAGAAAATGATCTGAAAAATTCGAAAATGTATCATTCGTAAGGCTTGTTCGTGTAAGGACAAATCTACCATTTTTCTAATTTACTTCGACACCCTTCCTCGCAAAAACCCTAGGACAGACTCAGTAAATGCGACGGGCTGGTCTGCATGAATCCAGTGACCTGCTCCCTTGATTTCTTCAAAGGTTGCGGCGGGGAAATGTTGTTTGATCTCCTCATGATCTTCTTTTCTCACATAATTCGAATCAGCGCCAGTGAGAAAGAGGGTAGGACCTTCAAAGGCAAAATCGAGTGAAACGGGTGCCAATATGTGGTCGTAGTCTCTCGCGATGACCTTGAGATGGAATTTCCATTGAAACATTTTCTCTTCATCTCTCCCCAAGCTCTTCAGTAAAAAGGCTACAACGGAGGGATCTTGGATCTGCGAAGCGAGAAAATCCTGCGCGTCCTGCCGCGACGAGAGGTTCGCAAGGTCTAATTCGGTGAGCGCCTTCAGGATCTCTTGATGATGAGGCTGATATTGACGAATGCCCATGTCTGCGACGATGAGGCGATCAATCCGCTCAGGATATGCCCCGGCAAAGGTCATGACCACTTTGCCTCCCATGGAGTGGCCGAGTAAATGAGCTTGCATGATGCCTTGCTGGTCCATGAAGTCGTGAAGGTCCTCGGCCATCGTAGGGTAGTCCCAGGGTTCTGCATGGGGAGAGCGGCCATGATTGCGCTGATCGACCAAGAACACGCTGTGATCCTCTGCAAAGGCTTTGGCAAGGGTAGCCCAGTTGTCCAGTGAACCGAAGAGTCCGTGAAGCACGATCAAGGCTGGCCCTTGGCCCGAGCTTTTAAAATGAAGAGAAAGCATACAGGAGAATGAACCGTTTAGAACCCGAAATGATCCATTCGGATTGGGAAATGAATACTTATTTAAATGGTACCTAACCTCGGGGTCATGAATGGCCTATTGTTTGACTAGCTATACACAGTTACCACAAGCTGTCGAGGCCCACCATGATCACGAAATTCGCACAAATAGATGCCCTGCCAGGTACCCAGCGCCAGTCGGCCCTGGGTAATGGGAATGCTCACAGCACTTCCCACCAGCGAGGCTTTGATGTGTGCGGGCATGTCGTCGGGACCTTCGTACCGATGT
Organism: Bacteroidota bacterium; assembly: GCA_036835375.1. Lineage (GTDB taxonomy): Bacteria > Bacteroidota > Bacteroidia > J057 > J057 > JANQTF01. The sequence goes on from DAITMB010000040.1 coordinate 34,326, forward strand.
ACATAATCGGCAGGACCCTCGGGGACAAGTCGTCGGAAGACGCGCTCAAAATCTTGCCTCACCGAGGGATCTGCATTCTCGTTGATCGTGAGGCCTGCGGAGGTATGCTGGATGAACACATGCAGCAGACCTTCGGTAGGCCAAGCCTCGACCGCTTTGGCAACGAAGTCTGTGATCAAGTGAAAACCTCTTCGGTGCGCCACTAATTGGACATGATATTGTTTTACCATTGTTTTCTTTAAAAAATGAATGCCTTCCGCGAACAAGCCGCTACCCTTGCCCACGAACTTACTCATTTTGCATTTTCTCAACAGACATCCAGCCATCAAGAGGAATCTCTGCCCAAATGGCCCGGAGTTGGCGACGTAGGTCCGGTATTCCACCAGTTACTTCAAGATCTGGTCCTGCTAGAGCCTGAAGAGTGGAATCAAAAAACCAAGATGAAAGAGGATCTCGGAATGGATTCGCTCGACTTGGTAGAGCTCGCGATGAATTGTGAACGTGAATTTGGGATCACCCTTTCCGACAGCGAACTTCAACCTCTGGGCTCTATAGGAGATTGGAAGGCCCTGCTGGAAGGCAAAGTGCAGCTCCGGAAGTAAGTGTTTCGGGAAGTTATTATGGAAAAATGGGCGTAAAAACTCGCCGGAGTGAGTCGTTGCACTCAATATTTCCAGAGGTAATAGACCAGCTTAGCGTATTCGTTGAACACAAAGATCATCCCATCCTCATCCTGCCACCACACATCTGCATTGTATTCTGCTGGCTCAGCTCCTTGAAGATTCACCTCGATGCCTGACTTCCTGAACTTTTCGCGAAACACCAAGCTGATGCGCCTTGTGTGATGCAGCGAAGAGACGATCATGATGCGGCGATAGCCTTTGCTGAGTGCATAACCGAGAATTTCCTCAGACTCTTCATAGGTGCTCGTTCCTCTTGAAATCACCGCCACTGCCATCGTATCGACGCCAGCAGCGAGCAAGGCTTCACGCATGACTTCAGAATCTGTGTACGCATAGCCCAAGGCTTGCAAGGATTGAGATACCATGCCCCCGGTCGTGATCAGCTGCTCCACGAAGACAGGATACAGGCCTAAGGCCTTGTCTGTGCGCTCCTTCGCGGCGCCAGAAAGCACAAAAGCTGCATCGACTTGCTCAGGCACATCTGTGTTGACGAGAAATCCACCAATTCCGCGCAAAATGGGTTGACGCAGCAAAAACAGCACGAGCAAAGCCGCAAGCAGGATCCCAAGGCGGATCGACCATCGAAGGAGACGCTTTTTCATGAGAAAATAGATAAATCATAGGCACTGCCCCTGGATTTCCTCGACGCGGCATCCGGGGGCAGTGCAGTATATTAGGTTCTTGGCTTCATCAATTCAGCGAAATATTGGTGGAAATAGGGAATGGTCTCTATCCCTTTATAGTAGTTGAATATTCCATAGTGCTCGTTGGGGCTGTGTATGGCATCGGAGTCGAGACCAAATCCCATGAGCACCGTATCCAGTCCAAGCACCTTCTGAAACAAAGCCACAATCGGAATGGAGCCTCCTTCTCGTGTCGGAATGGGCGTTTTTCCGAAGGTCTTTTCCATGGCTTTCGCAGCGGCCCGGTATCCGGGTGCATCGGTGGACACAACGGCTGCTTCTCCTCCATGGTGAGGACGCACGACGACCTTGACACTGGCCGGAGCGAGCTTTTCAAAGTGTGTCGTAAAAAGCTTGGTGATGTCATCGGAAGCTTGGTTTGGAACCAGTCTCATCGAGATTTTAGCATGGGCTTTAGAGGGCAACACGGTCTTGGCGCCTTCGCCAATATATCCGCCCCAAATTCCATTCACATCAAGGGTAGGGCGGATGGAGGCTCTTTCGAGGACGCTGTAGCCCATTTCTCCCCCTGTTTCTGCCACACCGAGGTCTTTTTTATAAGCTTCGTAATCGAAAGGTCGCAAAGCCAAGGCTTCTCGCTGCGTCTTGGTTAGTTGCACCACCGCGTCGTAGAAACCAGGAATGGTCACACGGCCATCTTCATCCTTGAGCGATGCAATCATCTCGCACAGCACATTGATTGGATTATCGATCGCACCGCCATACACACCAGAATGGAGGTCGCGATTGGGTCCGGTCACCTCTACTTCCAAATAGCTCAGGCCGCGAAGCCCCACGGTGATAGATGGGGTATCGTTGGCAATCATGGAGGTGTCGGAGATCAGGATGATGTCGGCAGTCAGCAACGCTTGATTTGCCCGCACAAATCCCTCCAAGTTGTCACTTCCTACTTCTTCTTCTCCTTCAATGAGAAACTTTACATTGCAAGGGAGATCGCCCTGAGCCTGAAGGGTTTCCACTGCTTTTAGGTGCATATATACTTGACCTTTATCGTCGCAAGCACCGCGGGCATAGATTTTTCCGTCCTTGATCACCGGCTCAAATGCAGGGCTGTTCCACAAGTGAAGGGGATCGGGTGGCTGCACGTCATAGTGCCCATAAACCAAGATGGTGGGGTGTTGGGGGCTTACGATTTTCTCAGCAAACACAATCGGATGACCTTTGGTGAGATGCTTCTCCACGCGGTCCATGTCTAGTTTACCAAACTGCTCAACGAGCCAATCCGCAGCGGCATTCACGTCCTTTTTGTAAGCAGAATCGGCGGATATGGAAGGAATTTTTAAAAATTCGATCAGCTCTGTGAGAAAGCGATCTTTATTTGTTTCGAGATAATTCTGAATGACGCTCATATATGAATTAAAAAATTGGGTTATGGACAAAGGTAGCCCAATGGGAATAAAAGAAAAAGCTGGAATAAGGGTTCGAGCAAAGATCCTTCCTTTGACTGCGATGAGTATTAGCGCGAGACGACGATACGCCGAGCTGCACGCCACCCCGGGATCGTCAACAGGTAGAGGCCGGGAGGGAGCGCCTGCGTCGAAAATTCTCCTGTCGTCTGTTCCGGTGGAAAGGTTGCTTCAACCGCGATTTGTCCCGTGAGGGTCATCAGGCGAACATGTGTAGGGGTAGGCCGTTTTTCTTTCCACGAAACGCGAATTACTTGATCTTCAGCCACGTGTTCCGCCCAAAAATGGGGGACCAGCGGACCTGGTCGCCGGACTGTATTGACAGAACTTTCCGAAAACCAGCGAAGACCACCGAGTTGGTTGCCGATCACCCAATCTCTTTGACCGTCTTGCTGCGGATCAAAAATCAGAGGACTGAGGTGAGGAATTCGTTCGGCGAGGCCATATGTGGAGTCTGAAAGCGTAAATGCACCTCCAATCGGATTTAAAATATCAGTGAATTGAAATAAATGGCCATCGCCGCTCCCCACGAAGAGTTCCCAGTCTCCTTCACTGTTTTTCTCGAGGAAGGGCACGGCATGACCTGGGCAGCACGGGCCACCCGACAGGTTCACCGCCCCCCAGTTGGGCTGGGGAGTGCCGAGGGTGATGCTACCAGGCGTTGTCGTATTTTCAAAAAAAGTGAGGGTTCCCGCTTCATTTCCAACGACCACATCTACCAAGCCGTCGCCCGTGATGTCTGCCAAAAAAGGGGCTGCACTTCTGCCGACATCAATGCCTTCGAACTCAGGAAATTGCAAGGAAAGTTGCAGCGCGCTGCCTGGACCTGCACTATTGAGGAAAACGTGAAGCTTGCCCGATTGGTCGCCTACCAAGAGATCCAAATCCCCATCACCATCTATGTCTCCAAAGGTGGGGCGGAGGCCAAAAATGGAAGGGTTGAATAAATTGCTGAGGCCGAGCCAATCTCTCGTGACCAAGTCGAATGCAGGCAGCGCCGCCGTTCCTGTGTTGAGAAATAGTGCCAAGCCACTACTGCTTCCCTGATTACCTGGGCGAAAACTACCGTTGCCGACCACGAGATCTAGGAGCCCATCCCCATTCACGTCCACACTCGCTGGGTGGCTTCTCTCTCCGAGGTCCAGCATGTCTCCCACCAGAAAGTCCGTCTGCTTGCGAATCAACTTCCAACCGGGACCTGGACCCTGATCTTCATAATACCACACTTGGTTGGCGTTTCTACCCAAAGCTTGATCATTCGGCACTACCAACAAGTCTTTCCGGCCATCTTGATTGACATCAAGCACAAAGGGAGCGGGAAACCTTCTCAGGTCCACGGGATGCGGGCCAGCAGGATAGTTGTAGGCGACAGAATCCATTACTGCAAAGGCAGGGACACCACCATTTCGCACATACGTGATTGCATCTTCATTCAAATCCCCAATCAATAGATCGAGCAACCCATCGCCATTGACATCGTGGACAGCAAGCGTCGAGCCGGCATGTGCCCCGCCAGTTTCGACGCTTCCTGTGCCGCTGGTAAAACAGCTTGTGTTCAAGAAAATCAGATTATTTAATCCCCCTTCCGTAAAATTTCCCCAGCAACTGTAGTCCAGCGTGAAACTCACACTGTCGCAGCCGCCCATTTGTCGGTAAAACAAGACTTGGGATCCAGGCGGATTAAAGCTTAATA
>DAITMB010000041.1:0-38792 GCA_036835375.1 Bacteroidota bacterium
GAAAATCCAGATGTCTGGAAAGACAAGCTGGACCTGCTCCAAGAGTTGCAGCAGGAGTGGAAAGCTTCCGGCCACGTGCCTCGCGAGGACATGGACCGCATCAACGAAGCCTACCGCACAGCGATCGACGCATTCTTTGAAGTACGCACCGCTTTTCGGGAAGTAGAAGATAGGCTCCGCGAAGAAAGCGCCTCGAAGAAAGCCGCGATCTTGGAAAATCTGGAGATTTTCCGTGTGTTTTCAGGCGAATCCCCCAAAGAGTGGAATGATGCGACCCAAGCCGTGAGGGCGCTACAGGAGTCGTGGAAGGCTCTTGGACCTGCGCCTTCTAAGCTCAACGGGGAGCTATGGGGCAAGTATCGCGACGTGTGCAACACGTTTTTCAGTCATAAGTCAGCCTTCTTCAAGCAACTGGATGACCAACGAAACGAAAACCTAGAGCTGAAAAAAGCCTTGGTAGAGCAAGCAGAAGGTCTGTCTCAGCGTACGGATTGGGAGCAAGCCGCCAAAGAACTGAAAGACATCCAGACCAACTGGAAGACAATTGGCCCTATTCCGGATCGCCACTCTCAAAAACTATGGAACCGCTTTCGGGCTGCATGTGACGGGTTTTTTGAAGCACGTCGTCAGCACTATCAAGCGCTTCACTCAGAAGAAAAAGACAATCTCGCAGTTCGCAAAGCCCTGATCGAAGAAGTCAAAGCGCTTCAGTCTGCTGAGTTGGGTCGCAACGACATTGTGGAAGCCATCAAAGTCCTGCAAGAGCGCTGGCGCGAAAGCGGACGAGTGCCATACAAGGAAAAGGAAAAAATCTGGCAAGAATTCCGAGGCGAAATTGACAAAGTGTTCACAGCGTTGGACGCTCGGAAACCCGAACCGCGTCAAGGCGGAGAAGGTCGCCGGAGCGAAGGTCGCAGGGGAGACAGAGAGCCACGCAGAAACGACCAGCGTCGTGACCGTCCCGCTGTTCGGCTGGACCAGATCGAGGACGGAGACGAGCGTGTCCAGGCCATCCAGGGCAACATTGCCCGCATTCGCAGGAAAATGGCGATTTCTGAAGAGAAAGTGGAGCAATACAGCACCAACATTCAGTTTATCGCCCGAGGAAAGAGTGGAGATGCACTCCGCGCTCAGATCCAAGGAGAGATCGACAAGGAAGGAAAGCTCATTCTTGAGATGAAGAAAGAGATTCGTTCCTTGGAAAATCTGATGAACAATCCTCCTCCAGCAGCCGAGCCTACGCCTCCTCCAGCAGCGACAACTACCGAAGAAGCAGCAGCACCAGCGTCTGAATCAGCACCTGTCGCTGAGGCGACCGAAGCAGAAGCCCCTGCGGTTGTTGAAGCCGTTGCCGAAGCCGCTCCGACACAGGAAGAAGACAGCAGCGACGAAGTCGCCGATGCTTCCACCGAAGAACCAGCATCAGAAGCTGTTCCAGAAGAAGAAACATCAGGAAAGTCGTAAGTCGAATTTCCTCAGGTCCTTCAATGCGACTCGACTGATGCATATGAGAAACCCCCGCCTGAGAACACAGGGCGGGGGTTTTTTTGGGGGTTCAAGAAACCCCGCGAGGTTGGGATGGCGTTTGATCCGCGGGGATTTTGGCGGATGCACTTACTCCTTGGGGGCCGTAGAGGCTTTGAGCTTTTCGAGGGTGGTGGGATTGAGCAGGGTAAATTCTCTGATGGCTGCTTCTTCGGGCACTTTGACCCGGATCATGGTCTCAGGCAAGGTCGTTTTGAGACGCAGTAGCGCCACGCTTTCTACATGAGCTGTGTGAGGAAACATGTCCACGGGCTGGAGTTTGGCGATGTCGTAATACTCCCGCATCATGGCGATGTCCCTGGCTTGGGTAGCTGGCTTGCAGCTGACATAGATGATCCAGGGAGCTTGAATCTCGATCAAGCGCTGAATTACTTGCGGTGCCATGCCTTGTCGTGGGGGATCCGCGACGATGACTTGAGGCAATCCTTCCTGAGCGATGAGGTCCTCCGTCAGGAGATCTTTCATGTCACCGGCATAGAAGGAGAAGCCTTCTTCCAAATTGTTTTCTCGGAGATTCTCCCGCGCGTCTTGCACCGAAGATTCCACGTATTCGATTCCTACGACCTTTTTAGCCCATTGCTTGAGATAGATCCCGATGGATCCGGTCCCAGCGTAGAGATCGTAGAGGACTGGAATGCTGGCGTTCTCTCCCCCGATGGCGTCCCACAGAAAGTGTTTGACCACGCCGTAGAGTGCCTCCGCTTGTCGGGGATTGGTTTGGAAAAAGGACGTTGGGCGAATGCGAAAACGGTAGGAACCTAGAAATTCGGTCAGATATTCGCCCCCTTTCCAGATGTGATAAGGAAGCTCGGTGTAGATGTTGTTGACCTTTTCGTTGAGGATCCAGACAAAGTGTGTGATGCTGGGGAAGGTATCTGCGAGATGTGAAAAAATGGCATTTACCGCCTCTTCATTCCCTTCACCCACTACGAGGATCACCATGAGCTCCTGACGAAGTCGCGAAGTTTTGAAGCCGAGTTCTCGCAAGAATCCACTTTGGCGATGGTGATCGTAGAAGGAATAATTTTTGGCTAGCGTAAACGCACGCACGGCATTGCGAATCAGGTTGGTCTCGGGATGGTGAAGCAGGCAACTCTCAATGTCGAGGACCTTTGAAAAATTGCGCGCCATGTGATAGCCCAAAGCACGGTGCTCCGAGGGATCAGTTTCCGCATTTCGATCGATGATCCAGCGCTCGTTGCTGAAGGAAAACTCGGTCTTGTTGCGGTAATAATAGATGTCTTCTGAGCCGAGAATGGGAAGGAAATCCTCCAACTCCATTTTGGCGATTCGTTGAAACGCCTGGCGCACTTGATTTTCTTTGAATCGAAGCTGAGCGGGGTAGGCGAGGTGCTGCCATTTGCATCCGCCACAGGTTTCGAAATGAATGCAAGCCGCCTCCATACGATCCGCAGAGGGCTGGATCAGTCGTGTGACCTTTCCGAGGAGTAGCTGCTTCTCCTTTCGATATACATGGACGAGCGCGATATCTCCTGGTACTCCTCCTTCTACAAACACGACTTGATTGTCATGCCGGGCCACTGCCCGACCGTCTGTTGCCGCGTCTAGCAGGGTCATCTCTGCTGTAAACGGCTCTACCTTGTTCCTTCTGCCCATGAGTACAAATCTACACCAATATTTTCATCTGCCAGAAGGCAGGAACTTTTTCTGGAATTCGTTCGAAACTTGCTACATCTTGCTTAACTTCCGTTGCAAAGTCGTGAAACACACACAGACAAATGAATAGCTGATTAGCCCTACGATCCCGCTCAGATCAGGCAAATGCGGGTCCACATCATCATTGATGCGCTGCGAACGTGCAAACGAAAAGAGTTGATTTCCTGCCATGACGCGGCGCTAAGCACTGGCTCTTATGATTCGATTGTTACTGCTCTTCATCCTACTTGTTCCATGTGTTTCGGTCGCACAAACGGTTCAAGATGACTTTTCCGATGGAAATTTTCTTGATCCGCTGTGGCTAGGCGACACACTGTTGTTCACTCAGACCAGCGGAAGGCTGCAAAGTAATGGTCCAGCCGCGACTGCTACCCTGGCTATTTCTACGGTGTTGCCAGCCTTGGGAGAGTTGGAATGGCGAATTGAGTTGGACTATGCATTCGCCCCCAGCACGGCCAACTATCTGCGATTTTACCTCCTGTCGGATAGCCAGCAAGTGTCCGGATCGCTTCAAGGCTATTTCGTGCAAGCAGGAGAATCTGGCAACGACGATAGCTATGACCTTTTTCGGCAGGATGGCAATTCCTTGACCAAGCTGATCGATGGCGTAGCGGGTCGGGCAGGGGATGCAGTGGCTACCACGCTTCGCGTGCGGAGATCTGTCACAGGAAGTTGGACGATGGAGACTTTGTCAAATAGCGGAATTTGGCAATTGGAGGGGAGCGTACTGGACAACACCTATGCCACGGGCGAATATCTCGGAATCTTTGTTCGACATTCCAGTACCCGCAATCAGTCCTTTTTTTTCGATGATCTATATGTCGGTTCTTGGGATTTGGACATTACGCCCCCCAGCCTGCAAAGTGCCATCACGTCCAGTGAAAATGAGCTCATTCTGTCTTTTTCAGAAGCCATCGATAGCAGTTCTTTGGTCAATCCTGCGAACTATTTCGTGGATCAGGGGATTGGAAGCCCGTTTTTCGCACAATGGCTCGGACCCAGTTCGGTGCAGCTAGAATTTGCATCGCCATTTTTGGACCAGGTACCCTACTTTGTCACGGTGTCTCAAATCGCGGATGTAGCGGGAAATGTCATTCCGCCCGGCTCCGGGCGTTCGTTTAGTTACCAGGCCCCGATTCAATACCAGTTTGGGATGCTGCGCATTCACGAGATTTTCGCAGACCCTACTCCTAGTCAAGGACTTCCCGAGGTAGAATTTATAGAGTTGCTCAACCGTTTTTCCGACACCCTTGATCTCACCGGATGGACTATTAGCAGCCGTACGACCACAGGTAACATTGGCGCTTATCGTTTGCCTCCGGGGGGACTTGTCAGCCTGTTGAGCAACTCAGACACGGCTGCTTTTGCGGCGTATCCACCGATTGTCGGCGTAGCAAGTTGGCCAGTGCTAGTCAATAGTGGCACTACCTTGTCGTTGCGTGCTCCTGATGGCACATTGGTGGACAGTGTGAGCTATTCAACAAGGTTTTTTTCTGTTTCGGGAAAGGCTGCTGGAGGATTTTCCCTTGAAATGATCAATCCTGAAGTTCTTGACTGCCCGACGAGTGTAAACTGGGATGGATCGACAGCAACCATCGGTGGCACTCCCGGCAGCACCAACAGCCTGTATGATCCGGCGCATGACCTTCGCCCTGCTCAAATTGTCCAAGCGCAAATCATCGGACCCAATCTGGTGCAAGTGTGCTTCAGCCAGCCCATGAGCCAGCAAACGCTGGAAGACGTGAGTCGCTACGAACTGCTAGAGTTGGGGGTGCCAGAAGAAGTGGAGGTGTTAGACCCTGAATCGCGCTGTGTTTCTTTGGCATTCGGGGGTGTGATCCCCGATGGAAGGCCCTTAACCCTTCGCGTGAGCATGCAAACTTCCTGCTTTGGAGTGGCGCTCATCAGCGATTCTGCGATTGTGGTCAAGGGTGTGGCAGCGCAACCTTTTCAGGTATTGATCAATGAGATCATGGCAGATGAAACCCCTGTGGTCGGGCTTCCTGAGGCAGAGTTTTTTGAAATTTATAACGCTACTGACCAGTTTCTGGACATCAGCGGTGGTGGGGTCTCGGACGGTGGACCTACCAGACACTGGGACAATGTCACGTTGGCACCTCGGGCCTACGCTATCGTGTGTGATCGACGGGACTCAGCAGCATTCGCTGGATATGGGCAGGTGATTGCCGTAGGGGGGTTGCCCAACCTTAACAATGCGGGAGACGATATTTTCCTGTATGGTGCCAACGGGGAGCTTTGGGACAAGGTGTCGTATCAACTTTCATGGTATCGAGATCCTGCAAAGTCGTCGGGAGGTTATACCCTCGAAAAGATCAATTCCTCTCTCAGTGGTTGTAATTTGCCCGGAAACTGGCAGGCAAGCAACTCCTCGACGGGTGGCACACCCGGCCAGCTCAACTCCGTGAATGGACCTTTTGAAGACACGGAGTCGCCCAGGTTGGTAGCGTTGCGCTTTTTGGATGAACAAACCCTGGTGCTCACCTTTTCTGAGGAAATGGGCCCAAGCTTCGAAGAGTCAGCGCGCTATACCGTCTTGCCAGATAATGTACAGCCCTTTTCGGCTGCTGCCTCGGATATAAATCGCCAGGAGGTGGTGTTGCTTTTTGGAAATGCCTTTCCAGAAAATACCCTTCTCACCCTATTGGTCGATCAAGTCTCAGATTGCAGTGGCAACTTGCTCACCGACAGCCTGTTATTTGGGCGGCCAGTTCCGGCAGCGATTGGCGATATCCTCATCAGCGAAGTGCTCCCTAATCCTTTCACTGGAGGGAGTGACTTTGTCGAGATCTACAATGTTTCCAGCAAGGTATTGGACTTGGCCGAATTACAAATAGGGGAGATCTATCCTGGTACGGATTCCATCTTTGACACAGATCCCGTTTCTGTCGAGGGGAGGCTATTTTTGCCGGGACAGTACTTGTGCTTGACGCGCGATGTCGCTTTCCAACAGGCGACGTATTTGCCGCCCGCATGGGCAAATTTTCATGAAATGAGTGGTTTCCCGACTTATGACGATGCAGCGGGAGAGGTGGTATTGTTCACGAACGGAGGCCTCGTTCTGGAAAGATTTGCTTACGAAGACGACTTTCACTACCCCGATTTGCGCTCAGAAGACGGGGTGTCTTTGGAAAGGATATCCTTTAAGGTTCCGGCGAGTCAGCGTGACAACTGGCACTCTGCGGCTAGTACTGTTCGATTTGCCACTCCTGGCTACCCAAATTCTCAGGCGGAATCCCCTGGCGGTCGAGAAGATCAGCCTGTGTGGCTTGACCCCGTTACCATTACCCCCGATGGCGATGGTGTGGACGATCTACTGGCCATTCGCTACGACTTCTCAGAGCAGGGAATGAATGCGCGGATCACGATCATGGATAGGTCTGGGCGGGTCGTGAGGGTGTTGAGAAATCAGGAACTTCTTGGGACCGGTGAGGGTAGCATCTTTTGGAATGGTCGTTCGGATGCAGGTCAGCGACTGCCGGTGGGGCCATACGTTGTCCTGGTGGAGTTGTCGAATCAAAATACCGGAAAGCGAGAAGTCATCCGGTTGGTGATGGTAATTGCGGCATGAATTCGGAGGCGAGGTGGCTCAGAGGGCTGCGCTCGGTCTTTTTTCATAGCAACTCATGGAATGATGGGGTGAAGGTATCCACCTTGACTGTCACGGAGCATTGGTTATAAAAGCTGTGAGGAAGTAGCTCAGATGTTAATGGAAAGCCCTATGAATGAAGAATAAATCACGTTTTCTGAAAGAATCAGCTAATAACATGTACTATTATTCAAGATAAATCAAAATAAAAGCTATAATCACGGAGGATCTTCATTTATGAACTGAATTATGCTTCTACAATTTTCAATAAAGAATTTCAAAACGTTCAAAGAGAGAGCGACACTGAGTCTTGTTGCGTCTAATTATGACAAAGACACACACGAAGCCGATAACATCAGCCAAGATCTAAAATTCAACCTCAGAATTTTAAAAAGTGCTGTTGTTTACGGAGCGAACGCAAGCGGGAAAAGTAAGCTTTTCGAAGCACTTGCTTTCATGAAACATTTTGTCATCACGAGTTCAAAAGACACGCAGAAAGGTGATAAAATTGAAGTTGAACCATTCCGATTAAATAACGAAAGTGAAAAACTTCCCTCTGAATTTGAAGTAGTTTTTACACATAAAGACGTTTTGTATCGTTATGGATTTGAGGTGGATAAAAATATTGTGATCTCAGAATGGCTGTATCATAAGCCAAAAACCAAAGAGGTCGAATTATTTTACAGAGAAGGACTTCAATTTGAAACTCACGACAGAAATTTTCAAAAAGGAAAAGCTGTTATTAAAGAAGGGTTAGTTAGGGACAATGCCTTGCTACTTTCTGTTTCAGCACAATTCAATGACTCGATTTCTATTTCGGTGATCGAATGGTTTAAGCAACTAAAAACGATATCATGGCTTAATGAGTCTGGATATCAAGGTTTTACGATGGTCAGAACAGAAGACCCAGTGTATAAGGCGAGAATCTTAGCCATGTTGAAGGCGGCCGACTTAGGCATTCAAGACATAACGCTTCAAAAGCTGGAAATTGACAAGCTGCCCAAGGAATTATCTAAAGAAGTGCGAGAGAAATTGATAAATGAAGTCAATGAAGAAAAGGTTGAATTTATTTCAGATGTTCTCACAGCTCACAAAAAATACGATTCTCAACATCATCCAATCGACATGGTTAACTTCTCAATGGAAGATGATGAATCATCCGGAACACAGAAGTTTTTTGCACTTTCAGGCCCCATTTTAGATGTTATCGAGAATGGCTATACCTTGGTAATTGATGAACTTGATTCGAAGTTACATCCTAATCTGGTTCGTAAAATTGTGTCAATGTTTAATTCAGTAGAATTAAATAGAAATCATGCACAATTAATTTTTAATACTCACGACACAAATCTATTGAACCCAGGATTGTTCAGGCGTGACCAAATTTGGTTCACTGAAAAGAATAAAATTGGTGAAGGTAAACTTTATTCTTTAGCAGACTTTAGGTCCGATGAAGTAAGAAAAACAGAATCTTTTGAAGAGAATTATATTCGAGGCAAATATGGAGCCATTCCATTTCTAGGTTTTTTTGATAACTTGAATGATATCCTACCGCAGTACGAAAATGAAGGCCAAAAAAGCTAAACAAATCGAATCAAAAAGAAGGCATAAAGAACAACTCAAAGCAAATAGGAGAACTGAGAAATCTTTTGAACGGCCAGCGCCAATATTAGCAGAATAGCCTACAATTTTGATTGTCTGTGAAGGGGAAATTACCGAGCCATCCTATTTCAGACAATTTAGGCTTTCATCAGCAACCATCAAGTCGGTAGGAGAGGGGTTCAATACGGTATCGCTTGTGAATAGAGCAATTCAGATTGCAAAACAAGGGTCGTATGAACAAGTTTGGTGCGTTTTCGACAAAGATGATTTTCCTGATGTTGATTTCAATCAAGCCATTTCACTAGCAATAACCAACAACTTTGGGGTTGCCTATTCCAATCAAGCTTTTGAATATTAGATCATATTGCACTTTGATGACCACTAAGGCGGTGGTATGCACAGAGACGATTACAATGGTAAAATTAACTAAATACTCAAACCATACAAATCGATGTATGATTGTACCAAAAGCAAAATCATAACCGAAGATATTTTTGAACTTTTTGAAGGAATCGATGAAAAAAACCAAAAAGAAAGAAGACAATTAGCGATCAAAAGAGCCAAAAGAAACCTCAAACAATTTGATCACAGGAATCCTGCAAAGGAAGAGTCAACAACAACCGTTTTTAAGCTAGTCGAAGAGCTACTTCAATATATTTAGCCGATTCAGAACACTAGCCGAGAACTGCGCAGTGAGGTCACCATTTTTTTTGTCGGGAAATCCTATATTAGGCCCAAGATATTCTTCCCTTTACCCCCTCCCAATGCAAACCACTTCATTCCTGCTTCTCCTTTGCAGCCTATTTGGGCAATTGGCGCAGGGCCAAAGCATCCTTCGGCTTCACCCGGAAAATCCTCACTATTTCCAGTACCAAGGGGAGCCCATGATCATCATCGGCTCTGCCGAGCATTATGGGGCAGTTGTAAACCTGGATTTTGATTATCACACCTACCTAAAGACGCTCGGAAGTGAAGGCTTGAATCATACTCGGCTCTTTACTGGCGCATATATAGAAAAGCAAGGCGACTTTGGTATCAAGAAGAATACTTTGGCTCCGATGGATGGCAGGGTCATCCTGCCTTGGAAGCGGAGTGCGGAGCCTGGCTTTGCCCTGGGAGGTAATAAATTTGACCTCCAACAATGGGACGGCGCCTACTTTGCCCGACTCAAAGATTTTATGTCGCTGTCCCGCGACAATGATGTGATGGTGGAGGTCTGTCTTTTTTCGTCTCACTACGATGGTGGCTGGAACTATAGTCCGTTGAATCCCCAGAACAATATCAATAGCACGGCCCAATTGACAGCTTCAGAGGTGAATTCGTTGAATAACGGGGAATTGCTTGCTTGGCAGGAAAAATATGTGCGCAAGCTGGTGCAGGAGCTCAATGGCTTCGGCAATTTCTATTTCGAGATTCAAAACGAGCCTTGGGCGGACCAGACAGAGGTCGTATTTACCCGAAACGACTACGGCAGTAGCCCCTGGACGGACATCATTCAGGTGGTGTCGCGGGCCTCGAACGACTGGCAGCGGCGCGTGGCCAGTTGGATCAAGGACGAAGAAAGCAAATTGCCCAACCAGCACCTGATTTCTCAGAATGTCTCTAACTTTTACTACCCCATCACCGACCCCGATCCGCAAATCGACATCTTCACCTTTCACTACGCCTATCCGCGCTCAGTGAGCGATAACTACTACCTCGACAAAGTGATCGGATTCAATGAAACTGGCTTCGCAGGCGGGAAAGACGCTACCTATAGACGCCAAGCGTGGCAGTTTTTGATGGCCGGTGGGGCACTGTTTAGTCACTTGGACTACTCCTTCTCCGTAGGCTTCGAAAATGGTCAAGACAGCTCTTATCAGTCGCCAGGAGGCGGAAGCCCTTTGCTGAGGAAGCAGATTGGGATCCTCAAAACCTTCATGGAATCGCTTGATTTTGTGCGACTAAAACCGGATGTCAGCGTGGTGAGTGCTGCCCCCGGCGCTACGACGCTGGCCCTGAGCGACAGCGAAAGCACTTGGGTGGTGTACTGGGAATCAATGGCGACGAAAACTCATGATCTCACCCTGGACCTTCCAACTGGCAACTATGTGGCGCGTTGGATGAATGTGGAAACGGGCGCAGAGATAAGCTTAGAGAACATCCAAGGAGGGAAAGTAAAAGTACCGAATGACCAATCAGACAAGGTGTTGGTCCTGAAGAAATCGATGTGAAAAATTCCTGTTTCGAGGTGCGTGTCGTTTTGCTATTCCTTGCAAAGTAGGCGTACAAAACCAGCATTCATGACCCACTGCCAGTAGTTGAATGCTATCATGATCGAACAGGCCGCCTCGCTGCGTCATCGTTAGACGCAGATGTTTCGAAGCATGACGTCATTTGCCGCAGTGGATAGCAAGGTCATAGGGGCCAGAACTCAGAAGAATTGAGTAAGTGGTATTTAAAAAACATAAAGTAATTGACCAACCCATCCACATCGACCATCGAGCCGAAGTGATTGGGTTGGGCATGGTGGGTGATGATCCGTTTAAATCAGGGTGTTGAAGCTTTTTTCGGGCCAATCTGCCGCTATCGCCCAAATACAATCAAGCTAAATTCCTTGTTGGTGAGAACGCCGCTGGCATTGTATGTGCGCACCGTGACCTGGCTTGGCGCAGAACCAGAAGTGACCACACAAAATCCCGGGGCGGTATCGTTTCGGATTTGGCAGACCATTGCCGGATTGGTACCCGTAGAAAATAGCCCGGGAGGAAAACCTACCACCCTGATCCCCGTGCCGGTCACACTGGTAGTGCTGACATTATAAGCATCAAAGTTCAGGTTGGGCGTGCCAACGATCGGAAAATTCACCCAAGCCTTCGCAACAGACTTTGGGTCGGGGGCATCACCTCCAGGAAGTGTCACGGAATTTCCCTGGCTGATCGAGAGGGAATTGCCACTTAAGCTGAGTGTCTGCAGCTCATTCGTAGGATCAGCATCGGCATCGTCCACATTTTCGGCACTTTGTGCGTGCATGGCATACGGCACACTGAGAAGCTGGGTGCTACCCAGATTTTCGTAAGCATTGCCGCCAGCGGGATCCAATTCCACTTGTAAATAGTGCGTGTCTTCACTCCAATCTACATCCGACAGGTCACCGGTGCTGCTCCCACCCCCAATTTGAAGCGCTATCAAACCCAGTTCGCTGGTCTGCGTGCTGTGCGTCTCTTGATACACGACATTGCCATTGGCAGAACCTTCACGGATCGACATCCGAAAAGCCACATCTTGGTTTGCCAAAACCTGGCCTTGGGGCGATCGCAGCACCGTCTGATAATTGAATAGGTCTGGTTGTGCGTGAAGATCCAGCAGGAAAATACAAATGAGGAAAGTGAAGCTTAGGAAGGTTTTCATGTCAAGGGTTTGTTTAGATGTGTTGAAATTGAAAAAAATCAAGGATTCGCTTTGAGAAATCGATGTCGTGCGGCAGCACCCGTCTCAGATTGGCTCACTTGCAGCACATAATGTCCAGGCTCCAGCCGTTCCATCGAGAGGGCAATCTCTTCGGCAAGCAGGGTATTTCCGCTGAGGACCTGCCTTCCATGAAGATCAAACACCTGCCATTGATACCAGCCGGGGGCCGACACAGCAAGCATCAAGTGAGCATGCACCGGGTTGGGATAGGCGAAAAAGCCTTCGATGAAGGGAGCAGAGAGGTCGGTGACAGATGTGTATGGCTGCTGAAATCCCTGCGTTAGCATGGTGGTGCCCGTCAGGGTTTGCACGGCAAATTCTCCCACACTGAAAGTCGCTTGAACGCTGGCTCCAGCTTGGAGATCACCGGCGGTGCTGACCAATTGTTGTGCTTTGGTAGGGATGGTTAGGCATAGGAGAAAAACGAAAGCGAGTGAAGAATACATGGGTGAAAAAGTAAGGTGAAGGAGGGGCTTGTGATCTAGTCAAAGCTCTTCTTCTCTCTTCATTTTTCACTCCGGAAGAATGCCCTTTGTTAAAATTGGGGGAATTCCCCTACCTGCGGCGAGGGTAGATGTGTTGAGTCAAAATGCCTCGAACTCGCTAAGGTTCCAAAAGGCCCTGCGTGAAGGCTGCCTTCACGATTCCAGCAGTGTTACGAACGCCCAACTTTTGCAGCAGATTGAGTCGGTGGGATTCCACGGTCTTGGGAGAAAGAAAAAGTCGGTCTGCGATTTCCTGTGTCGTGAGTTCGTCTACGATGAGCTGTAGCACCTCCTTTTCGCGGCGGGTGAGCTTTGGGCGAAACTGGCTCCCCAGACTTGTGCCGCCAATGGAGTCCCGAATGAGCGCTTCTTTGATTTCTGCTTGCAAATATTGCTCTCCCCGATACACCGTTTCGATCGCTTCTTGTAATTCCTTGAGTGTCGTATTTTTGAGTAAATAGCCAGAAGCACGATTTTTCATCATATTTTTGACAAGTACCGTCTGGTTGTAGGTCGTCAGTGCGAGCACTTTCAGGGTCGGGAAGTCGCGGGTAAGCTCGCGACACAGTTGAATGCCATCCCCATCGGGAAGGTTGATGTCGAGCAAAAGCACATCTGGGAGAGATGCAGCCAACCCTTCGCGCGTGTCGGTCACCGTCAGAAATTGCCCCACAAATTGAAAATGCGGCACATTGGCCAGCAGCTCCTTGATCCCATTGATGATCAGCAAGTGGTCGTCGGTGATAGCTACTTTGATCATGATCCAATTGAAGGTGCTGATAAGGGGATTTCGATAAAAAAGGAGCTTCCCCGCCCTGGCGTAGATTCAATCGAAAGATGCCCTTGAAGGTATTGGACGCGGGAGCGAAGGTTTTTTAAGCCCATTCCATCAGCATCAAAGGCAGCGTGCGGATCAAATCCCACCCCATTATCTTCTGCCGTGAGAATGACGGAGTTTTCGTGCTGATTGAGTTGTAGGAGAATTTCGGAGGCCTGACTGTGTCGGATCATGTTGTTGAGAAGTTCCTGAGCAGCGCGGTAAATGATTAACTCCATTTGATCAGGAAGGCGCTCTTGTCCTCCGAAGTGCGTGAACTCGACATGGAGGTCGGAGCTATGGTTGATTCCATTGACGAATTCCTGAAGCGACTCTGCCAGGCCATATTTGATCAGGATCTCTGGCATCATGTTATGGGCGATTCGGCGAATCTCGCGGCTCGCATCGTCCAGTGCTCCAAGTGCGTCGTTGAATCTGGGATGGTCGAGCAAGCCCGGCGAGCTTTGCTGCACCGCGTTAAATTGCAGCTTGATCGCCGCGAGAAGGCTGCTGAGTCCATCGTGTAGTTCTCTTGCGATCCGATTGCGCTCCTTTTCCTCTCCAGTCATGACATTTTTCAGGGCACTGAGTTCCTGCGCTTGCTGAAGTTGAAACAGGCGCTGGTCATGTCGCTTTTTTCGCTCTACAAAAGCCCAAACAAGCATGGCGACAAAGGCTCCCAAGGCCAGAAAGCCTGCCATGCCAAGCTGAAGCAAAATCCGCTGCCGCTGGACTTTCGCATTTGCCTGCGTGATTTCTACTTGAACCTCAGCGAGTTGACGATCCTTGACTTCTGTCTCATACTTCGCTGACAGCTCCGACGTGATGCGGAGTTTTTCTTGGGTCAACACGGAGTCCCTCAGCCGGGTGTAAGATGCGAGATGCTGATAAGCGGCTGCCATCTTCCCCTCCCGATGGAGCAGTGTCGCCAGCTTCCAGTGCCCAGTGGTCTGCGTACCAAATGCCCGAAGGTCTTCCGCAATCACGAGGGCTTCCTCAATCAAAGCAATGCCCCTCGCAGGATGGCCATTGGCATGCCATACCGAGCCTGTTGCGATCATCGTCTCGGCCATCTCCATTTTCTGTCCCAACTTCCTGCGAATCTCCAGGGCCTGCACGAGGTACATCGCGGCGCTGTCGAGTTGTCCCATTTCTTCGTGGAGAACCCCCAGTCGATGAAGATTATACGCAGCGCCCCAGCGGTCTTGGTGTTGAAGGTCGATGGCGAGCGCCCGCTGAAAGTAAGTGGCTGCTACTTCCAGCTTTCCCAGATCGAAATACACCCCGCCAGTATTGCTCAGCACATTGGCAAGCTCGATCGGGTCATTCGAACTTTGTAGAATCTCTTCGGCTCGCGCATAATGCTGAAGGGCTTCTTCGGGATGACCCATTTTGCGGCTAATTGAGCCAAGGCTGTTGAGGGTGTTGCCTACTGCTTCGCATTTACCAAGCGATTCATTCAGCGCCAGTTCGCGGTAAAGGTATGTGGTAGCCTCCTCGTAGTTGCCCATGAGACCATGCACCACTCCGAGGTTGAAAATGGCTCCTGTGGAGGCGCTTGTCAAGCCCCAGGCTTCGTAGCGATCCAAGGCGCGCTCTAGCGCCGCAATAGACGCCGGATAATTGCCCAAAAAGCGCTGAATCAAGCCTTCATAATGGTCGGACCGCGCGATCGCCATCGAGTCACCCCGCTCATTTGCCAACTTGCGTGCTTGCGCATTGTATTGCTGCGCCTGATGGGAATCGTTGGAAATGAGATTCCACGTGAGCCGATGAAGCCAGTAGATTTTACTGCTATCAACTTCGGCAGCCAACAATTCGCTCCGCAAGCTATCGATCAGCGCTGGACGCTGCGCCATGCTGGAAAGTGGAATACTTGCTAGCAGCCACAAGAAAGCCAGCACCTTTCCGATGTGGTAGATCGTGGAATATGTGAGGGAAATTTCCATATGTCTGACTTGCTGAGGTGGCGCCAATCAGAATTTTTAGGATCATGGTTGCTGCCTGCGGGAACGAGCGGAGAGCGAGCAGGGAGAAATGATCAGACATTCGCTCAACCACCGCTGAGTAAATATAAGCGATCATGGGCCAAGAGTTTCCCTCAAGCCAATAAATCAGGGAATACCCTGAGAGATGGAGTTGCGGTTTTGTGAGTGTGAATGACGCCAATGTGAGCGCAACATCCGATGGCGAGTTCCCCACAACACAATAGCCCAGCTACGGGCCGGGCTATTATGATGACGTGTTGAATAAGAATGGCAGAGCTTGTCTTCAACTAAATATTTCCACAATTTCCCTCAACTTAATTTTCCAAAAACAAGCCCATTTCTTCCGTTTTGAGGTAGTCGTTGGTCTTGTAGAGCAAATTCCCTCCGGTATCGGTGATCAGAAAAAAGGGCAGGCCCACTTTTAGTTCAGGGAATCGAGGGTCGTCACGATATTCTTTGAATAAGTCGGAGCTGTCATACACTTTCAGCAAAATGGCCTTTTGCAAGGAGGCATTCAATACCGGATTTTCCTGGGCCAATCGCTCAAATGCTTTACAGTTGGCACACCAGTTTCCGAAAAAGTCGATGAACACGGGCTTGCCACTCTGCTTTGCCGCAGCATAAGCTGCTTCACGATCCAGGTACCAGGTGAGGTTTCCTTTTTGCTCAGTGATGCCACCAGAGGATACCGATGCTGATGCACCCGTCGAGTGGGTCAAGCCCGCTGGAATCATACCGCGGAGCACGACCAGCGCAGACACCAGCACCAACAGCGACCACAAGGAGCGCTCCATTCGCTCGAATCCATTCGCTCCATTGCCTTGCACCCGATAGGCGGCGAGCAAGAATAGCAGCGTACCCATGCCGATGGCGGAGACTGCTCCCGGATCAAAACCCCAAGTCAGCAAAGCCTTTTCAAGGTAGGTGTAAGCAAAATAAATGATGAACAGGCCCAATGCCATTTGCACATACTGCATCCAAGTACCGGATTTTGGGAGCTTGACGCCGAAAATGCCGATCAGCAGAAAAGGAATGCCCAGGCCCAAGCCAAATGCAAACATTTTTACCGCAGCCACAGCGACTGTCCCGACAGAAACAACGCCTCCAGCCTGACTCACCAGCCCCACCAACACGCTGATGACCACAGGTCCTACGCATGAAGAAGCCAGAAGCCCTGCGCCGAGACCCATCAAGAAAGTGCCCGAAAGTCCTTGGCGCTTGTTGGGGTCTGCTCCACCGCTGAACCAGGGTAGGTGCAACCAGCCAGCAGCTGCCAAGCCCATGACCAATAGGATGCCTGCGATCACAAGATTGGTCACCGGATAGCGCATCACCTCATTGAAGGCGCCACCAGTGACACCGGCGATCAGCCCGAATCCCAGATAGATCGTAGCAAGTCCGAAATAGTACATCAGCGGATGCAAAAACGCCCGATTGGCTGTCCCACGGCCCCGCAAGACATTGATGGTGATGGGGTAGAGGGGATAGGTGCAAGGCAGCAAGCTGGCCAAAACCCCTCCGATGAATAGAAAAAAGAAGGCGCCGGGGCCCACTTGGTCGGCTGCAAGCTGGGTTTCTACCCAAGTATTGAGTTGACTAAGCATGGATGCAGAGTTAGGGGTAGGTCATATGAATAAACTAGCGCCTCCTCGTCGCAGCCAAAGATGGCCGAACCAGAAAGTCGCAGGTCACTCCTCAGCCCTTGACTTGAGAAAACAGGTAGAGCATTTCTCGGGCGATCTGCTCACTGCGCTCTGTGTATTTTGCAGCTTCTTGATCCGTGCCATCGAATGCTTTGGGATCTTCATATGGAATGGCTACGCGGAGAGAAGCTCCTGCCACAACGGGGCAGTTTTTGTCGGCCTCCGAGCAGGTCATCACTGCACAGAAATTTTCGGTCGGGTTGCCATCGGCATCATACTTCTTGGAGTAGGCCTGCAAAGGAGCAGCACCCTGGGCGTAGCTGACAGCATAGATCGGATTGTCCCCTTCTTGCATCGTCTCAATGGCAAATCCAGCTTTTTTCATGGCATTTACCGCACGTGGATTGAAGGCAGTAGTCTCCGTACCTCCAGAATAAGTCTCCACGCCATTGATGCCATAATAAGCTGCAGCTGTAGAAGCCCAGATCTGAGAGATGTGGCTACGGCGCGAGTTGTGAGTGCAAATGAAGGTCAAGCGAGCTTCCTGGTTTGCGGAATGTTGGCTTTTGACATAGAGGGCAATTTTTTTCAAAGCACGCTTGCGCTCTTCAGGAATTTGATCAAACTCAGCCGAAATTCCTTCTGCATAGGCGAGGACTTCAGGTCGAAGGGTCAATTGAACGGTCGCAGGGGCTGAAGCCACACTGGTCGTTTGCGTGGTTGCTAACTGCTCGGATGGTTGGTCTTCGCAGGACCATAAGCCGAGAGCAAAGCAGGCGCTGAGGCCGAGAAAAGTGAAAATGCGAAACTGTTGCATGAGCGTTGGGCGGTTGAATGACACAGTGGTTGTGCACGACGGGTGCACGATTTCCATCGCAATACTACGATAGTCTATTTCTTCCACCAAATGTTTTCGTGCTCAGAGTGAAATGCTTTTTCTCTTGCGGGGTGATGTTACCACTAAGCCACTGAGGGCACTAAGGTTCAGGGATTTCTAAGTGTCTCTAAGTGTTCTTACTTTCTTAGTGGTAAAATCATAAATCTGGCGCCTGCCATCTCCGCTCACTTGCTGACCGCATGCCAGCCCATGTCCATCTTGTCCTCGTCTCAATGCCTGCATAGGCTTCTCTGTAGTGGCGGGTGATTTCCTGCATCAAGCTTTCAGGATCTATGCTGGAGCTGTGGATTTCTCGCTCGAAAGGGTGTGCAAATCGCGCTGCTTTGGTCAATTCTTTGCCGCCAAGGCGCAAGGAAGGTCCTGTATCCATGATCGATTGCCCCTGCCATTGCAGCGCCGAGTTCTCGCGTGCATTGAGTCGCGCTGCCAGCGGACCAAATGACAGTCGAGGGAAGATGCTACGAGTGGTAGTGTCCACCCAGGTGCTGTATTTATATTCCAATTCGTAGCGTTGCTCAGAGAATTGCATCAGCACCATGTCTGCTTGGGCTGACGCATGAAACAAAGCATAGTAATGCAAGGGTCTTGGATGACAGATTCGAAGCAGGCGAATGTCTTTCAGCATTTCACGCGTACCATTCGCCTCCAAAGATGCCAGATCCTCCTTCACTTGCTGGTATTCGCCCTGCCATTGTTCCTTAAATTCAACTTGATTTTTCAGAAAATTGGCGATAAGTGGCAAAAAGTAGGCGTACTTCTCGAGACAAGCGACGGCTTCCTGCTTGTCGCCAAATGGCACGTAGAAGTGTCTTTTCTCGGCATGATTGATCCAGCAAACCAGCTTGAGTGCCAGATCAGCGGCGGGATGCGCGGGGTCATACTCGCGAAAATCTCCGATGAGTGCAGCCTGAGCCAAGACATCAGCATTCGCTAAGGCAAGTGAAGGGTGAATCAATGACCACACGCCCAAACAACCATCAATGTCGAAATGATTGTTGCTGACGTAGGGCAGCTGTGTGGAAGGATGACGCCTTCCCAATGCCCGCAGTACAATTTCTGTGGAAGTATCGGCCCGAAGATACTCCGGGACCGCAGCCCCTCGCCAGTGCGATAAGGTAGCTGCAGCCGCCGGATGCCGGGAATCCACCACAGCACATGGTTTGTGAGCGTCGATCTGTGAAAATGGTAGAAACTCCATGTGATGATGGGTGCTTTTCACCTGCCACGTCAAAGCAGGTGGCTCTTGTTAATCAAGAAGTGGATGTGGAAGATGATTCATCCTTCATCTCGCGCTCAAAAAGACAAGCTGAACTGGGCCATAAAGTGCCTGCCAGCTTGGGGATAATAGTAATTTTCGGTGAAAGTCTCTCCCCCAAAAAGGTAGCTGAAGGTGTAGCCGTTTGGTTCGTAGGCCTCGTTGAGCAAATTCCGCACTTGCATCCCGATCCGAATTTCCTTGGCCCAAGTGGTCGTCAAGACGTAGTTCACAAGCAGATCATTGACCAAAAAAGCATCGAGTGACCGATCGGGCGAGCCCGTGTTGTCGAGAAATTGACGCCCGACATGCTTGCTTTGCCAGCTCAATTCCAGCCCTGCGAGGGGCTGATAGCTGAGTTGTGCCGCCGCGATGAGGTTGGGGGAGAAGGCGATATCGCTTCGCTCGTATTGAGTCTCCACGAGGCTGAAGTCGTCGTAATTGACCAAATACTCAGTGTAGCTGGCGATTTTGTTGCGACTAAAGGTGGTATTGGCACTGATTCTCAAGCGATCTGCGATCTGCCAAGCTCCTTGCAATTCAATGCCGGCGCGGTAGCTGTCGGCGACATTTTCACGTATTGGACCGCCCACGTCGTTGATGTTGCCTGTGAGCACGAGCTGATTTTCGTAATCCATGAAATACAGATTGGCCGACCACGATAGCTCCGTTCCCTGGAATCGATAGCCTGCTTCTAAGTTGTTGAGGCGCTCGGGCAAAGGAATACGACCCTCAGCGGCGTCGATGAAATCCGAGCGGACAGGCTCGCGATGGGCCACCGCAAATGAAGCATAGGCTTGCTGGCGATGGGCGATTTGCCAGGTGAGGCCAGCCTTGGGATTGAAAAACAAATAGTTGGCTTCGCCTTCGATAAGCCGCTGATCATTGTCCACGCCCGGGCCATCCAGGGCGAAGTTTCCATATCGATAGTCGACAGTCCGGGCCTGCAAGTCGAGGTAGCCAGAGAATTTGGCACTGAAATCCCAGGTGCCACGGGCAAATGCGTTCGCATCGGTTTTGAACCCTCGGTTCTCATAATACCGATCGCGAATGGCTGTCGGACCGGCATATTGTGCCCAGATAATTTCGCCAAAATGGTCCCCAATGTATTGATT
The DNA here is from genome assembly GCA_036835375.1 of Bacteroidota bacterium. Lineage (GTDB taxonomy): Bacteria > Bacteroidota > Bacteroidia > J057 > J057 > JANQTF01. The sequence goes on from DAITMB010000041.1 coordinate 20,083, forward strand.
CCATCCAGCGCCAAAGGTCAGAACGAGGCCTTCCTTTGGGCGGGCTTCCAGCGACGCGATTGCTCCATAAAAGTGGTTGTCGAGCCAGCGGCGGCGAATGAGATCGGTACTGGTGATGGTGTCGCTTTCCCCACTGATCAATCGAATTGGCTCAAATCCATAATCCGCCAAGTCTTCACCTTCTCGAAACTGCTCATAATACCCAAATCCTCTCGTGTAGTGCAGGGAACTGCGCAGCGTCCACATGGTACTCGGCTGGTAGGAATAATGCAGTTGATAGTGCTGCTGGGTGTAGTTGTCGGTTTCGTTGTCGTAGGTGTAGTAATTGCTGCGACGCAGAACAGGGTCGTCGAGGTATGATTCAGGAATTCCCCACCACGATTGGTAGGTTTGCTCCGAACCGGAGAAGACCACGGCTTTGAGGAGGTGTTTTTTGCCGTAATACCCGCCCGAAACAAAGTAGGAGCGCAAGTCAGAAGAGGCTCGATCGACCCATCCATCTGAGCCAATCTGAGAGAGGCGTGCATCGATGGAAAATCGCTCCCGAATCAATCCTGTTCCCGCCAGCAAGGTGTGTTTCCGGGTATTAAAGGATCCATAAGAATTTGAAATTTCAGCGTACGCCTCTGGTTTCACCGTAGCCGTCTCAATGTGAATGGAGGCCCCAAAGGCTGCTGCGCCATTGGTTGAGGTGCCGACGCCCCGCTGCACTTGAATAGAATTGACAGAAGAAGCAAGGTCTGGCAAATTGACCCAAAACACTCCGTGAGATTCCGGGTCGTTGAGGGGAATGCCATTGATGGTCACATTTGTGCGGGTCGGGTCAGATCCTCGAATCCGAATGCCCGTGTAGCCCACACCAGCTCCAGCGTCGGAATTCACAACCGTGGAAGGAAGTTGGTCGAGCAGCACTGGTAAATCTTGCCCGACATTGATCCTGCGCAAGTCGCTGGCCGACATCGTGGCGTAGCTGGTAGCAGTCTTTTCGCTGGCGCGGGTGGCTGAAATAAGGACTTCCTCAGTGAGGTAGTCATTGCGCACGAGCTGCACGTCCAGCGTCAAGTCTTTGCCTGCTTTGGTCCGCAGTGGAAGGCTTAGGCTCGTGTAGCCATCGAGGAAAAATTGAAGCGTAACGGCTTCATTTTCAGGAATTGGAAGAGAGAATTTGCCCTTCTCGTCGGAGCGAAAAGTTTGGCCTTCGACGACGATGCGCACATCGGCCAAGGCCTGCCTGTCACGGCTGTCGGCAATCGTGCCGCTGACAGTGGATTGTGCGAGAACAAATCCCGGCACACATAGCAGCAAAAGCTGCCCGAGAAAACGAAACATGTCGAAAACAATTGATGGTGACACTTCCCGGAGGCAGGGATCCTCCGAAAACAATGCGACCACCCTTTCTCCCTACGCTGGCATTACCCAGATCAGGTTCGAAGGGTATGATCTCAGCCCTCAAGCGCTTGCGGATCCTATCCGAAAGCTTGGGCACCCCTGTGATGATGCGATCCCAACTGCCTCCAACTTTACGCGTGACTTGCGCTTAAGTCTTTGGTCTGTAGAACCGATTCAAGGACAAACATACTGGGAATTTGTTCTCTACCCAATCATAATTTTTTAGGGATGCTGTGAAGGGAGGGTAAGTCATACGACCTGGGCAACATCAGAAAAGGAAAGGTCGTGAACTGAAAAAGCTGAAAGTCAACTCGCTGATGGTTTAGAGCAAGGGAGCGCCAGGTTGTGAATTGACGGCTGGGGGGACGAGAAAAAAGCGCTGTCTGTGTGATTTTAGTCACCGAAAAGAGCCTTGATTCCTACCTATTCTTGTAGCATGAGCAAGACAAACGTCCCCATGTGGACTCGACTCGCGGGGGTTTGCCTGGCATGCGCAGGCTTAGCCGTGCTCATCGCTTGGTCCATCGAAAATTGGTTCTAAGCAGCTCTTTTTGGCCGTTCATTCATTCCATGAATAAAATCATCCTCGTCATGAAAAAGAACATGGGGTCCATCGACCGAGTTCTCCGTATCACGCTTGCTGCAGTAGTCGGGGTGCTATTCGCTACCAATGTCATCTCCGGAACCCTGGCTATCGTGTTGGGTGTGCTTGCGGTTATCTTCTTAGCCACTAGCTTGGTGAGCGTTTGTCCCCTCTACACGTTGGTGGGCATTAGCACCTGCCCGACCAAGGCGAATCAAACGTAGGCAAATCTAAACCATCTGCCATTTATGATTTTCCAGTTGGTAGCACCAAGCATCAAGGGGCATCTTACCTGAGATATTTGGTGATTTTTTTTGGAGAAAAATTTCGGAAAATAGGATCAAAAAGGTCTGGAACAAACAGCTTTGATCAGGATCTTAGCCTTCATCCATCGGTCCCCAATCTCATCTTCTTCCATAAATTGAGAATCATTTCATTTGTTGTAATAGCAAATTGGCCAAACATTCATCCATATATAAGGTGTTTAGAAATAGGATGTATGCAACGCATCATTTGGCGGGGGTGCTTGACCAGCTATATGGCAATAGCAGCCACCAACCGCGCAGACGAATCATCACCTTGAGCACTTGCCCATGAATTGGTCCCGCATCGCTGCTACTGCCCTTGTACTTCTTGTACTGGTCGCCATTGCGAGCTCGCTATATCTCCCAAGGACTGAAGTTATCTTGGTAAGCACGGCGCTCTTTCCAGTGGGGATGGTGCTATGGGTGGTGGCATTGCTGCGTAGCAAGGAACAGAGCAAAGGAAACTTCCAGAAAGGGGATCGCTACGAAAATTTTTGAGTGGAATAAAAAGGGCAAATCGCTACGATATTTTTTGTGCCACAAGCAGGATTACCTTGTCCATTTTGCCGTCGCGAGGCAAAGTTTCCCCAACTTTGCGCAAACTCAGTTACCTCAAGTCAATGGACTCACCTCGAAAAACGGCGGACTCCAAGCAAGTTCCTTTTTGGCTCAGGCCTGTGGAGGACCTGAAGCCAGTGGCGGGTTACCTTGCAGCACATTGGAAGGAAGATTTTTCCTGGCGCTACTACGGCGGCACACTGTTGTTTATCGGAATATGCATCTTAGCCAATTATGTAGGTTGGGAACAGCGGACGGGGGAGCGCTGGCTCATTTCGAAGACCAATGGCAGCGAATGGGGAATGTTGGCCTACTTGGCTTTTTATGGGGTTCCTTACTATCTGATCCTGTTGTGGCAGACATGGAGCGAAGGAGAAGGACAATTTTGGCGAAAACGAGATTTCTGGGTGCGAAGTCTTTTCGGCTTAGGGCTGCTCTCCTTCGATGCGGGGTTTTATTATTACTACTCCGCGGGCGGTCTGGTGGACAATCCTCAATGGCGATACTTTGTGATGAAGTGCGCAGGAAACATGATCTCGGCGGTCGCCATCTTTGTGCCGCTTTGGATCTGGTATCGGCTCATGGACCGAAAGACAGGGCACTTTTACGGCCTCCGCTGGCAGGGATTCGATCCCAAGCCCTACGTGTGGATGCTGGTGTTGATGGTTCCATTGATCGCGGCGGCTTCTTTTCTCCCCGATTTTTTGCGGGCCTACCCCAATTTTTCGCCCCGGCGCATGGCTGCCATTCCAGATCTGCCGATGTGGCTTGGATACGCGATTTTTGAACCGATTTATCTGATCGATTACACCTGGACAGAAGTCATTTTCCGAGGGTTTTTGGTGCTGGGATTGGTGGGGGTTCTGGGGCGGCACAGTGTGATGCCTATGGTAGGAGTTTATGCATTCCGGCATTTTGCCAAACCCCTTGGGGAGACCATCGGCTCAATCTTTGGTGGCTGGATCCTCGGGGTGATTGCCCTTCGGTCGCGCAACATCATGGGCGGCGTCTTTCTCCACATTGGGGTTGCGGCCCTCATGGATCTATTCGCAGGTCTTCAATGGTGGTGGCGCTAGCGTGCTTATGATTAGACAATGCGAAGCCGAACGATGGCAAAGTCAGCGCTCGCCGTGGGCGCCCACCTTCAATGTAAGATGGTTACGCTAGTCGCTTCGGAAAGATAATTTGGTAAATTTGTTCATGTTGAAAGGACTATTCCACACTACATGGCGCAGCGCGGTGCTGTTGGCAGTGGTTGCCTGTGAACCATCTCCGAGGTTCGAAGTGATTCCTCCAGAACATTCGCAGATCACTTTTTCAAATCACGTCACCCCACAGATCAACTTTAGCATCCTAGATTATCCCTACTTCTACAATGGTGGAGGAGTAGCGGTGGCCGATTTTGATCAAGATGGCTTGCCTGATCTGTATTTTACTGCCAATCAAGGCCCCAATCGCCTGTATCGCAATCTCGGCGACTTTCGCTTTGAAGACCTCACGGTGCATTCTGCCACAGGAGGTCCCTCGGAAGATTGGGCCACGGGCGCATCGGTGGTGGACATTAATGCTGATGGGTTGCCGGACCTCTACGTCTGTTATTTAGGCGGAGAATTAGGTCAAAATGGGCGAAATCGACTCTTTGTCAACCAAGGAAATTGGCAATTTCGCGAAGAGGCAGAAGCCTATGGATTGGCGATTCAGGGCATGACGACCCAAGCCGTATTTTTTGATTATGATAGGGATGGCGACTTAGACTGCTATCTGTTGAAGCACTCGGTGCGGCCTGCCGAAGTGGTTCGGGATACAGCGCTGCGACGCGTGAGGGATCCCTTCGGTGGTGATCAGTTGCTACGAAATGATAACGGGAAATTTGTTCCGGTGAGCGACGAAGCGGGGATATCGGGTAGTCGGCTTGGATATGGACTTCAGGTGCTCGTGAGCGACTGGAATAACGATGGCTGGCCTGACCTCTACATTTGCAATGATTTTCAAGAAGACGATTACTTCTACCTCAACAACCAGGACGGGACGTTTACGGAATCGTGGGAAGCCTATTTGGGCCACACCAGCCGATTTTCGATGGGCAGCGATTTCGCGGATCTTAATCAGGACGGATATCCAGATTTGTTCACCCTGGACATGAAGCCTTACCGCGAAGACATCCGCAAGACTGCCGAGGCGCCCGAGCGCTTTGATTCCTACCAGTACAAACTCAGCTTCGGCTATCGTCACCAGTATCCTCACAATGCTTTGCATCTCAGTCAAGGCGGAAAAGGATATGCAGAAGTGGCCTACATGGCAGGTGTGGATGCAACCGATTGGAGCTGGAGCGCGCTGTTTTGCGACCTCGACCATGACGGCCAAGAAGACCTTTTCGTCACCAATGGGATCGCTCGGCGCCCCAATGACATGGATTATATCAAGTTCTTGTCTGAGCCCTTGGTAAAAAGGGAATTGTCGGAGCTACCATCAGAGGCCCACCTACGGTTCATCGAGAAAATGCCTTCTGTGCCGCTGGTCAACCCCCTGCTACGCCGCAATGACACGGGATACGGCTTCACCAACATGGCCAGCGCTTGGGGCATGGATGTGCCTGGGTTTTCTAATGGCGCTGCCTATGCTGACCTCGACCTCGATGGCGACTTGGACCTCATCGTGAATCACTGGGGTGCACCCGCCGGGATCTACCGAAACCAAGTCGCCCGGGCAAGCACGTCTCACTCCCTTCAGCTAGACCTGCGTCAAAGCGGGCAAAATCCTTTTGGGATCGGCGCGAAGGTGATGGTCTTTGTGGAGGGCGAGCAAATGACGCGTGATGTGATGCCCATCCGCGGTTTTTTGAGTAGCCAGCCCACCCGAGTACATGTCAGTTGGCCCGACCCGACCCATGCGGTGGACTCTGTGCACGTGCGCTGGCCCGACGGATTGTGGACTCGCTGGACCCGGCTCGATCGCGCCCGTATTCAGCGCTTGGATCGCGACAGCGGGGAATTATTTCAGCCTCAACAAATGCCACACGCACCCCTATTGGAGGCCACGGCGCTCCCAGCGGATTGGGACTACCGACACCAGGAAGATGATTTTGTCGATTTCAACCGTGAGCCTTTGATGCCACACATGCACTCCCGGGAAGGTCCAGCAGTGGCCATGGCCGACCTCAATGGAGACGGGATTGAGGACTTTTTCCTTGGCGGTGCCGTAGGTCAGGCTGGGACTTTGTATGTGTCCGAAGGCGAAAATCTATGGAGAAAGTGGCAGCCGCCAGCTTTCCTGGCCGATTCAATGGCAGAAGATGTGGATGCGTATTTTGCGGATTTTGAAGGCGATGGGGTCTTAGAACTGGTGGTCCTGAGCGGGGGTAATGTATTTGAGCCAGGCGATCCCCGATACGTCGATCGACTCTACGTGCAAACAGCTTCAGGATGGGAGCGCAGCACAAAACTTCCTAACCAGGCAGAGAACAGCAGCTGTGTGGCCGTAGGCGATATGGATGGCGATGGTCATCTGGACTTTTTTGTGGGCGGTCGAGGGGTACCGGGGAGTTACGGATTGTCACCCAAGTCTTTTCTGTGGAAAAATGATGGCCGAGGCAACTTCATCGACGTGGCGGAGAGCTACGGAATAGACTCCATCGGGATGATCACCGGGGCACAATGGCTCGACTGGGATGGTGACGGGCAGCCAGAATTGGTCACTGTGGGAGAGTGGGAGCCGATTCGGGTATGGAAGCGAGTGGGCAAACATTTTCAAGATATTTCGCCCCCTATCTTGAACAAATCCAACGGCTGGTGGAACACCCTGCGCTCCTTAGATCTGGATGGCGATGGCGACGAAGATCTTGTGGCGGGGAATCTGGGATGGAATTCTGACTTGCGCGCAAAGCCCGATGCGCCTTGTTTTCTGTATGTGAAGGATTTCGACGGCAATGGCAGTACCGACCCGATCATTTGTAGGACCATCAATGGCCGGCATTACCCCTGGGCTTCCCGTGACGAATTGCTGGGGCAATTGGCATTTTTGCGCCGAAAATACCCCAGCTATGCCTCCTTTGCCAACGAGACGATCGAAAATGTGTTGGGAGAAGAGCTGCTCCGATCTGCTTTGCGCAAAGAAGTGTTCACAGCAGCTTCGGTGTGGCTGGAAAATCAAGGCGGAGGAAAATGGGTGCTCCATGAGTTGTCTGAGCTGGCTCAGATCGCCCCGATCTACGACGCTGTGACCTTGGACCTTGATCGGGATGGGAAGCTCGACCTCATAGTGGGCGGAAATTTCTTTGGAGTGGGTCCTAACAGGGGCCGCTATGATGCCTCGCGAGGCACAGTGTTGCTGGGCAAAGGAGGTGGCACCTGGTTGCCCATGTCGGCAGGACAAAGTGGATTGGACGTTCGTGGCGAAATCCGCCGAATATTCGTTGGAATCGTGAATGGGAGAAAGCGGCTATGGTTTTTTCGAAGCGACGACGTCCCGATGTATTACTGGCAAGTCAAAGGGGCAGTAGCGCTGCCTTAAATTTGTGTGAACAGGAAGGGGAAGATGGCAACGCTTTCTTATCCTTTCTCTTTTGCGTAACTTACCCTGTCTAACAACCCTTGATAATTCAGAGATGATGAAGTTCACATTCCGTTGGCCACTATTGATTTTCTTGGCGGGAATCTTGAGTACTGGTTGCGAAAAGGACCTCAGCTATGTGGAGAAGGTAAAGGATCCGGAATTGCTGAGGAGGTGCATGAGCAATTTGTCTGATATCATTGTCTATGATATTTTCTCCCCGCCGGTCGCATCGCGCATCTATGCCTACCCCAGTGTGGCAGCCTTCGAAGTGATGTCGCAAGCAGACCCTCGCTTTGTGAGCCTGGCAGGTCAGTTGACTGATTTTCCTGGGTTGCCTCCGATAGAGACCCATCCAGATGCCCATCCACATCTGGCAGCTTTGATGACATTCAACATGATTGGCGATACGCTCATCTTTTCTAAAGACAAGATGGGCGCATTCCTCACAACATTTCAGGACAAAATCACCAAGGAATACAAAGTGCCAAAGTCCGTGTGGGATGCTTCCTATGCCTACGCGAAGGAGGCCTCCGTGGTCATGCTGGCGTGGATGTCCAAGGATAATTATGCCCAGACAAGGACCTTCCCGCAGTTTAATGTGACAGAAGATGTCGGTCGTTGGGTGCCTACCCCGCCTGATTACATGCCCGGAATCGAGCCGCACTGGAACAAAATTCGCCCTTTTGTGATTGATTCCGCCACTCAGTTCATCCCGCTGAGACCGCCCGTATTTTCTCTCGATCAGGAGAGCGAATTTTTCAAGGATGTGATGGAGGTGTACCAAATTGGCAAAAGTCCCAATGAAGAGCAGCAAGCAATCGCTCAGTTTTGGGATTGCAACCCCTTCGTAATGCACCATCGAGGCCATGTGATGTATGCCACCAAGAAAATCACCCCTGGCGGCCACTGGGTAGGAATCACCGATCAGGCCACGCGACAGGCCGGAAGTGATTTCGGGGAGACCTCCGAAGCGTTTTTATGGTGTACCCTGGCCTTGGCCGATGCATTTATCAGCTGCTGGGATGAGAAATATCGTTCGTCAGTGATTCGACCCGAAACAGTGATCAATCAGCATCTCGACGAGAATTGGGTGCCCATACTCCAGACCCCTCCATTTCCAGAGTACACCAGTGGCCACAGTGTGATTTCCAGAGCAGCCGCCATGTCGCTGACCCACCTGTTTGGCGACGAATTTCAATATGTAGATTCAGTGGAAGTGAAATGGGGGCTGCCGCCCAGAACCTTTTCTTCCTTTTTACAAGCATCCGAAGAAGCCGCCATCAGTCGGATGTACGGGGGCATTCACTATCGGCCAGCCATTGAGCAAGGCGTAGCGCAAGGAGCCAAGGTAGGTCAGTACCTACAAGAGAACCTCAGGACTCGGGCAGGCGAGGGACGTATTTCCAAAAATCCGTAATTTTTTTTCATTTCTTGAAATGGAAGCCTTCTCTCCCTATCTTGGGAGAGCAGGGTAATCCTTCACGGGCTAATTTCAGCGCGGCTTGGCACCATTCACACAAGGCTTGATACGAGAAATCGAATCAATGATTTACTGCCAGAAATGGGCTGAGCTTGGCAACCTTTCGGTTCGTGATTTGGCATTGCGAAGCACCTACTACTACAAATTCCCCTCATGAGTTCAGAAACTTTTCACCTTGGCTGGCTGGACATTTCGATCATGATCCTCTATGTGCTGGCCATGATCTGGTATGGATTGACCAAAGCCAAACGGCAGAATTCCGAAGACTACTTCCTCGCTGGCCGCAACATGACTTGGCCCATCGTAGGCATTTCCTTGTTTGCAGCTAATATCTCGAGCACCACCTTAGTGGGGCTGGCTGGCGACGCATATTCTACTGGCATCTCGGTGTACAATTATGAGTGGTTTGCTGTCATTGTGCTGATCTTTTTCGCCATATTCTTTTTGCCATTCTATCTCAAGTCCCGCGTTTATACCATGCCAGAGTTCCTGGCGCGGAGATTTGACCAGCGATCCCGCTACTACTTCGCCTTTACGACCCTGATTGGCAATGTGATGATCGAGACGGCGGCTCCGCTCTATGTAGGAGCAGTGATTTTTGAGCAAGTGTTTCCGGACACGCCCAGTTGGATCATCATTTCGCTCCTCGCGCTGGCAGCAGCGGCCTACACCATTCCAGGCGGGCTTTCCTCTGTGGTTCACACCGAAGTCATACAGGCGATTTTGTTGATCGCAGGGTCGATCGTGTTGACGGTTTATGCCTTTGATGCCGTGGGGAGTTGGGACAATGTGCTGGCAGCCATGCAGACCAAATACGATGCAGGACTTCTGCGCAACAATCCTGAAGATATGCTGAGTCTGATTCGACCGATCAACGACCCGGGCGTGCCGTGGCTGGGATTGGTGACAGGGCTGCCGATTTTGGGATTTTATTTCTGGGCAAATAACCAGTTTATGGTGCAGCGGGTGCTGAGCGCAAAAGACCTGAACCACGGACGTTGGGGAAGCCTATTTGGTGGCTTGCTCAAAGTACCCGTGATTTTTATCATGGTGCTGCCCGGCACCATGGCGATTGCAATGCCGACAGAGATCTTTGGGCCGCTAGAAAATCCAGATTTGGTATATCCAGCGCTGGTCTTCGGCTTGCTTCCTGAGGTGCTCAAAGGCTTGGTACTGGCTGGGCTCTTGGCTGCCATGTCTTCTTCGATCAGTGCTACCCTCAATTCTGCCTCGACTCTTATCACCATGGACTTCGTGAGGAAGATCTGGCCGAATCTCACTAGCAAGCAATTGGTGCGCATCGGACAGGGGGCGACCGTCGTGCTCGTCATACTTGCGGCCATGTGGGCGCCAAGAATCCGGGAGTTTGATTCACTGTTTAAATACCTTCAAATTGTCATTTCATACATAGCTCCTCCTGTGGTAGCGGCTTTTCTACTTGGGCTGTTTTGGAAGCGAGCCAATGGACATGGTGCCTTTTTTTCCTTCATGGCAGCACTCGCGATTTCAGTCGTATTTCTGCTCGTGGGAGGGAAGGAGCTGGCCTACAGCACGTCGAAGGATCTTCCCTTTCTCCAATCTCTCATTACTTATAAGACGGACGGCATTGCGAACAAAGAAGTCACCATCGGTGCATCTGTCGCCGAGATAACTCTGCAAGACCTTCCGATTCATGTAGGGACGGACAAGCAAGTGCGAATCCGCAATGGCGCGGCAGCCCTTGAGTCTGGACAATTGATCTTACTGCGTCAGCGCGTAGATGTCAATCGTGAAGGCTTCCTGATGCAGCCTGATGGAGAAAAGCTGGTAGGACCGGGTAAACTGGTGGCTATCGGGACCGAGATTTCCGAGGACGGTACAGACCTCGTGCTTACGGGTGGGGTAGTGGGGGTTCTCTATCCAGATATTCACTTTCTCTACATCGCGACCTTTTTGTTCCTGGTCTGCACTCTTGTGATTGTGGTCGTGAGCCTGCTGACATCACCGCCAGCGGCAGACAAGATCGAAGGAAACATTTGGACTCAATCGCTGTTTGTCGAAGAGACAATTGAGCTGAAAGGCTTGGTGTGGTACCAGAATTATCGCGTCCTGTCCTTGATCTTGCTTGCGCTCACGGCCGTGGTCGTAGTTTGGTTTTGGTAAATGCTTGCAGCTAAAAATGCTGAAAAAAGGTGCCGATGATTTCCCTTGGATGTGCGTCAATCCAGCCGCAACCCCTTGTGTGAGAAAAGAGTAAGAACCTTTGAAAATCCCTCTTCCTTCGGAGGGATGTTTCTGTTATATTTGAGCCTGTGAGTGAATTGTTTGGTAATGCTCTGTTCAGGCAGATTTTTGAAAATCAGAAATTCCCTTGGTCCACTGTCCTTTCACTTCCAAGAAACCTTACCGCTATGATTCGATCATATCTTCAACCTGCCGTTCTGGCTTGCCTGTTGTTTGCCTTCTCTGCGCTTCAGGCCCAGGAAGCACCCGCGATTCAATTTGAAAAGACCACACATGAGTTTGGAACGATTCCACAAGGTACACCCGTCACACATGTGTTCACCTTCACCAATGGTTCCGACCAAGACCTGAAGCTGTCCAATGTCCGCGCTTCCTGTGGATGTACCACTCCGGCTTGGACCCGGGAAGCCGTGGCACCCGGCGCATCCGGCGAAATAAAAGTACAGTTCAATGCCGCTGCTGCTGGCGCATTCACCAAGACCGTCACGGTCCAATATGAAGGGGGCGAGCGCCCAGTGATCCTGTACATCAAGGGCACCGTGCAAGCACAAGCCGCCAATGAAGATGAAGGCTATGGAAATCGCGTCGGATCCCTGGGTTGGGATCGCCTGAACCACAACCTCGGCGTTCTCAATTCCGATCAGCAACAGACCGTTTCATTCAAAGTCAAAAACATGGGAACCACCCCTGTGACTTTTCAGAAGGAAGCAGCCGCAGAAATGATGTTCAGTGTGACTCCCGCCAAAATGACCCTTGCCCCGGGCGAGAAAACAGAAGTGGCAGTGGTCGTAGATGGTAGCAAATTCATGACTCAGGGAGAGTTTACCAAAACGCTGCGTATCCTCACCGACCAAGCTCAAGAAGGCGAGACAAGTCTCACCCTGGCTGGCAACCTAAACAAAGTTTTCAGCGCAGAAGAGCTGGCCATGATGCCCAACATCACATTCGAGCAAACGACTTACGACGCTGGAACCGTGATTGAAGGAGAAAAAGTGGACATCGTTTTCGGATTCTCTAATACCGGAAAGTCGGATCTCGTGATCGAATCCGTGAAAGCCTCCTGCGGTTGTACCGCTTCAGCACCCAAGGACGACGTCGTTGCGCCCGGTGCCAGTTCTTCCATCATGGCTTCTTTTGACAGCCGTGGTCGCGAAGGATCTCAGAACAAGACCATTACCGTCCGCACCAACGATCCCGACCAGCCCACCATCATCCTTCGCTTGATGGTGGAAGTGGAAAAAGATCCCTTTCATGTGGGGAACTCTAGTCCAGCCGTCGGCGGAAGATAATTTGCGCTAATGAACCGAACCAAACGCCAGCTTCCTACTGAGGGAGCTGGCGTTTGGTGATATAAGCAGGAAGTGAAAACGCCTTTGAGCGATTGCAGGTGTGAATTCTAGCATGAATTGAGAAATAAAATCCAAATATTTTCCAAAGAGGCAACCCTGCGGGAAAACGATCCGTAATAAACTCGCAATTAAAAGTTCTTTGAGGATAATTCCTCAGCCTCACATACTGTTCAACCCGGAGGGCTTTGGCACAAGCGCGTGTTCGAGCTCATCACACTGGGGACGACATGGTATCGACGGGCTCGCTGGAATAAGGTATAAGCATGCAGTGGGTTTCAATGGAACCACTCAAATCCTCTGTTGAGAATTTTAACTGGCGAAAGCAATTACGCTCTGGCAGCCTAATTAGATTAGGACGCTGGATGTCTCCCGTGCGGAATCTATTTACCGGTCGCACTATAGGGGGCACAGCATCAGGTAAATTGCAGAGATGACTCGCCACGATCATTTCTAAAGACTAGTGGTAACCTCATCGGAAACACCCTGTCACGTGGGGGTATCGATGAAAATAAATACGTGAATAAGCATGTAGAAGGCCTTGTTGCCACTTGTTCCGGACGTGGGTTCGACTCCCGCCGTCTCCACCCTTGAAAACAAAAAGCTGCCTCACACAATTTGGTGTGGGGCAGTTTTTTTTGATGTGTGGAGCTGAGGTACTGCTGGTCCATCTCATAGAATCTTCCCATCGCGGGCCAGCCTTCACCGAAAGATCTCTCTTCGTCAAATCAACCTAGAGGTCAATGTGCGATTTTGAGCACCTTGAGATGTTCTGTCCCTTGGCTTCCCTGTAGCATCAAATGATACATTCCGGCTGGCACCGAGCTGATATCGATGACGACGGACTGCGCTCCAGCATGTGATTCGAGATGATCCTGATAGACTGGGCGGCCTTGGATGTCCACCACAGAGAGCGCCAACTGATCGGGCTGGCGAAGGAAGTAATCCACGCGAAAAAGCCCGAGAGTGGGATTGGGGAAGGCTTTGAGTTGAAATGCCTGGAGCGTCGGTTGGACCGAGGTCGTAGCATTGATAAATGGGTCGTAACACGCCGGATCGACCACTTGAGCCAATTGGATCAGAGGCAACTTTCCGCTCCCAAAAGGGTCAAAATAGGCCGCTGTAAGGGCATCCTGGCTGGCACCCAGCCAGTCTTGTAGCAGGGTAGTGAACACCTGACGATAATCGTAAATGGGGTTTTGGCCGGGAGCACCCGTGGAATCTATGTTTTGTAAATCGATGTGATCGCCAAAAACCCCTGCTTCCAAGTGCTTCCCAAAGACCATCATGGGAGCCAACGTGCCATGGTCGGTGCCATTGGAGCCATTTTCCGTCGCTTTTCTGCCGAATTCAGAGAACGTCACCGTGGTGATCCTGTCTTCGAGGTTCAATAATTTCAAATCATCCTGGAATGCTTTCACCGCCTCGGCGAGCTGGCCAAGGAGGTTTGCATGAATACCAGCCTGGGTGTTGCCAGCTTGGGTTTGGCCGTTGTGTGTGTCAAATCCACTCAAGCTCACCAAAAAGACCTTGGTTTTACAGCCGCCTGAGAGGAGCCTTGCGACCGTCTTGAGTTGATTGGCCAGCGAAGAGTTGGGATAGCTGATCGCATTGGTCCCCGCTTGAAACACTTCTGAAATCCGCTTAGAATACACCGAAATGCTGTTTTCGATGTTCATGACATAGCGAAGTATGTCTCCATATTCCGAGTCTGGCGTGTCGTTGAGGGGGGCATTCCCAATCTCCGACACCACACTGTAAAATCCCAGCGGATCTTGCCCCGTGAGGTTGATCGAAGTCCGATGCTCACTCTCCGTGTGAAATCCCAGTGAAGCTTTTCTGTCTCCTAATTCAATGCCCAGCGGATCAGGCATTTCAGAGGTAGGATTTCCCGCGATCTCAGGGAAGGAATGGTCGAGGTAGCGGCCCATCCAGCCAGTTCCCAAGTTGAAATTGGCCGGCGTCCCGTCTCCTCCTGTGAGCCAGAGATCGGTGGATTTGAAGTGAGAGCGATTGGCGTCAGGATAGCCCACACCATTGATGAAGGCAGCTTTTCCCTCGTCATAGAGATCCTTGATCGCCGTCATCGATGGATGAAGCCCGGTGAGTTTACTGGAGGGAAGTTGACCATCCAACGGGAGGTAGGCTTCCCCCGAATTTCCGGTCTCTTTGATCCGAATATTGGGCCGCAAGTTGGCATACGTAGCGTATTGCTCAACTGGGATCAAGGTATTCAGTCCATCATTGCCGCCCTTGAGCTGGATCAGCACCAACGCCCTGTCCAGCACTTCTTCGCAACCCAGCGTACGGAGCATGCCCGGCGTAGCAAATGCCCTCATCGCGAATCCTTGGAACAAAAAAGGCGTCACGGTGAGCGGAGCCGATATTTTGAGAAAATCTCTGCGTTTCATCAGGATGAAAATTGGAAGGTAAAAACCAACATTTGCCTACTTTTCAAGAGGAACAGCGGCTCCTACATCGCTTGAAACTCTTGACTGTAGAGGAGCGCGGTCACCAGGCGTTCGAGGGGCGGACGGATCTCGGAGTCGTCTCCGCTTTGCTCATATGCTTGCCAATCTTTGGTCCAGTCATACAGCGGCACTTGATCTAGGAATATGTAGTCCCGATAAAAAGCAAATCGGTCAGGATCGGCAGCTTCCGGGAGAAGATCTTGAAGCAGCTCTTCCACCAAAATGGTCGCACTTTGTGGGGAGCTGATGTGGTTTTCTACATAAGCCACGATGTCCAGTTGCGCGCCCAGGGGCTGGTTATACAGGAGGCGACGACCCGTTAGCAGCATCTCAGGAAGTTGATAGCGCGCAATGATGGTGCTGGCATTGAACCAGTTTTTCTGGTAATCCGGCTCCTGATAGTAGGCAGGATACCCCGCCACGTCGGATGGCCTGAACAAATCCATCCCTGTCAGGGGAAAGAAAGCGCGGATCAAGCCATTCATGTAAAATCGCTGATAGTGGTTCAGGGTATCGCTCAGTGGATCGGGGATGGCGACTTGAAAGTAGTTGAGGGGGTGCAAAATGAGTTCGAGTGGTGAGCGCATCAATGCCCCAATGATTTCATCCGAGGCGTCGGCATCATCCTCATCGTAGAAATGGGCGCTTTTCAGCAATTGCTTCATCACTGGCTCCAGCTGAAAATCCTGGCTAATCATGGTCTGAGCGAGCGGCGTGATAATGTCATTTTCGATCTCCGTGGTAATGCGTGGAGATACAAAAAACCGATACAATTTGCGACAAATCGCCTTGGGCGTTTCAGGCTGATCGAATATCATGTCCACCCACTCCTCAAGTTCTTCAAACATACCTTGGGCGGTGGAGCGACCCGTGATGGTTCGCTGCTGGAAAGCATTGCTAAACGTCTTGTCTCCCGCGTCGTGCTGTAAAATATTCGCATAGCCCATCGGAATACCTGTATCTGGATCAGTGCTCATGCGGTTGGCTCGCACTTTAAATCCAGAAAGAAGCCTTGCAGACGTCGCGATATCTGCCTCGGTGAAGTGGGTGTAGTCTCCCGGAGCAATCTGTGGACCTTTGCCAATGGTAAAAAGCTCGAAAAATTCCCTGGCGAAATTTTCGTTTGGATTGTTTTTGTTGTTCGTCGTGTTGTCGAGATAGCGCAACATCTGGTTGTCGAGGGTGATCTTGCGCGCCAGGGTCTTGATGTTTCCGAGGGCATAAAATCGAAGCAACGCCAGATAGTCGAAATATTCTTGGGAAGTACCTTGAGAGGCGGCCACCACGAAGTTGCTATGCAAAAACAACATCATCTTGTGGCCAATGGACGAGTCTAACAAAGCCTCATGTACCCACCAGGATTTCACAAAGTCCCTCAGTGCACCAATCGGGGAACCCGGAGACGACCCACTGTTGATCCAAGGCTGCCCGGTTTGTGGGTCAATCGGCTCCGCCAGGCTGGGAGTCGGGATCAGCATGAGTTGATCCACAGCTTGTTCGGCTGTCATTGCAGCGATTGCCTCGATCCGGTCTTTGGTGTAGCGGAAAGTCGCCCTGCGCAGCAAGTGAGTCGCCAGTCGCCTCCCGAGGGGGCCTGATTTGGGTTGTAGGGATGCCATACCTTCGACTTGAGTAGATAGAGAAATTCTGAGAAGGGGAGCAGGAGGCTATTGAATTGGGTACGAATGAAATCTCCGATTCATTCAACCAACATGAAAGGCAAGCCAAGGCTCATGGACTGCCAGAAGAACTGAATCGCACTTTCGAGCAAACGACCTGCTCATCTCAGACTTGCCTGCAAAAGGTAGGTTTAATTCGGGAGAAGGAAAAATTTGAAGAATCTGATCAAAGTCCACAGCCCGTGAAGCTGGAGGGGCTGGCAAATGACGAGGGGAATCCTCTCGAAGAGCGCTGCGCAGCACATAAACTGGTATTTTCTTTGTTATTTGACAAACATACCTTCACTCACTCATGGACGCTCAGCCCAGCTACCTGCCACTACCTGCCACCCTCCAATTCGTCGCACATCAGCCGGGTGCCTCGCAAAAAAGGCAAGCGGAAGAAGCCCAGCGTTACGTTAGAAGTGCAGTTCGCTCGTCGGGACCTGTGCGATTTCTGTCACCTGCCAGCACCTTTGCAGCCGACGACTTGATCGATCCCCTTCGCCGGGAAAACCCGACGATCCTCTATCTTTGGTTGCCTGAGCGCGAGCCTGCCACCAAGGCTGCGAACGTCATTCCAGAGCAAAATCCAGCGGATTGGAACCGCGTGTTCATAGAGGAAGGACGAGAGCTGGGCATTTTGTTGCTTCAAAATACCGCTCCTTGGGGCTGGGAAGAAGATTCCTTTTCGAATTGGGCTCCAGTCGTGGTGTGGAGCATCATGCCCGTGGATGCGAGGTTGTGGGGATATTTTCTGGAGCTATGGCTCAAGGTCTTGAGTGCAGGAATGTCCGTGTTGGATGCCTACGAAAAGGCTATCGAAGGCCTTTCTTCCGACTTTCCGGAAGCGCGCGAAGCCCTGCGCATTTCCATGAATCCTGCACTTGCGCGAGAACGCCTCCAATCAGAGCCGCAAATTGCGCCTTTGCCAGCGGAAGAGGTCACGGAGGAAGCAGAAGAAACAGACACCAATCCACTATCCTCCTCTCCCACAGCATCTTCGGAGCCACCTTCGCGACTTGCAGAGTTAAGCGGTGGCGCCCACTCTGACCAGCCCACGCTTTCCGACGAAAAGGATTGGCTGGGATATCGATCCTATGCGCAAATCATTGCGCAGATCATTCAAGATCCTGACACCGAGCCGCCGCTTTCCATCGCTGTGATTGGTCCTTGGGGTCAGGGCAAGTCTTCCTTGATGCGGATGATTCAGCGTCGAGTGGGCCAGGTCGAGGCACCTGCACATGTCTCAGCAGAAGATCCTCAGGCTACGGCAACAGACATTGAGGCGTGGATCGGGGAGCAGCGGCCTTGGCGACGCTGGCGCCACAGGAAGCACCATGACGCCGCGCCCGTTCTAAAAGAAGGAAAGGCTGGGCGGCTGTCTTTTCCTACCGTCTGGTTCAACCCCTGGGAGTATCAGAGCAGCGAACAAATCTGGTCTGGAATGGCCCACGCCATTATCAGTCAGCTCGTGGCGCAGCTTCCGCGGCGTTTGGACAGAGAGCGGTTTTGGCTCGACCTGCACCTCGAGCGAATCGACCGACAAGGCATTCGCCAAAGACTTTATCGGGATATACTTTTTCGTGTCTTGCCCTACGGACTGACGCTTCTGCTGAGCTTGGTCGCAGGCGCATTTTTTTGGATTCATCAAGGTTGGGAATGGGGGCTCACTGCCCTCGGCTCCATCGGCATTCCGAGCATTTGGCAGTCGTTGCGCACCAGCCAGGTGCAGTGGGAAAAGGGAATCAAGGCCCTGTACGACGAATTTCTCAAGCCTCCAACCTATGACCGCCACCTAGGCGTGTATCACGAGGTGAATGAGGACCTTGCACGGGTGTTTCGATTGCTTGTGGATCGTCCAGCGGTGATCTTCATTGACGACCTGGATCGCTGTTCACCTGAGAAAGTCGTCGAAGTGGTAGAGGCCATCAACTTGCTGATGAACGCGAGATTTCGGGACAAATGCTACTTCGTGATCGGGATGGATGCCGAAATGGTCGCCGCCGCGCTGGATGTACAGTATCACGGCATGAAGGGAAAGTTTCCCGGAAAAGAAAAAACCCTTGGCTCAGTAGGTTGGTATTTTCTGGACAAATTCATTCAGGTTCCGGTTGTGCTCCCCACGATGAGAGCGACGGACAAA
>DAITMB010000042.1:0-38035 GCA_036835375.1 Bacteroidota bacterium
GGGCTTCACCCTCGGCTGGTGTATTTCGCCCCGTTGGGGCTTCCCAACTCTCAACCTCTTGTCCCGAGGGCTTCACCCTCGGCTAGTGTATTTCGCCCCGTTGGGGCTTCTCCGACTCTCAACCTCTTGTTCCGAGGGCTTCACCCTCGGCTGGTGTATTTCGCCCCGTTGGGGCTTCCCAACTCTCAACTCTCAACCTCTCAACCTCTCAACCTCTCAACCCTCAGGATCAATGTCTATTCGCAGAGAAAACTGGTGGGTGTTGAAAGCGGAATTGACGCCATAGCTGGAAAAGCCATAATCAAAGGCGAAGCGACGCACGCGGATGCCAGCGCCGAGGGAAAATCCGCTGAAGCCGCCACGGTTCTCGGAGCGAAGTTCTTGGCGACGGAGGTGATTGTATCCCGCGCGGATCTGGAATGATTTGCCAAGCAAAAACTCTCCGCCAAAGACGAAGTGCCGAAAAATGCGGTCCACGGTCTGATTGGGCGGCGTGATAGGATTGCCGGAGAGATCGGTCTCGATGGGGGCATTCGGATCGGAGTAGATCAGGTTGGGGTGCTCCAGTTGGATCAAGGTCACCGAAAAGCGAAGGGGCATGTACTTGAGCTTGTTTGAGATGCCGACCACCAATTCAAACGGGAGAGGTTCGCGGCCAGCGCCGGGAGCATAGGTACTGAGTTGTGCTCCGATGTTTCGCAAAGACATGCCAGCGGAAAAAAGTTGGTCTTTGCTTCGAAAGGTCGCCCCGAGGTCGGTGGCAAGGCCTACGGAAGTAAATCCTGGCGCAAGGGTCGAACTGATGACTTTGACATTCGCTCCATATCGGAGCTGCTTCCAACCGCGGCTATATCCCAGGATCCATGCGAGGTCTTGCGCCCCAAACTCCCCGGTGAGGTTGCCGAATTCATCGGCGCCCTGCATTTTACCATAGTTGACATACTGGATCCCGGTGTGAAAAGTGCCCAATGATTCGAACGTCTGACTGTAGCCCGAGTAGCCGTAGTTGATGTCCGCGAGGTAGTTGACAAAGCTGAGCGCGAGTTGCTTGTGCATGGAGTCATTGGCAAGGGCCGGATTCTGAACGGCAAAGGCCGGATCATCATCCCACGTCGAGACATTCGACCCGCCCAGCGCCGCGTGGCGAGCGGAGGGGGCCAGGTTCAGGAAGTCATACACGTGCCTGCCGCCGATCTGAGCGCTTGCGGGGAACCCCAGCCAAAGTGCGAGGACCAGTCCGAGAAGTTGTTTCTTTTTCACCGCGCCAAATTAATTCCCACATCGGTAAATGTACAGGGAAAAATTCCCCCCATTTTCTTCCAAAGAAACATTTCGGAAGGAATCCGTACAAATTTGTCCCTCAGGAGTGGCTAGCCCGAAGTAAGGCCAGCGCACTTTTAGAAGCACCAGCAGCAGGATCCCAGCAAATTTTGCCGAATAATCCTGTTCTAGGGACTACCTTTGTAGGTGCTTCGTCCCAGTTTTTTTCGGCGGCGGAGGGCAACCCCTTCAGCTCAATAGATCAGGCTAATACACATTCATTCGATGGACAATCACATCAGTACCTATTTTTCCGAAAGGAGAAAAGAGTGGAAAAAGACCTCCTCTCAAAATTCCTGGCTCGTGTTCAAGATCATGGCAGAGTTCGTGGAAGGCTTCGAAAAAATGCAGGAGATCGGACCTTGCGTCTCCATTTTTGGATCTGCCCGCACCCTGCCAGGCAGCAAATACTACGAATTGTCCACTGAAATCGGGGCCAAATTGGCGGCTACTGGCTTTGGGGTGATCACAGGCGGCGGCCCGGGTGTGATGGAAGCTGGCAACAAAGGGGCGAGGGGAGCTGGTGGTTCTTCCGTAGGACTCAACATTGATCTCCCGTTTGAGCAGCACATCAACCCCTATGTCGATCCAGACAAGAACATTCAATTCAACTATTTTTTTGTCCGAAAAGTGATGTTCGTCAAATATGCCCAGGGATTTGTCGTGCTTCCGGGCGGATTTGGCACCTTAGACGAGCTATTTGAAGCCTTGACCCTGATTCAGACCTTCAAAATCGACCGCTTTCCCGTAGTACTTGTCGGCTCCGAATTTTGGAGCGGCTTAATGGATTGGATCAAACAAGTGCTTCTGGAGGAATTTCATAACATCTCCCCGCAGGACCTTGACCTTTTCAAAATCGTCGACACCGCAGATGAAGTCGTGGAGCACCTCACGAACTTCTATACCAAGCATGCCGTGAAACCCAACTTCTAACACGCCCTGTCGGGCATGTTCGCTCAGAGAATCAATCTAACGGCCAATCATCCTCCTTGGACCTTTTACGCAAAACAATCTACCGTTCGGTCTGATTCCCAAAGACTTTTGCCATCAATCCCTGAACTTGTCTTTCGAAAGGTCCGGGTCAATGAAAGAAAAAATGCAAATCTGCTGCGCTTTTCGTCAAAGAAGCTGTCAGGTTTGCCCCGGCAAAAGCAACTGAGCCTCTCCCCAAACACTCTTCATGCAAAAACTTCTCATTTTCTTCTCAGTCTCTTGCAGCCTTGCTTTGGGCGGATACTGGTGGATGACGCAGCCCGATGTGGCTTCGCATTCCAACAAACTTCCAGATCTCCGCTACGCTTCCACACACCTTAGCCCCATGCGCTTCGAAGCGCCTACCACGCTGGATTTCGCTGGTGAAGCCGTGCCCATGCACCGTGAAGAAGTCGCGCTCAAGCTTCAAAAGGAGCTAAATCAGAAGATTCAGCACAGTTCCGGTACCCATCAGCTCTATCGTCGGGTACTGCGCTACAAGACCCTCTTTCAGCGAATTCTAGAGGAAGAAGGTGTCCCAACCGACTTTTTCTACCTCAGCATGGCTGAGAGCGCCTTGTCGAATGCCATATCACCCGTGGGCGCCGCCGGATTCTGGCAATTTATGCCTACAACTGCGAGGATTTACCACCTGGAAGTGTCCGCAGAAATTGACGAGCGTTTCGATCCTGTCAAAGCCACTTACGCAGCTGCGCGTTACCTCAAAGATCTTCACAAAGAGCTGAACTCATGGACCCTCGTCGCTGCGGCCTACAACATGGGGCCCACCGGACTTCAGCGCTCCATGGCTCGTCAGGATGGTAAGACCTACTTCGACCTGGAGCTCAACCGCGAAACGGCGCAGTATCTCTACCGCATTTTGTCCAACAAGTGCATCGTCGAGCAGCCCGCCCGGTATGGCTACGATCTCAGCCAGGTATCCACCTACGCGCCGATTCACTACAAATACGTTTTGGTCAAGGAAGATATCCACGATATCGCTAGCTTTGCAGCGCAACATGGCTTGACACTGGATCAGTTTCTCACGGTCAATCCCTGGATTAAGACCGACCGATTGTTGACACATGGTCAAACACATCGCGTTCAAATTCCGTTAAGCAAAGACTTTTTTGCGGCAGAATTGAAGGTGAGCAGGTTGACTGATGCAGTCTCCACAGAGGCAGATGAACCTGAGTCGCTTTCAGTCAAGCCCGATTCGATCCATCGCGTGGCGGAATCATGACTATACCTACAGAAGCTTTCATTGACATCCTGGGCGCCCGGGAACACAATCTCAAAGAAATAGACCTCCGCATTCCACGAAACCAACTGGTGGTGATCACCGGAGTAAGTGGATCTGGAAAAAGCTCGCTGGCCTTCGACACCTTGTATGCCGAAGGCCAGCGTCGTTATTTAGAGAGCTTCTCGGCTTACGCGCGCCAATTTCTGGGGGATCTCCGCGCCCCGGATGTGGACAAAATCGATGGCCTAAGCCCCGTGATTGCCATTGAGCAGAAGACGACTTCTCGCAACCCCCGCTCCACCGTCGGGACTGTCACCGAAATTTACGATCTCTTTCGCTTGCTCTTCGCCAGAGCAGGAGAAGCCGTGTCTTGGAAAACGGGCCAAAAAATGGTCCGCATGACCGACGACCAAGTAGTGGACGCCATTCAGGAGCAGTTTCTGAACAAAAAAATCGTGGTGCTCGCCCCGCTTGTGCGCTCTCGGAAGGGCCACTATCGGGAGCTGTTTGAGAATCTCGCCCGCCAGGGATACACCAAAGTGCGGGTGGACGGTGCGGTGCAGGACATCGAAGCTGGTATGAAACTCGATCGCTACAAAATACACGACATCGAGTTGGTCGTGGACCGCATTCAGGTCGGTACGGGCGACAAACGCTTGTTTCAGAGTGTGCAAAAAGCCATGAAAATGGGGGAAGGCACTGTCCTCCTGATGGATCATGAAGCGGAGACGGGCTTTTGGTACAGCCGCAATCTCATGGATCCTGTGTCGGGGATCAGCTACGACGTTCCCTCTCCGAACACTTTTTCCTTCAATTCTCCTTACGGTGCTTGCCCAGCGTGCAATGGACTGGGGCAGGTGTTTGAGGTGGACCCCCAAGCCATCATTCCCGACGAAGAGTTGTCAATCTCACGGGGAGCCATTGCACCACTTGGCGAATACCGCGACATCTGGAACTTCAAGCAGCTCCGCAAAATCGCCGATGGCATGGGATTTTCGCTTACCACACCTTGGAAGGAGATTCCAGAAGAGGCCAAAACGTTCATTTTGGACGGAAAAAAGGAAGGCCCTGCTCGCAGTGTGAAGGTGAAATTCGAGGGGGTGAGCAAATTTGTCGAAGAATCTTATCACAGCTCTGCTTCTGAAAAAATCAAAAGCTGGGCGGAGGGATTCATGAAGATCTCTACCTGCCACACGTGCGAGGGTAGCCGCCTAAAAAAGGAAAGTCTGTACTTTCAACTCGACGGTCTGAACATCTATCAGCTCTCGTCGATGGACATTGGGGCATTGGCTGCGTGGGTGGAAAACCTCGAAGAGCGGCTCTCTGACCGTCAGCGTCTCATCGGAGTCGAAGTGCTGAAGGAACTCAAAAAGCGCATCGGATTCCTCCTTCAAGTAGGACTGGATTACCTCGCATTGGATCGCCCTGCCAAAACCCTTTCTGGTGGAGAGGCACAGCGCATTCGTTTGGCCACCCAAATTGGCTCCCAATTGGTCAACGTCCTCTATATTCTTGACGAGCCCAGCATCGGCCTTCACCAGCGCGACAATGAGAAACTCATCGATTCGCTCAAGGAATTGCGTGACCTTGGCAATTCTGTCCTCGTGGTAGAGCACGACAAAGACACCATGCTGGCTTCCGATTACCTCATTGACATTGGTCCGGGCGCAGGGTTTTTCGGAGGACAAGTCGTCGCGAAAGGAACACCAGAGGAGGTGCTGGCGATTCCATGCGCCACATCGGACTACCTCACGGGGCGTCGCAGCATTCGCCCCGCAGCGCAGCGCAGAGATCCCAAAGGCCAGTATTTCCATCTTCTCGGGTCCAGCGGCAACAACCTTCGCGATGTGGACCTGCATTTACCGCTTGGCGTGTTTGTGTGTGTGTCCGGAGTGTCGGGCAGCGGGAAGTCCACCTTGATCAATGAGACACTTTTTCCGCTGGTGAGCCAGCACTTGTATCAGAGCAAGCAGAAGCCCATGCCCTACGTGTCGGCGGAGGGAATAGAGTTAATCAACAAGGTCGTTCGCATCGATCAGACGGCCATCGGTCGTTCGCCCCGCTCCAATCCTTCGACTTACACGGGCTTGTTCACCTATATTCGGCAGTTGTTTGCAGATTTGCCCGAGGCCAAGGCCCGCGGCTACCAGATCGGCAGATTCTCCTTCAATGTTAAAGGGGGACGATGTGAAGAGTGTCAAGGTGCCGGGCTCCAGACCATCGAGATGAATTTCCTGCCGGATGTGTATGTCACCTGCCCAAAATGCCAGGGGCGGCGCTACAACCGCGAGACCTTAGAGATTCGTTTCAAGGGCAAATCCATCGCCGACGTGCTAGACATGAATATCAGCGATGCCCTGGAGTTTTTCGACTCAATGCCCCGGATTCGACGCTTTCTCAAGACGCTTCAAGACGTGGGGCTTGGTTACATCACGCTAGGACAACCTGCTACGACTGTGTCGGGAGGAGAGGCTCAGCGCATTAAAATCGCAGCAGAGCTTTCTCGAAAAGACACGGGCAACACGCTTTACTTGCTGGACGAGCCGACCACAGGACTCCATTTTCAGGACATTGAAATGTTGCTCAAGGTACTCAACCAACTCGTGGATCGCGGCAACACAGTCCTCGTGATTGAGCACAACCTGGATGTGATCAAAATGGCAGACTGGGTGATCGATTTAGGGCCCGAAGGCGGCAAACGCGGCGGTTCCATCATTGCCGAAGGCACCCCGGAACAGGTCGCTGCGATGGAGCACTCCCACACCGGACGATTTTTGCGTCGGGAGCTCGAAGAACTTGGAATCTTGGTTGGGAGTTAGGAAGTTCACCAGCAACAGGTTCTACTTTTTGAAACGGATCTGGGGCAAAGGAATTCTCTTGACGATCAACCCCTTTGTGTGACAGCGCGAACATCTCCCTTGCCGACTGGAGCTCGTGGCGTTTTTTCAATTTTCCATTTACTGGATTTGTCTTAGTTTTACCTCCGGTCAGAGCGCGATGGACTGCTAGAAAGTGCCATGCTTCCTGATGATGGCGGGATCAGTCAGTCCGATTTTACATACGGAAGTCTATGGCCGATCCCATTTAATGATTCTGAACCAGTCCCTATGGCACGTATTCTTACTGGCATTCAAGCAACGGGAAAGCCGCACCTTGGCAATCTGCTGGGGGCGATCCTACCTGCGATTGAGCTTGCAAATGCTCAGGGCAACGATGCCTTTCTTTTTATTGCCGACTTGCATTCCCTGACCACCATTCACGACGGGAAGTTGCTTCGCCAAAATGGCTATGAAACGGCTGCGGCATGGCTGGCTTGTGGCCTGGACACCAATCTGTCGGTATTTTATCGCCAAAGCGATGTGCCCGAGGTCACTGAGCTCACTTGGTACCTCAACTGCTTCATGCCGTATAGCCGCCTAAAGCTGGCCCACTCTTTTAAGGATAAAGCAGATCGACTGTCTTTGGTCAGTGCGGGCTTATTTACCTACCCGGTGCTCATGGCGGCAGATATACTCCTCTACGATGCCGAGATTGTTCCGGTGGGTAAAGATCAAAAGCAGCACCTGGAGTTTGCGCGCGATATCGCTGAAGCGGTGAACCGCGAATACGGGGAAGGTACCTTTGTGCTGCCAAGTGCGCGGGTGGATGAGGCGCTAATGACCATCCCGGGCGTAGATGGCGAAAAGATGAGTAAGTCGAGAAACAATACCATCGTGCTTTTTCAGTCGGACAAAGCCCTGAAAAAAGAGGTGATGTCGATTATCACAGATTCCACGCCGCTGGAGGCTCCCAAAAATCCAGACACCTGCCACGTGTTTCAGCTGTATCAAACAGTGGCATCACCTGCGCAAGTCGCAGAGATGCGCGCCAATTATCTGGCAGGAGGATTTGGGTATGGCCACGCCAAAACAGCCCTGCTAGAGGTACTCAAAGCAAGGTTTGCGGAAGCCAGAGAGAAGTTTGAATATTTTATTCAGCACCCTGAGGAGATCGACGGACGACTTGCAGAAGGTGCAACCAAGGCTCGTGAGATCGCGCGTATCACCTTGGCGAGGGTGAGAGAAAAGGCCGGATACTTGCCCTCTGTGACAAGAATGTACCAATAGAGATGATTGTATGCACATCAGCGTAGCAGGGAACATTGGTGCAGGGAAGACGACGTTGACCTACTTGCTCTCCAAATACTTCGGGTTTGAGGCGCAATTTGAGGACAATGAGCAGAATCCCTACCTGATGGATTTTTATGGCGACATGCAGCGCTGGTCTTTCCACTTGCAAGTGTCTTTCCTCAAGTCCCGATTGCACAAGCTCCGCATGGTCCGCAAAGAGGACAAGAATGTGATTCAGGACCGCACCATCTATGAGGATGCGCAAATATTTGCTCCCAACCTTCATGCGATGGGCTTGCTGTCGCCCCGCGACTACGAGACCTATAAAGAATTATTTGAGATCATTGCCGAAATCGTCCAGCCACCAGACTTGCTGGTGTATCTGAGGGCGAGCATTCCCACCTTGGTGGAGCAGATTCAGACCCGTGGCCGCAACTACGAAGACAGCATTCGCTTGGATTATCTCAAGCGGCTCAATGAGCGCTACGAGGCGTGGTACGAGACCTATAGCTACGGCAAAAAGATAGATTTTAACGTCGCTGACGTGAATTTCCGGGACAATCCGGAGCATTTGGGCCTGATCATCAACAAGATCAAGGGCGAGCTTTTCGGCCTTTTCTCCTGAGTGCCGCTTTCTTTAGTGGACCGATCCGTTAGACAGTAACGCGATCGAAGCGAAGGCGCAAGGGGACATAGCCCTTACTCGGAAGTTTTTTCCTTAAATTGATCTGTATCGGAATCAAGGTCGAAGTCGTCCACCACACCGGGATAAAATTCGGAGTGCATGAGAGACTCTATTTCTTCCATCGTGGCCTGTGTCTGCTCCGTTTCGAAGAGTAGGTTATCGATCATGATATCCTCTCGCTCCGTGTTTTGGAGCGTCATCGGCTGATCTTTAATGTATTCTACCATCTCTTCAATGGTCTGGAGCTGTTCTTCGATGATCTCGCGATTTTCCTGCACCTTCACGTAGTTTTCCATTTTCATTTGGAACAACTTCAGGCGCTTTTCCTTGATTTTGCGCAGGCGGCTGCTCGCGTCCTTCAATTCACGGTTGAGCTTGTCGATCTCTGTGACCGTCTGATGCATCATGTCTTGATTGGTCATTTCAGGAAATTTATCCTTGAAATAGAGCAACCTGACATAGGACAGCTCAATGGCGTTCATCTTATTCAGAAAGCGATTGACGAGATTAGGAACAGCAGAATTGATCTTTTTGTAACCATCGCGCACTTCTTTGAGGCGCTTACGCAACTTGTCGAATCGACGCTGTGACTCTAGGGTGAGGTCGTTGTAATAATCGACCATGGTCTTTGTCTTTTGAAAGGCGTCGATGTCCTGCTGATACTTGGCATTGATGGCGCGGACAAATCTAGGATTTTGTGTGATCGAACTCAGAAAGCTCAGTTCCAAGCCGCCTGCCATCAGAATCACCGACGCCGCCAGTAATCCTTCGGAGCCTCCTGCCCCGATCCAACTCGCAATTTCAGGAACGAGAATCACCCCCAAAGCAGCCAGGGCAGTGATCGCGGTAAGTCCCATCAAGTGTACTGGCCAAAAAAAGGCTTCTTTGGTGTAGTTGATGAACTTTTGAATGCGGGGCTTTCTTTTTTTCGTCGCCAAGACTATAAAGCTAAATGTTGGGAATGCAATGAGGAAAACGGTTGGGAGCCATTAGTGCTTGATAGAGTCAACCCAGAAGGCAAAGGTTGAACCGTGATTCTGCCAATGTGAATTGTTCGTTCTGTCTAGCGGTCTTGAAATGGCATCTGTGTTGTCGGGTTCATTGTACGCTCTTGATTTTTGCAGGTTGTGAGCCAAAAGGTACGAAGGGGATTGCAGAAAAAGAATGTTTCTCTGAGAAGATCTTCAAGGCCCTTATCGTCGTCGATCGTGAAAATGGAGTTCAATGGTAGCCTCCGTAGCGCTTGTCAGCACTCAGGAAAGCCGCTGGATCGCATGGCGTAGCCGACCAAGGGTCTCCTCGCGTCCGATCAGCGCAGCAATGTCAAACACTCCGGGACCTGCCCCCATTCCTGTGAGTGCCAATCGCAGGGGAGCCATGATGCGCCCCTTCCCAATTTCCAGCCGGGCGACCAACCCCTCGAATGTAGCCTCTAACTGCGCGGCTTGCCACGATGTTTCTGCCAGCCCTTCGAATGCTTCGATCATTTGCTCAATCAGCGCCGGCGTATCTGCCTTCCACTGCTTGCTCCTCATTTTTTCGTCATAGGTGCTGGGCGCTTCAAACAGGTATGGCGCTTGAGTCACGAATTCTGGCGCGAGCGATACCCGCTCTTTCATGAGCGCGATGATTCCCCGCAAAAAAACCTCGTCTCGCTCCCCATATCCAGCCTCTGCCACCGCGATCTTGATCAGTGGCAGAAGATCTTCGTCGTCGCTGTGTTCGCGGAGATATTGCTCATTGAACCACCTGAGCTTGTCCAAATTGAAGTGGGTGGGCGCACTGTGAATGCGCGACAAGCTAAAACGCTCGGAGAGTCGCGCCAGAGACATGATTTCTTCCTCGTCGCCGGGGTTCCAACCTAAGAGCGCGAGAAAATTCACCATCGCGCCCGGCAGGTATCCTTGCTCGCGGTAGCCGATGGAGCGACTGCCTGTTTCTGGGTCTGTCCACGAGGTCGGAAACACCGAAAATCCCAATTTGTCGCCCGTTCGTTTGCTCATCTTTCCCTTTCCGTTGGGGTTGAGGATGAGCGGCAAATGCACAAATGCTGGCATGGTGTCCTGCCAGCCAAGCGCTTGATACAGCATCACGTGGAGTGGGGTAGAGGAGAGCCATTCTTCGCCTCGAATCACATGGGTCACCTGCATGAGGTGGTCGTCCACGACATTGGCGAGGTGATAGGTGGGGAATCCATCGCTTTTCAGCAGGACTTTGTCGTCGAGTTGGCTGCTGTGAAAGGAAACGGTGTCCCGCACGAGATCGCTAAAGGCGATGTCCTGATCGGCGGGCATGTTGAACCGAATCACGTAGGGTGCCCCACTGGCGATTCGAGCCGCCACTTCCTCCGGGGAGAGGGAATAGCTGTTGCTCATGGAGGCCCGGGTGAGATAATTGTATTGCTGAATGCTCGATCCTTCCTCTTTCAGGCGCTCGCGCATGGCTTCGAGGTCTTCGGCGCTGTCAAAAGCGTAGTAGCCCCAGCCAGACTCAATGAGTTGGTCAGCATATTGCTGGTACAGGCCCTGGGCGGCGCGTTCGCTCTGGCGGTAGGGGGCATGAGGACCCCCTTCTGCTACGCCTTCATCAAATTCGATACCGAGCCAGCGCAGCGATTGCATGATATATTCCTCCGCACCTTCTACATATCGGGTTTGGTCGGTGTCCTCAATTCGGAGCAAAAGCTTGCCACCTTGCTGGCGTGCAAATAGATAGTTGTAAAGGGCAGTGCGAACGCCACCGATGTGGAGGGGACCCGTGGGACTGGGAGCGAATCTGACGACGACTGAAGACATAGGGGAAAGAGGAAAGGAAGTTTTCGGAAAATGCGGAGGTCCTGTTCAGCACAGGAAAGGGAACTGACTGCGAAAGATTCTCCGTTGAGAAACGTACTCAGAACAGCCCCAAAGGTAGCAGAATTCCTTGTAACCAGTGCAGCAGTGCAATGTTGGCCCTGCCAAACGAGCGCCCTGAGAGAAATTTCCGCCTGCTTCGAAGAGCGAGATTTTTGCCCACCATACTGAGCAGCGATTTTGGGGACATTCTGATTGCCCAACGCCATCACGCTGGAACTTTCCTTATCTTTCAAGATCTCTTTCCCCTTCCAACATCTTCATTTATGCGTGCGATTCTCGTCCTCATTCCTCTCGGCTTCTACTTTTTCATAGGAATCCTGTCGGCCCAGGAAGCGCTGCCTTCCGTGCGGGCAGCGGACGCTTTGCAGATCATGGCCATCATGGAGTCGCAAGAAAATGCTTGGAACGAAGGGAATCATGAAGCATTCATGAAAGGGTATTGGGAATCAGATTCCTTGATGTATGTAGGGAAGTCGGGTATCTCCTACGGCTACGACAACACCCTGGCGCGCTATCGTCAAGCTTACCCCGATCAGCGTTCGATGGGGACACTTTCTTTCGAAATCTTACATCTCATTTCGCTAGGCAAAAAAGAAGCCCTGATGATCGGAAAATGGACCCTTCAGCGCCAGGACGGCGATCTTGACGGACATTTTTCTCTCGTATGGAACAAGATTCGTGGCAAATGGGTGATCATTTGCGACCACAGCTCTTGAGTGTCATCGGCTTTCCATGCTAAAATGCCGCGATTCTGACTTTCTGCCAGTCGAGGAGGCCATTCCTACAGATCGACCCCAGCGCACGAGGGAAAGCGTGCAGACATTGATCATAGGCCTTTGCCCTTAATAATTCCTGATAATCCGAAAGGAATCCCTCTTGCCGATAGCAACGAGGGACGATGAGTGCACCCGATCTGTTTCCAGATCCAGGGATGTAAGCCATTTTGGTCCCTTTTCTCCCACCAAGACCCGTATTTCTCCCACTGGATTCCCCCATCTACCCACTTTCTCCCCCGTCATTATTCTTTTTTTATTAGCAATAACGGCGGTAGTCTTCTAAAAACCGAGAAGGCATTGCAAAAATTATGAAGATCTTGCTATATAAATTTGGAAAGTTCGTGGGATGGAAGTTTATTGACAATAAATGAAGATTTTTTGTGGGAGAGAGTGGGAATAAGTGGGATTTTTTTCGTAACCTTGCATCATATGGACGCAGTCCTTTGAGTGATGAAGTCGTTGATTGGAGAATATAGCTGTAAGGTGGATGACAAGGGGCGATTCCTCGTTCCCTCCGGACTCCGCAAGCAGTTGCCAGAAGATCAGCGAGATGAGTTTGTGATCAACCGGGGATTTGACAAGTGCCTTGTCATGTATCCGGTGGAGGTCTGGGAAAAAGAGCTACAGCGGATTCAGTCACGGAATCAGTACGTGAAGAAGAACCGCGATTTCACCCGCTTATTCCTCAACGGTGCGACGCCCGTGACGCTGGATGGCAATGGGAGAGCTTTGATTCCCAAGCGATTGTCAGAGCAGATTGGTCTTGGAAAAGACTTGGTCGTGTTAGGACAGATCGACAAGATGGAAATCTGGGATGAAAAGACATATCAGACCTGGATGGACTCGCCCGAGGTTGACTTTGACCAACTCGCCGAAGAGGTGATGTCGGATACATCGGAAAATGAAGCATCATGACCGAAGGCTATCATCTCCCGGTGCTGCTCCAGCAGTCTGTGGATCTGCTGAACATCAAGCCAGAAGGCACCTATGTTGACGTGACTTTTGGCGGCGGTGGACATTCGCAAGAGATCTTGCGCAGGCTCGTAGGAGGGCGATTGATCGCCTTTGACAGGGACCCGGATGCGGAGGGCAACCTCCCGACAGATCCCAGAATCGAGTTTGTCGCAGAAGACTTTCAGTTCTTTGACCGGGTATGGCAACAGCGCCAGTGGGGTCAGGTAGATGGGGTGTTAGCTGATTTGGGCGTTTCCTCCCATCAGTTTGACACGGCAGAGCGAGGATTTTCTTTTCGCTTCGATGCGCCGCTGGATATGCGAATGGATCCCCGAAAGGGCAAATCTGCTGCGGATGTCCTGGCTGAATACGAAGAAATTGATCTTCATCACTTGTTCAGAGACTATGGTGAAATCACCAACTCTCGAAAAGTAGCTCGAATTCTGGTGGAGCGACGTCAAAAATCTCCCATCAGGACCACAGGGGAGCTGGATCATGCCATCGAAACTTGTATTCCTCCCAAGCGGAAATACAAGTACCTCGCACAGGTGTATCAAGCACTTCGCATGGAGGTCAACGGTGAAATTGATTCGCTTCAAGCGATGCTCCAGGCCTCGCTTCAGTGGCTCAAACCGGGAGGAAGGCTGGTCGTGATTAGCTACCACTCGCTAGAGGATCGCCTCGTGAAGCGCTTTGTTAAAACGGGCAACTTGGCTGGCGTGGAGATGAAAGACGATGTGTATGGACACTCTCTCACGCCTTTCAACTTGATCACCCGGAGGGCCATCCAGGCAGACGAAAACGAAATCAACAGCAACCCCCGCGCACGTTCCGCAAGATTGAGGGCAGCTGAGAAAAAATAAAGAAAATTGGGTGTTGAGCCCAAGCTTAAGTACAGACAAACGACAAAGGTTATGCAACCCATCATCTCCCCCAAGCACCTGCACAAGCAGGCCAAAACCGTGGAACGGAAGGCCGGAAAAGGGCTGAAGATCCGCAAGGTGGACGATTACTTGCGCTTTGTCATATTCCTGGCGCTCATTGGGATGGCATACATTTTCAATTCTCATCTCGCCGAGCGACAAGTGAAGCAACTGGAGGAGGTGCGAGCTTCGGTGAAAGAACAGAAGTCTCGCTATCTGCTCAAGCAGGCGACCCTCGGCGCGACCGTGAGATTTTCTGAGATTGAGGCAGCAGCCGATACCTTGGGACTCCGGCGATTGGCACAGACACCCTTTGAATTAACTGTTACTCACAACCCCTGAACCCTTTTTTTACATACAACCCTCTCCTTACCCCACTTTCACCCACACGACCCAGTCCCCCCTCTTGCTCATTTTTCCCGAATGATTTCGCTCTCGGAGGCGCTCAGCGCTGTTTCCCAGGAGCATGCCCGCGTATGCAAAAATTTGAGCTGGCATATCCCTGATTTATCGCATTCACAGCAACCCAATCACCCGTTGCAATGACAACATGAAACGATCTTCTCCACATATCCTCCCCCGCGTGTACGCACTATTCGGCTTTTTTTTGCTGGTAGGGCTATTGCTCGTGATCCGAATGATGGTATTGCAGTGGAATCAAGACCACTGGATGGCCATGGAAGAAGAGCAGCGGGTCTTTATTAAAAAGGTGGTTGCCGACCGGGGAAGCATCCTGTCAGAAGACGGAACCATTTTGGCGACCAGTATTCCCTTCTATCGCTTGGCGCTGGATGTGACCCTGATCGACTCGATGAAGTGGGAAAATTTCTCTGATTCTCTCCTCGAACTGT
Organism: Bacteroidota bacterium; assembly: GCA_036835375.1. Taxonomy (GTDB): domain Bacteria; phylum Bacteroidota; class Bacteroidia; order J057; family J057; genus JANQTF01. Next base: position 14,689 of record DAITMB010000042.1, read on the forward strand.
CCGGCCGCCTCGCTTACCTTTTTGATCAGCCAGAGAATGACAGCCTGTTCGAGATTTCGCGCAGGGCCTATTATGATAAGGTCATGAAGGCCATGGACGAAAAGGATCGACACATTTACCTACATCTGAATAAGATCAATTTCCGCCAACTCGAAGTCGTGCAGACCTGGCCGATCGTGAACCGCGGTCGTTGGGAGTCGGGCTTCATCGTGGAGCCTTTCCTCAACGAGCGATTTTATCCATTTGGAGAACTGGCCAAAGTGACCCTGGGAACCTTGGTCGATGATACTGTAGGTGTGAGAGGACTGGAAAATTCATTTCAGGCCCATTTGAGAGGGAGAGATGGCTACCTGCTGGCACAAAGGGTCATAGGCGGCTCCTATGTTCCTTTGGACGAATATGGCCGCGAATCCTCCTTTGATGGCCTTGACATTGTCACGACCCTCGATCTGGGCATGCAAGAAATTGTGTCAAGGGCGCTTGAAGAAGGGGTCAGAGCCAATGACGCCAAGTATGGCACGGCCATTCTGATGGAAGTGGAGACGGGAAAGATCAAGGCATTGGCGAATTATCCCGAGACCTTCAACCATGCCATTGCGACCCGGATTGAGCCAGGATCTACCTTCAAACTTGCCAGCGCCGCGGCGCTCATGGAAGACCTGCTGATCGACATCTGTGACACCATCGACACAGGCAATGGGCGCGTGATGTATGACGACAAGGAAGTGACGGACAATGGCCACGCGTACGGACGAATTACCCTCGAAGAAGTGATCGCCCATTCCTCCAACGTGGGGATTTCCAAGGCGATCAGCGACAAATATGGCCGTGAACCCAAGAAATTTTTGGAGCACCTCCGGAAATTTGGATTCTATGAGCCAGCCATGAATGGGATCAATGGAGAGCCATATCCCAAGATCATGAATCCCGACGAAAAAGAATGGACCATCGCTACACTGCCTTCTATGTCTTATGGCTATTCCATCGGGGTGACTCCCATCCAAATGACGGCCTTTTACAATGGAATTGCCAACCAAGGGAAGCTCATGCGCCCCTGGATCGTGAGCGAGGTCCGCGATAACTCTCGCACCATCGAGACCTTTGGGCCTGAGATGGTCAATGAGTCGATGATGACTCCTCAAACCGCTTTTTTGGTGCGGGACATGATGATGGCTGTCATCAGATATGGTACTGCGACAAGGCAGTTTCGGGGACTCCCCTTCGCTGTAGCAGGAAAAACTGGCACTGCGCGGAAAAACGTCAACGGACGCTACGTGAAGGAATATCGGGCTTCGTTTGGAGGGTTTTTTCCTGCCGATGCACCTCGATACACGCTCTACATCATGGTAGATGAGCCGCATGGCAATGCTGCTTCGGGTGGAACAGTCGCAGCGCCGATTTTCCGAAAAATTTCCGAGCAGATCTATGCCATGGACCGGGAAATGGCTACGCCTCCAATGCTGCCTGACGTCATTGACAGCACTGAAAGGTGGCCGGAAGGGTTGATGAATCTCCCGGTGGCTCGGCAAATATATCCATCGCTGTCAATGCCCGAGCAAGTCAAGTCGGACTCGGTGGCGTGGGTGAGGTTGGCAGAAGATAGCACAGGCTCGAAGTTTTGGGAACCGCAGTCTTTTGCAGATGAAAAAGTGCCAGATGTGCGGGGCATGAGCAGCCGCGATGCCTTAGCATTATTAGAAAATTTGGGTCTGAAGGTGCGCCTTCAGGGAGTCGGACGGGTGAAACGACAATCGTTGAGTCCAGGAAATCGTGTGAAGAGCGGAATGGCCATTACCCTTGTTTTAAGCTGATTCAACACCCTCCAATTCCTCTTCCTGTGCGACTGAACGAGATACTCCAAGATTTGCCCCTGAAGACGATCCGGGGAACAGACCAGGAAGAGGTAGGAAAGATCGTCTTTGACTCACGCCAAGCGAAAGACACTGATGTCTTTGTGGCGGTAAAAGGAACGCAGGTGGATGGCCACCAGTTCATTGACGTAGCGATTGCAAACGGAGCCACAGTCATTGTGTGCGAAACCCTGCCGGAGCATCTGGTCAGCTCGCTGACGTATGTCCAGGTTGCGGACTCGCAGGCAGCACTGGGGCTCATGCTAGCCAATTATTATGGCAGGCCAGCAGATCAACTCATCATGGTCGGTGTCACCGGTACCAATGGGAAGACCACTTCCGCCACCTTACTGTATGAGCTGTTTACCGCGCTGGGATATCGATGTGGGCTGCTTTCTACCATTCGGTACTTAATTGCTGGCGAGGAAATGCCCGCAAGTCATACCACACCTGACCCCATTCAAATACAGTCTTTGCTGGCAAAAATGGTCGAAGAAGGCTGCACGCATTGCTTCATGGAAGTGAGCAGCCATGCCTTGTCTCAGCAGCGGACCGTCGGGATTCCTTTTCGCGTGGCGATGTTTACCCACATCACCCACGACCACTTGGACTACCACGGCACTTTTGCGCAGTACATCAAGGCTAAAAAACTGCTCTTTGACCAGTTGCAGGCCAGTGCCGTGGCCATTGTGAATGCCGATGATAAAAACGGCAAGGTGATGGTGCAGAATACCAAGGCGACGGTGAAGTGGTATAGCCTACGGACGTTGACAGACTATGTCGGCAGAATCGTGGAGAATACGCTTGAGGGACTGCTTCTGCAACTGAATGGCCACGAAGCTTGGTTTACCCTGAGGGGTAGTTTCAATGCTTACAATCTGCTGATGGTCTATGCTGCGGGGATTGAGTTGGGGTTGGAACCTGACGAAGTTCTTGAAGGATTGACAGCACTGGCCCCAGTCGAAGGACGGTTTCAGGTCGTAGTGCATCCTTCGGGCCGCAACACCGGAATCGTGGACTATGCTCACACGCCCGATGCCCTGGAAAACGTCTTGGAGACCATCGCTGACATCAATCAGGGCCAAGGGCGCTTGATCACGGTGGTAGGTTGTGGCGGAAATCGAGACCGTACGAAGCGACCGATGATGGCCGCGATTGCAGTGAAGCGATCCGAGCAGGTCATTCTCACGAGTGACAATCCGAGAAATGAAGAGCCAGAAGCCATTTTGGCGGAGATGTTTGAAGGCGTAGCCGTAGAAGAGCGCCGCAAAGTGCTCAAGATCACCGACCGCCGCGAGGCCATTCGGGTCGCCGTGCAGCTAGCCCACCCGGGAGATATCATTCTCGTGGCAGGCAAGGGGCACGAGACTTACCAAGAGATCAAAGGGAACAGACTCCCTTTCGATGACCGAGCAGTGCTACGGCTCGCCTTTGCCGAAAGCGGATCTTCAGGCAATAGCAACGAATGAACAGGATTGCCTTATGAATGCAGCGCAGATAAGTAATTTCGCCAGCAAAAGTTCACACTAATTCGAGACGCATGCTGTATTATTTGCTCGACTGGCTTGACAAAGCATATGACATTCCCGGATTCGGGGTGTTTCAGTACATTACTTTTCGCGCTATTCTGTCCATCGTTTTTTCCCTGATCATCTCCATTCTGATTGGGAAAGGCATCATTCGGCTCCTTCAGAAGAATCTTATCGGAGAAGTCGTCAGGAGCAACCAAGCAGGGCCAGACCATGCTTCCAAGGCTGGTACTCCCACCATGGGCGGGCTGATCATCCTCGCTGCAGTGCTGATTCCTACTTTGTTGTGGGGCGATTTGATGAACGGCTATGTGTGGCTGATCCTCCTGGGGACAACCTGGATGGGCATCATCGGCTTTGTGGATGATTACATCAAGGTCTTTAAAAAAGACAAGGCCGGGCTCAAAGGGAAGTTCAAGCTCGTAGGCCAGCTGGGTCTGGGGCTGATCGTGGGGCTCACGATGCTCTTTCACCCAGACTTCACGGGAAGCAGGGCACATCTCACCAAGCTCAACAAAATCAAGACCAATACCCTGCTGGAGCAAATTGGGTTTCGATCAGGAGATGAGTTGATCAAGATTGATGGGCAAGATTACGTGGCGGTGCCAGCTGGTGAGGCCTATGGGAATCTCGGCATTTATCGGGTCAAGCGAAATGTATTTGGTCAAGATCCCATTGAAGTTGTGATTCTGGTAGCCTCCGACTTGCGCGTGAGGGTAGCGAATGACCTTTTTGGGCCGAAGGACAAAAGCTTTGTTTACATCACAGACTTCCCATTTTTCAAGAAATATGTTTTTGACTATTCGAAAATTCCACTGCTCGAGAATTGGGTTGAAGAAGGGATCCTCGGACGAATGGTGTACCTCCTCGTGGTGATCTTCATCGTGACGGCTGTGTCCAACGGCGTGAACCTGACCGACGGAATCGATGGATTGGCAGCAGGAACCACCGCCATCGTGGCAGCAGGACTTGGGGTATTCGCTTATTTATCAGGAAACTATGTGTTTTCTGGATACCTCCACATCAGCTACATCCCACAATCGGCGGAGTTGCTGATCTATGCCACAGCTTTGGTCGGCGCTTGCCTGGGATTTCTATGGTACAATGCTTTTCCGGCTCAAGTGTTCATGGGGGACACTGGATCGCTGGCCTTGGGCGGTGCAGTCGGCATCATGGCATTGATGGTCAAAAAGGAGTTGTTGCTTCCCATTTTCTGCGGAATCTTTCTTGCGGAAACCCTCTCCGTGATGGTGCAAGTGACTTACTTCAAATATACCAAACGAAAATACGGCGAAGGTCGGCGAATCTTTAGAATGGCACCTCTTCACCACCACTATGAAAAAGTGGGCATCCATGAAGCCAAGATTGTTGCCCGCTTTCTGATCGTGGGAATTCTCTTGATGCTGGTGTCGTTTGCAACGCTAAAACTGCGCTAACCATGAAAGTCGCCATTTTGGGAGCGGGTGAAAGTGGAATTGGAGCGGCTTTGCTGGCGCAGCAGCAGGGATATCAAGTATGGGTGTCGGATGCAGGATCCATTGGGGATGAGCAGAAGAAAACCCTTAACATAGCCAAGGTGCCTTTTGAAGAAGGGCAGCATACTTGGGAACAGTTCTTTGACGCGGATGTCGTGGTGAAAAGCCCAGGCATTCCCCCCACAGCGGACTTTGTGCGTCGCTTGCATAAGCAGCGGGTGGAGGTGATTTCGGAAATTGAGTTTGCATCAAGCCACACCCATACTCCGATTATCGCCATCACAGGTAGCAACGGCAAGACCACCACGACTTCCCTGATCTATCATCTGCTGATCTCCGCTGGGGTGAATGCAGGGGTGGGAGGAAACATTGGGACCAGCCTCGCTCGCCTGTTGCTGGAAGCTCCAAAGGAGGTCTATGTGGTGGAATTGAGCTCTTTTCAGCTGGAAGACATTCGGAGATTTCGACCCCGGATTGCGCTCTTTCTGAACCTCAGCCCCGATCACCTTGATCGATACGATGGACAGATGGACCGATACGGTGCTGCAAAGCTTCGGATCACCGAAAACCAAGGCCCCAAAGACGTCTTCATCTACTCGCTAGAAGATCCAGAAACTCGGCGCTTGATGCCTCGCTACAGGATTCAAGCTCAGAAAAAGGGATTTACGCTGGCGAAGGAGCCGACAGCTTCTGCGTGGATCTCGGAGGGCAAGCTGATCTTGGATGGAGAAAACTGGGCAGATGAGCAAGATGTGCCACTGCTGGGGCCTCACAATCAGCGAAATGTCTTGGCAGCGCTGCTGGCTGTGCAGGCATTTGGGCTGAGACCAGCGGATGTCTTGGCAGGCTTGCGAACCTTTCAGGCGATTCCACACCGGCTTCAGCCAGTGGGAGAGCGCAGGGGCGTTCGCTACATCAATGACTCGAAGGCGACCAACGTGGATGCTGTCCAATATGCGCTTGCAGCCATGACAGGACCCACCATTTGGCTCGCGGGAGGCATTGACAAAGGCAACGATTATGAGCCGCTTCGGCAGCTCATCGCTACGAAGGTCAAGGCACTCATCATCCTTGGCGACCACGACGACAAGCTCCGAAAGAGCTTCGAAGGCCCCATCCACCAAGTGCACAACATGCAGGAGGCGGTGAAGGCAGCAGCGGAGATGGCACAAGCCGGTGACACGGTATTGCTTTCACCTGCCTGTGCCAGTTTCGATCTCTTTCGCAACTATGAAGACAGAGGAGAGCAATTCATCGCTTCGGTGATGGCTCTTCCTCACTAACAAAATATTTCCATCGGTGCGAGCCGGACGTAGGTTCTGCTTCTTCACTTTACCATCAACTAAACAGCCGTGAGTTGGATTCTTTACAGATTGAAAGGAGACAAAGTGATCTGGATCACGGTCTTTCTCCTGTTTCTCATCAGCATTCTGGCGGTGTCTTCCTCCACCAGCGGGATCGCTTTCCGAATGTCGGGGGGGGATATCGGCTCACATGTGATCAAGCATGTGCTCACACTGATCATCGGCGCAGGAATCATGTTTGTTGTCCATCGGCTGGACTATCGCGTCATCGGGCGAGTGAGCACGGTCTTGTTGCTGCTCACGATTCCGCTGTTGCTTTACACCATCATTCGCGGGGCAGAAGTGAATGAGGCCGCTCGCTGGATTCGGGTGTTTGGACAATCTTTTCAGCCATCGGACTTAGCCAAACTCACCCTCGCAGTGTACCTGGCCAAGCTACTCGCCATGCGCCAGGACGTGATCAAAGACTTCTACGAAGGATTTCTTCCAGCCTTGTTTTGGGTCTCTGTTATCTGTGGCCTGATCGCACCCGAGGATTTGTCCACCGCCATTCTCATGTTCATCTCCAGCGTCATCGTGATGTTCATCGCCGGAGTGGACATGAAGCACATTGGATTGTTGGTGCTGGTAGCGATTTTGGGCTTAGGAATTCTGGGAAATACTGCCAAGCGTTCAACTACCTGGGAGTCGCGCTGGTCAGATTATTACCACCGCATCACAGATTCGGAGTATCGTCCCAATGCCCAAACAACCCAATCCCACATCGCCTTTGCAACAGCCGGGCTATTTGGAAAAGGCGCGGGCAAAAGCGCCCAGCGAAATTTCATCCCTCACGCGCACGCGGATTTCGTGTTCGCAGTGATCGTAGAAGAATATGGGCTGATTGGCGGGGTTGTAGTCATTTTGCTCTACCTCCTGCTGTTCTTCCGATGTGTGAGCATTGTGATGGTGAGCAAGACCTTTGGCGCACTGCTGGCAGGCGGCTTGTCGTCGATTTTGGTTCTCCAAGCCTTTATGAATATGGGCGTGACCGTGGGATTGCTTCCCGCAACGGGGGTGCCGCTGCCTTTGATTAGCATGGGAGGAACCTCTATTCTGATCTCCTGCATCTCGCTGGGAATCGTGCTCAGCGTGTCGCGAGACGCGATGGAAGGCACACCAACTACCTCCAAGTTGAGCCAACCCAAAACAGTGACCAAGCCAGCTTCGGCTAAGCCAGCATTGGCCAAGCCAGCACCGAAAGTCATCAGTAGGCCCGCCGTGACAGCTTCTGCGAAGACCAAACCAACTAGAAAAACTCTACCAAAGTGGGCAAGCGTGTAATCATATCGGGCGGCGGGACCGGCGGCCATATTTTTCCAGCCGTGTCCATCGGGCAGGAAATCCTTCGGCGAGAGCCGCAGGCAGATATCTTGTTTGTAGGAGCCAAGGGCGGAATGGAGCTGCGCGTGGTGCCTAGCTATGGATTTCCGATCGAGTCGGTGTGGATTGCAGGCATTCATCGTCAATTGACTTTCCGCAATGTCGTCCGCAACCTGCTGTTTCCGCTCAAACTCGTGGTGAGTCTGGGTCAATCGGCGGCCATTTTGCGCAGATTTCGGCCCGACTTGGTGGTAGGAGTCGGAGGTTTTGCGAGCGGCCCACTCGGCAGGATGGCTTCAGGCCGGGGAATTCCGTTGTTCCTATGCGAGCAAAATGCTTTTCCTGGCTTGGTCAACCGCTGGCTGTCCAAGCGTGCAACCAAAATTTTGCTCGGGAATGAAGCCGCTGCTTCATTTTTTCCTACAGAAAAGATTGTCGTCACCGGAAATCCCATCCGAACATTCGCCCCCATGAGCCGCGCGGAGGCTTGTGCCAAACTCGGGCTGGATCCCACCAAGCCTGTGCTGCTTAGCCTTGGGGGAAGCCTCGGTGCCATGCGCCTCAACCAGGCGCTGCTGGGTGGATACTCAGACATTTTGAAAGCAGGGGTGCAGCTTCTGTGGCAAACAGGAAAGCGCTACCACGAATCCCTAAGTCAGCAGGTGCCGTCACAAGCAGGCCTTGCGCTTGTGCCTTTCATCGAAGACATGGCTGCTGCCTATGCTGCTGCCGACTTGATCATCAGCCGGGCTGGTGGAAGCACCATTTCTGAGCTCATCGCTTTGTCCAAACCTGCCATTCTGGTGCCTTCCCCCAATGTGGCTGAAGACCATCAAACCAAAAATGCTCGCTCGCTCTCAGATCGTGGTGCGGCCATCTTGGTCAAAGACCAAGATGCCGAACAAACCCTCGTCGCAGCGGCGCTCAAGGTCCTCACCGACCCGATTTCACTCCACACACTCACCCAACAAATCCGCGGAATGGAAAAACACCACGCCGCAACAGAAATTGTAGATGAACTTTTCCGGAACACATATTGACCGGGTTTATTTCCTCGGAATTGGCGGCATCGGCATGAGCGCACTCGCACGGTATTTCCGGCGCGAAGGGGTGCATGTGTCAGGCTATGACCGCAGTCCTTCTAAGGTGACTCTAGCCTTGGAGGAAGAGGGAATAGTGGTGTTCTACGAGCAAGACCCGGCGCATTTGGTGGGTCAGGATTTGGTGATTTACACGCCTGCTGTTCCGCAAGATGCTCCCGAATTGGTAGCAGCCCGGGCGGGAGGTCATTGGTTGAAAAAAAGGGCTGAGGTGCTCGGTATGTTGACCCGGTCCTACCAGACCCTCGCGGTGGCCGGCACGCATGGCAAGACCACCACCAGCACGATGCTGGCTCATTTTCTGCGGCATGGAGGAATTGATGCTTCGGCATTCTTAGGAGGGATTTCTCGCAATCTCGAAGGCAATTTTGTGCATGGCAATGCGCCTTGGCTGATCACCGAGGCAGACGAATACGATCGCTCCTTCCTGCATCTCACCCCTCACACAGGCATCATCACGTCGCTTGACCCCGACCATCTGGACATCTATGGCTCCGAGGCAGAGATGATCGAAAGTTACCGGCAGTTTGGGGCTCAGTGCGAGCACCTGTTGCTACATCACAGCATTGAAGGCGCAGACTGGGGAGCCTCCGCAGCGACGTATGGCATCGAATCAGGCGATCATCGCGCAGAAAATCTTCGCTCAGAGGGGCTTGGGATCAGATTTGATTATCGCGACGACCAACATCGGTTGCGTGACCTTTACCTGCCAATGCCCGGAAGGCACAATGTGCTCAATGCCACGGCAGCTCTGGCCCTCAGCCTCCGCTGTGGATTGGCAGAAGAGCGAGCTGCTGCGGCGCTCGCATCGTTTGCTGGGATCTATCGGCGATTTGAAGTGATGTTTCACACGACGGCCTTGAGTCATGTGGATGACTACGCTCACCACCCCACTGAGATTGAGGCCGCGCTCGAAGCTGCGAAGGCGGCGCTACCCGAACGGCAGGTTTTGGCGATTTTTCAGCCTCACCTCTACAGCCGCACGCGCGATTTTGCCGCCGGCTTTGCGGATGCGCTCGCCAAAGCGGACCTCGTGTTGCTGATGGACATTTATCCTGCTCGGGAACTTCCCATTCCGGGGATTAGCGCTGAGAGCATTGCGAGCCTGATGCCACCGGCAAAAGTGATTCGTGTGACCCGGGCAGATTTGCTGGATCAGTTGGCGAAGGTCCTGCAACCTCCCACCGTGGTCCTGACCCTCGGAGCAGGCGACATTGATCGGGAAATTGATCGAATTCGCGATTTTCTGATACATTTTTTCACCCAATTCACCGCTGCACAACCCCACCGATAAACACCACACATCATGTTACTCTGGATTAAAACATCTACTACTCCCACAGCGCCAGTCCGACGGAATCGTCCGATAGAAGTGGCGCCTGCGCCAACGAAGAAGAAAGCCATGGCTTTTTCGATGGGCCGTTTTCAAATGTCCCGCCTGTGGATCGGCTTTTTCACAGGGCTGGGGGTATTGATTCTACTGGCGGCGGTCCACCAATTCCAGCAAGAGGTGAGGCTCTCAGCGGTATCGGTGAAGATGATCGCTTTGGAAGACAACTCATTTCTAAATGAGGAGCGGATTCTGGAGTCGATGGGCTGGGTCGGAGGCGTGGCGCCACTCGGCGAGAAAATGAAGTCTTTACAGCTTGCCATCCTGGAAGACAGCCTGGCCCGCAACCCATTTGTAGAGCGGGTAGAGCTGTACAAAAACATTCAGGGGGTGCTCCATGCCGAAGTGGCCATGAGAAAGCCCGTGGTGAGGCTGATGAATAATAGCGGTGTGGATGTGTACATGGACGCAAGCGGGACAAAATTTCCGACTTCGACCCTCCACAGTGCGAATGTGCTGCTGCTGCGTGGTGATTTTGAAGAATCTGTAGCAGATACTTTTTCCTGCGAAACCATCCCCAATGCGCTCCCAGTGATTCGCTTCATCGCCGATGATCCATATTGGAACGCCTATTTCTCGGAAGCCTTTCTGGATAGCAATGGCGAATTGCTGCTCTATCCCAGGATGGAAAGCCTCGAGATTGAATTTGGCCATCCGATGCGGATTGAGGAAAAATTTCGCGACCTGCGGGTCTTCCTGGACCAGGTGATGGTCCACAGTAACCGCCCGCGGTTCAAACGTGTGAGCTTAAAATACCAAGGCCAGGTCGTGGCCACCAAACGATAGATTTCATTTCAACCTCTTGTGTCCAGGCATTCTCAAGACCATTTCGAACAACCTTCTCTTACCTTTTATCCAAACGCAGCGCTATGGCATCCGAAATTATTTCTCCAACTGAAAAAATCGTGGTCGGTCTGGACATCGGCACCACGAAGATCTGCGCCATTGTGGGCAGACGCAACGAATTCGGCAAAATCAACATTCTCGGGGTAGGCCGCTCACATTCCGATGGCGTGAGCCGTGGGGTCGTGGTGAACATCGACAAAACGGTACAGGCGATCCGCGAGGCAGTCGAAGAAGCCGAGAAGCACAGCGGCATCAAAATCGAAGTCGTGCATGTGGGCATTGCTGGCGAGCACGTCCGCTCCATGCAGCACAAGGGAATCATTACCCTGAACAATCCCGACTTTGAGATCATCCAGGACGATGTCCATCGCCTGCATGAGGACATGTTCAAAATCGCGACACAACCCGGCACAGAAATCATTCACGTGCTGCCACAGGAATACACGGTCGATGCACAAGCCGGGATCATTGATCCGGTGGGAATGTCGGGTGTGCGCCTAGAAGGCAATTTCCATATAGTGACAGGACAAACGACAGCCGCCAACAACATCTACAAATGTGTGGTGCGGGCCGGGCTAGAGGTATCGGAGCTGATACTGGAGCCACTGGCTTCCAGTGCGGCTGTGCTCACGCCGGAGGAAAAAGAAGCGGGTGTCTGCCTGGTGGACATTGGCGGCGGCACGACGGATGTAGCTGTGTTTGAAAACAACATCATTCGGCACACGGCTGTGATTCCTTTTGGTGGAAACATTGTCACCGAAGACATCAAGCATGGCTGCAAGGTGATGAAGCGCCACGCGGAATTGCTCAAAATTCAGTACGGCAGCGCACTGGCTGATGCGGTGACCGACGATGTAGTGATCGCGATTCCCGGTCCGCGCGACCGTCCTGCGAAGGAGATTCACAAGCGAATGCTGGCTCGCATCATCCAGTCTCGGATGGAGGAGATCATGGAGTTTGTGCTTGCCGAAATCAAGAATTCTGGTTATGAGGACAAGTTGGTAGCAGGCATTGTGGTGACAGGTGGTGGGGCGCAGCTTCAGCACATGAAGCAGTGCGTGGAATACGTGACTGGAATTGATACGCGGATCGGTTTGCCGGGCGAGCACCTGGCCAGCGGCTTAGTGGACGAGGTGAACTTTCCGATGTATGCTACAGGTACTGGGCTGGTGATCATGGGATTGGAAGCGCCCGAGGTCGCACCGTCCCGCACGAGTGGCCAGCGAGAGTTTGTGCCGCAATATGCGGGTGGCGGTCGTCACAGCGGCGGTCCCAGGATCAGCTTCATCGACAAAGTCAAGACGTGGTTTGAAAGCACCCTGTCCAATTCAGGAGAGTTTATCGAGTAATCCCTCCTTACTCATCCATTTTTTTCCGAAAGTATTATCCCAAAATTCCGGAGTCATGCAATTCGAATTTCCCAAAAATCAACATTCGATCATCAAGGTGATTGGAGTCGGTGGTGGCGGTGGAAATGCCGTGAACAATATGTTCGAGAGAGGGATCGAAGGAGTCGATTTCTTCATCTGTAACACCGACATGCAAGCGCTCAAGAACAGCCCTGTCCCTAACAAAATTCGCCTCGGAGCTAACCAGACGGAAGGACTTGGCGCTGGCGCCAATCCCGACGTGGGCCGCAAAGCTGCCCTGGAGAGCCTCGACGAGGTAAAGGAGTCCCTTAATAATGGCACCAAAATGATCTTCATCACTGCCGGGATGGGCGGTGGAACAGGGACTGGTGCTGCGCCCGTGCTCGCAAGCATGGCCAAGGAGATGGGAATCCTCACCGTGGGGATTGTCACGACCCCCTTCAAATTCGAAGGACCACGTCGCGCCTTGCAGGCCACCTCTGGCATACAAGAGTTGCAGAATGTGGTGGATACCCTCATTGTCATCGACAACAACAACCTGCACCAGATCCTAGGGTCCAGTGTCACGATGAAAAAAGCCTTCGAAGAGGCCGACCAGGTGCTCTGCAATGCAGCTCGTGGCATCGCCGAGATCATTACCTCTGAGGGATACATCAACGTGGACTTTGCCGACGTGTGTACCATCATGCGCGACGGGGGAAAATCTCTCATGGGAACCGCCCTTGGTGTAGGTGAAAATCGCGCCATGGAAGCAGTGGAAGCCGCTGTGAATTCGCCCCTGCTCGACAACATGGGGCTGGAAGGCGCGCGCGCCATCATCGTCAACATCACTGCTTCGGAGGATTCACTCCGCATGGACGAGACGACCTCCATCGTGGAGCATGTGCAGGAAAGTGCCGGACTTGACGCAAACATCATCTATGGAATCGTTTACGACGAAAACATGGGCGACAACATTCGCGTCACAGTGATTGCTACGCGCTACGCAGAGGTCGAGAAACGTCCCGCTCAGCCTCAAACCTCAGTTCAGGCTGCGCCTACAGTGCAGACGCCTGCTCTCCCTCAGCAGACCCAAGCCCCGACTCCCTTGCCCCCCTTAGTGGACGAAGCGCCTGCACGCAGGCGGGTGCAACTGGACGAATCTCATCTACGCAAGCCCGTCTTTGAGCGTCTCGACCGCCGGGAGCGGGAAGAGCGGGTAAAAAAATTGAATTCTAAAGTGTATGACATCCATGACCCGGAGAGCCTCACGGGGTTGGAAGCCATGCCTGCCTATATGCGAAAGGAAGTGCTGATCGATCCAGATAAGGACACTTCAAAACCGCGCTTTTCTCGGCTTAGTCTGGAAGAGGAGGAGGACCGTTATCGCCTCAGGGATAACAATTCCTTCCTTCACGATACCCCAGACTGATCCGGGTCGCGCTGCGTGTTGACCCGGATCTGGTCTCCTATTCTGCTACAAGCAGATCATAGATGATCGGGATCAATTGTTCACACTTATACTTTCGGAGCTTCCCTACTTCCGGCCAGTGGTCGGGAGGGGGGAGTTTTTTTATAAAAAGGGCGGTGTTGAGATGGCTTTCAACATAGCATAGGTTGAAACGCAGTCCGCCCCGACGAGGCACGAGTCCATCGCCGGGGCGGGAAATTGTCTTAGTCAGAAGGTCTCAGGAATTCAATAGAGAGACAATCTCTGGCACTAGAACTGGAAAGGAACGGCTACCCGTGTGGTATCCCAAGCCAGGACCATATGTACCTTGCCATCAACTTCCTGAAATGCAATGGCAAAATTTTCTACTACGTTGTCATCTACCGTCTTGGGGACATCAATGCGTGCGACGTCCAAGTCTTCCGTGTAGTTGTAGGAACCCCAGACATCAGTTTGACTGCTGAGGATGATGGTCCAGGTGTCCTCTCCGGGAATGGTGAACAATGAGTAGTTGCCAGGAGCAATTTCTGTCTCGTTCAAGGTAGCGGGGGCGTAAAGGCGAATGTCGGTCGCTTCATTGGCACCGGTTCTCCAAACTTCTCCGAAAGGGATGAGGTCGCCGAAAACGGTGCGGCCATTCTTAGCAGGTCTGCTATAGACCACTTTGATGACTGGGGCTTCATCTACACGATAAACTGCGATGTCGGCGGGGCTTTTGTCAACGCGGGGAAAGTTTTGAGCGGGAAGCTGGCTGGCTACAAAAAGGAAAGCAAGCAGCAGGGAACTTTTGGTGAAAAGAGACAGCGTCATAAGAGATAGAAATTTTGTTTGGTACGATGGAACGGGATTTTTAAGCGCTATTTTCAACGCAGGATTGCTGCGTAAGTTAGACTGACAAAAGTGTAAACACGTATTTTTTGTTCAGATAAACCGCACCTATCATCTACTCACCCCAGCCCCAAAGAATATCTATGCAACTTTCAGAACACGAAATCAACAAAGCACACGACTCCCGCAGCGCCATTGAGCGACTCTATATCGAAATGCGACACTTGTTTAACCGCGGTTGGTACCGCCAATCCGGCGTCTCTGGCAATGTGTTGGCAGATTCTCTCAAGACCCTCAGCCCTGAGATTTATGGGTCCATGACCGACCCCAACAAGGTAGAACTAGATGGACTGGTCTATGTGATAGACCGGCTTCCGCGCGGCATCGAAGAGTGCCATTTTGTAAAACTCATTTCCGAAGAAGGACTCAACGACACGGGGTTTACTGTGATCATTCCTTCAAAGCGCCGCCGCAATTGCTACCGGATCGATAAGGATCGCATGTTTATTGAAGTGACGCGTGGGCGAAGCGAGATTTATGATATTTTGACTCACTTGACCTTTTTACATCTCGAAGCCGACAAAATCGCTCGTCATGCCCGCGATGACTCCGGCCAGTTTGTGTCGGAATGGCTGGAACTAGAGGCCATCGTAAAGGGAGAAATAGAGGTGGATCAACACAACCGCGAAGTCGCACTCACCTACCTATGCACCCTGCTGGGGAGAAGCTTCAGCGAAACCCGCCTTGCGTACCAACGCCTGCAAAACGATCCTTCCACCAACAACGGCTTGTTCCATATTGTGTATTACTTAGGGATGCAGGCAATTCAAGAGCGAAGAGACGGCATGTTGCGCACCATCTCCTTCAGCCCCACGTTGCGCGACCGCATCGGCCACCATATGTATGGCGAGCGATGGGCGCAGCAGGTGAAGCACTATCTGGATACCGAAGGTCTGCTCAGTCGGCCTCTGCACATCATCAGTGCCAATCTCCACAGTGTGATGAACTCCCTCTTCGCATGGCCCGCGCTTAAAAGTCGCTTTTCCGATTCCACCTCCATTGAAACCCTTGCCATTGAGCTAAGTAAGCCCGAAAATTCTTCCATTCGACGGCTCGTCGAAGAATACGCCGACTCACACGGCATGTATGAAGTTCACGACCCATTTGGCACTAACATGGGCGTTCAGGTATTTGACACCGCCAAGCTGGAGCTGAATATTCTGGCTCCGGAACTCCAGGGGGATCCGGAGTACCTCAGCGAACAGCGGCCCGTGATTTTGGTCATGGATTATGCCTTCGGAGAACAAGCCTACGAGACGATGGATGAATTGCTCAAGCCCTATCGCCGGGGAGAAGAAGAGGTGCCGCTCAATGTGGCCTCCATCAGCATCATGGGCAAAGCCGGTATTTTGGAGGGAGACAAAGGCGACATTATGGTGCCCACGTCCCACGTGTTTGAGGGCACAGCGGACAACTATCCGATCGAAAACGAATTTACTTGCGCTGACTTTCAGGACGAAGCAAAATTCGTGTGTACAGGTCCAATGATCACGGTCCTCGGTACGTCTTTGCAAAATCGCGATGTGCTGGCCTACTTCAAACACTCTTCTTGGCGCGCCATCGGGCTGGAGATGGAAGGTGCACATTATCAAAAAGCCATCCAGGCGGCCACTGCAATTCGGCAGCACATCAGCCGCGATGTCGTCATACGCCATGCCTATTATGCTTCGGACAATCCCCTCATCACAGGTAATACCCTTGCCTCCGGCAGCCTGGGTCTCATTGGGGTGAGACCGACCTATCTCATTACCCGCAAAATTCTTCAGCGAATCCTCCGTCCCAAGCGTTCGAAGATCTCCAGCAAGTCCTGAAAGGGGGGAGTTGAAGCCACTGGTAGAACGTGCGGTTCGGAAAATGATAGCGAACGTGGAGTGTCAAAAGCGATCCTGCCAATTGTTGCGCTTGGCTACCTTGAGTTGCTGGAGGGTTGGGTTGCGCACGTTGATGGTCACGCCATAGCTTTTGAGCGGTCCAAAAGGCACCCACTGAAAGGACATTTCCCAGCAGTGTAGTAGCCGATACACATTAAGATTGGTATTGGTGACTTCGAGTTTTTGAACATCAAAGCCCGAACCTCCTCTTATCTGCCAGTTTGGGGTGATACCCAAGCTCCCCGACACATTGAGGATTTGAGAAATTTGAGCAGATTCGAGAGGGTCGGTGCGATTGTAGTTGAAAGTATAGTTGAGATCAATGGTCCATGGCACGTCGAAGTCCACGTATTGGTCGGAGTGAAGCACAAAGCCCTGAAAGAGTGGTTGGTCGAAGAAAGCTTTTCTCCCGAGTCCGTCCGTTGGTTCTTCGGTGGACTTTTGACCATTTCTTTTTTCAGACTTAAAGGAAGTTCGCATCGAAATATTAGCGCGCGTGAATCGGGCAAGTTGTCCAGTTCGGTTATAAAGAAAAACTGGCTGCCGACGGCTGGCGCTGGGTCTAAAGGGCGAGGAAACTTCATTGATGCCGTAATCATAGGGGTCAAATGAAGAGGATCCCACGACCGAAAGCCGATTGTTGAACAAGTTGGTCCTGGCGACTACGTTGAACAAAGCTAATTGGAAGCTATCGGCGGCAAAATTGTAAGACGAGGTGACTCCGATGTTGTCCACGAGATTGATTCGATTGTAAGGATCTTCCTTTTCGTCAAAGTCATCTAGGAAACTCGCCTTTTTCCGGTACTTCATTTCCAGAATGGTGCTCAGTCCAAAGTTCAAGGATTGCTGCTCTCCCGATGAGGGTCCGCCATAAACTCCATCTGAAAATACGCTGAACAGGCGGGTGTTTCCTAGGGTATCGGTCTGCACCTTTTCGTAGAATCCATAGGTTTCTTGCGAAAAGTCGGGGCGGAGGTTGTAGCCTAGTGTTGGCGAAAATCGCTGTCGCACAGTAACTTCGCGCTTGGAGCGGATGAGCTGATACAGGCCATAGAAGTTCGTGGTGGCACTCACGCCTCCATCGAAATCATAGGCACGGGCAAAGCCCGGCACGTCCATTGTTTCGACTCGCCGAGTCTCTTGATTAAAATTCCGAGCGATTGTGCGGGTGTACCAATATTCATTGTATCGGAAGCTGGGCGTGATGTTGATGTGTTGGAAGAGCTTGATCGTTGTCCCGGCTGTGCTGCGGTGAACAGCGCCATTTCTGAAAAAACTACTCCCGACCCGATTGACAAAAATGGTATCTCCTCCGGTGATCTCGGGAAGCAACACGCTGTCTCTGGGATTAAAGAGCACTTGCCAGAGCAGAGAGTCTGAGATGGTGGGAATGGAGTTGCTGACCTGTACGTTGTAGGTGATTCCGATTTGACGAAGGAAATTAAAATTTTTTCCTTGGACATTCCGAAAAGGAGATTGCCTGTTCATCGTGAAGTTCATCTCCGGGAGATTCAGGGTCATGGTCCCCCTGTTCAGGTCTTGAGTGTGCCTGGCGGAGACGTTCACAGTAAATGGCAAGTTGTTGAAGCTCTTGCTAAAATTGACTGAAGAGTTGAGGTTGTTCTGGAAAAAATCATTTTCCTGGTAAGAAATGTTCCGCTGGAAGGAGCTGGAGCTAGAAATATTCACTGAAGCTGATATTCTCGCTGTCGGGTCAATGGGTTGATTGTGGCTCCAGTTTACCCGCCAGGCATTGGTGCGTCGGTAGTCGGGATCAGTGCGTTCGTTGAACGTTTGCACGCCGTATTCAAGGCCAAAACTTCCACTGAATTTATACTTGATATTGTACCTGGTAGCTCCGCCAAGCCGCCAACCTCCCCGTGTGTAGATGTCAGCGTCAACTTTCAAGTCCAAAAAGTCACCGATCGGCAGGTAGTAGCCCATGCCCCGGAGAAAAAATCCCCGATCTTGAGCAGAGCCATATTGCGGCATCACGATCCCCTTTTTTCTTTCTTGAGACTCGATTTTGGGCAAAAATCCAAAAGGCACCACAATGGGAATGGGAAAGTCAGCAATGACCAGATTGAGAGGACCGGAGATCATCTGTTGATTTTCGAGCACCTTTAGCCTGCGACTTTGTATATAAAAATGAGGGTGATCCGCATCGCAGGTGGTGTATTTTCCATTTTGCCCGTGAAAAGATCCGTCTGGGTGGTACTTCGCGACGGATGCCAAAATATAGGCGTCGCCCTCCTGCATTTTCCCCCCAATGATTCGCCCTTTTTGCGACCCGAAATTATAAGTAAGTTGCTCTGCGGAGTAAGTATCTCCCGCTTGCGTGAAGAGTGGTCGTCGAAGCGTAGTGTCTTTGGCAGCCTCCAGGCTGTCCTTTTTGGGGCCCGCCCAAATGGTTTGGGTTGTGATATCGACTTCGACAAGTTGGGCTTGGAGATTGAAGTCTTCGTAGGTGAGATTGCTGGAGCTGTAGAGGTACATCATGTTCGTAGTAACATCAAACACGATGGAGTCTTCCGCTTGATAGGTGACGATGGCTTGAAGCTCGCTCACGGCCTTGAGCGAATCTAGGTAGCGCTGCTGCTTGCTGGGAGGCGCCGGCAGGCTGTCTTGGTCCAGCGACGCTATGCCGAAGGATGGGAGGCTATCCTGGGTAAACGCAGCCGCTGGGGGAAGGCTGTCAGTGGCGACAGCTGGCAAAGAGTCGGTGGGAGGAGCTATTTCTACTGCCTGGGCGGTAGAATCGGTCTGGGCTGTGAGTCCCAGGCAAGCAAAAGTTAGACTCATCAGGAATATCAGCGATTTTCCTGCCGCAGTTGCCCGATATTTGAGGGGGAGTAATTTCACAATGGGAAATCGCGATTTTCAACCGGGGCGCAATATAGGCGTTGCTCCTGAATCAATAAAAGTTGCTGCAAAGGGAAGAATCGCTAATGCAAGGTTGTATGGTTCAAAAGGGAATTTTGACGGCGTGGATGGTGCTGGCTTTCTTGTGCTTATCAAGCGGCATGGAAGCAGATCGTCCCAATCGGGCATTTTCGGGGATTCGCACCTTGGTGATTGATGCGGGGCACGGGGGCAAAGATCCCGGCGCTGTGGGCAAATTGTATTATGAAAAGAATATCACCCTCGCAGTGGCCAAGCAACTCCAGCGGGTGCTCGCACAGGAAATGCCCGAAATTCGGGTGGTACTTACCCGCGAAACAGATGAATTCATCGAGCTTCATCGCCGTGGGCAAATCGCCAAGGAGGCTGGCGGGAATTTTTTTCTTAGCATCCACTGCAATGGCATGGAAGATCGCAGCAAAGCGGGCACCGAGACCTACGTGCTCGGCACCAATCCAGGTCAGGAATCGTATCAGCGGATCATTACCGAGAATCAAGCCATTCTCCTCGAAGACAACCACGAGGAAGTTTATGACCATTTTGACCCAAGCAGTCCGGAAGGGTTCATTTTTTTCAGCCTCCTGAAGAATTCTTATCGCGAGGAAAGCCTCCGGCTGGCTGACAAGATTCAGCACCAGTTTCAAAGCCGACTGGGGCGCACCAATCGCGGCGTGAAGCAAGCCCCCTTTGTTGTGCTCTATGCCTGCGGGATGCCTTCACTGCTCACCGAAATCGGCTTCATCACCAATGCTGAGGAAGAGAAATTCATTGGCTCCGAGGATGGCCAGATCTTTATTGCCAGCGCCATCTATCGGGCCATCAAAGAATACAATCTGGAACTACAAATCCCCGCCTATACGGGCGGGGAAGATTAGGTCGAATGATGCTTCATCGCTGAATGATGCGGGTGCTGAGGGTGTCTCCCACGACGATTTCGCAGGTGTATCGTCCTAGGGGCAGGGAGGTAAGGTCCACATCAATTTCTTGATGGCCAGACACTGCCAGTTCGTGAAACAGAATGCCGACTTGGCTTTGGGCCTCATCTAAAAGTCTGATCTCGACGCGCTGTGGCTCGCTGAGTTCGAGCTGGATCAGTGTGCCAAAAAGTCCGGGATGAGGGTAGAGATACGTGATGTGATATCCGCCCGGACAGCTTTCTATCACCATGACATCGCTGGTGACACTGTTGCCATCTGCGGTGACTTGGCGCAAGCGGTAGTAATTCGCCCCCGGAAGCGGGTGGCTATCAGCAAATGTCCAGTCTTCCAGCGGTTGGGTACTGGCTTCCCCGACTACCATACCGATTTCGGCCCAATGCAAAGCATCCGTTGAGCGCTGCACATACACCCGGAAGGCCTGCCGCGGGGTGCCCGCCGTCCATCGAAGGCTGTGCTGCCCGAGTTCCGGTTCTCCGGAGAAAAAGGTCATTGGAAATGCAGGCGCGGTGTAACTGGATAAGGCCTCGGCGAGAGAACTTTCTTCGCCAGCAGCCGGTGCAGCCCTCATGGCGCCCCGCATGGCCCAGCCTTCGGGGTGGTCCAGAGAAACATTCACTTGCACGTGTTGTGCGGAGAGAGGCGCCATCCACAGCAGGGACAGCAGCAGGCAGGAAGGGAAAGATGACTTCATTGAATTAATCAGCTAGGGTACACAAGATCAGGAGGTGAAATAATCCGGCAGCGTTACAGGGAAGTGACGTGCGGAAATCCTTCTGATTTCGACCAAAAATTAGGCGAATCCCTCGCACTCGGAAGTTGTTCTACGGAAGTAATATTTCATGAGTAAGAATGTGTCGAAAGGGAGCGAATCATAACGGTGGAGGAAAGAATCTCCTGACTGGATTTTCTGCAGCGGGCTGGCGCTGTTCACTGCTTCGCCGGGGCAAATTTCCGCACAAAGAGACCATGGTAGCCCGGCAACGAGCACTAAAATTTCGCTTCACAGTGATATTTCCGACTTGCGCTGCCCTCAGGATCAACATGCCAGTCGGAGTCAATGATAGAAGAAGAAGTATAAGCGATATCGCGCTGGGGAAATGCGCCAATCAAAAGCACCGGAAAAAAAACCGGCACCAACGCCTGTAAGATCTTCTCGAAAATGGATCCTAAGCAGCTATAAACAGGAGGTATTCTATCATGCTCCTACGCAAGACCCAAAGGCAATAGAAGCGGAGAACTAGAAAATAGAAACCCTCAAGATTTTTATTTGATTTAGCAAAATTGTGTATATTTAATCGAAGGCAAAATATCTTTCTCACTTGTCTTTTTCGAAAGCTTGCCTTGCGTTTTTGTCCAATTGCTACGCTACCCCCCCATGATGATGAAATCCATATTTTCATTCAACATTTTTTTCGGACTGCTTCTTACCATTGCTTCTGCTCAGGCACAAGAAATTTACTTTGAAGTAGAAGGAATTTCCTTTGGCTACAAGTGGGACCATTCAGAGAACATATCCAAAAATCAGATCAAAGAAGCCGCCAAAATCGGCTTTCGCGAAGGAAAGAAAGACGGCAAAAAAGAGCGTCCAACCGGAACCACAGAACATTACGGCGATTGCTTTCATAGCGGAACATTTAGCAATGCTTATCTTCAGAGCGTGTACAAAGACGGCTATGTCAAAGGCTACAAAGCCGGAGCCGGAAGAAGCCCCAGCATGAGCGATTTGCTGTATGTGGGAAGTTGTGAAGGGGGGTAGGTGGATGGAAAAGGCTTGCGCTATTCAGTAATGGCTGAGAAAGGAGATTTGTATCATTATCTGGGACACTTGATAAATACAAATTGAATAATTGTGAAACAATTTTGCCTGTAACTTATCAAATATGGAAAGGACAAGTAGGTCGACCGTATATTTTTGTGATATTGTAGCATTGGAAGAGAATTTTTTTACTTTTTTTCTTAAAGTCTGTGCAACGCTTGTTAGATCTCAATATTGACGGGATACTTGAGGATTGGACTATTTCTCATGCTATCCGAGAACTAATTGCGAATGCCCTTGATGAAAAGGTGCTATCGAATACAGAGCAGGTGTTAATTGAAAAGCAAGCCGACGTTTGGAAGATTCAAGATTTTGGAAGAGGAATTACTCCCGAGCACTTTGTACTCAACGAAAACCCAGAAAAGATCAACAGAAGGGATATTATTGGTAAATTTGGATTTGGACTAAAGGATGCACTAGGTACACTTTACCGTCGTGGTATCGAGATCGAGATTCTCACTGCGCATTCAACATTTCGCCTAAGCAAACAACCCAAAAAAGGCCTCAATGGGCTTGAAACGCTCCATGTGATTCAAAGTGATCCGCTTAACGGAGTCTCTAGAGGCACGTTGATATTTCTGAAAGGTGTGTCTGACAAGGACATGCAATCGGCTAGGAATATGTTTCTAGAGCTGGCCGACCCGGCCCCCGAAGTGTTGGATATTTTACCAATGGGGCAGGTGATCAAATATCACGGTCAAAAAGCTCCCATATTCGTCAATGGTCTTCAGGTAGGAGAAGAAAAACGTTTTCTGTTTGGCTATAATATTATCGCGCCCACTCCAGCCTTGCAACGGGCCATGAACCGCGAAAGACGCCATGTAGGGAGAGCGGCTTATGTGCCTCAAGTAAAAGAAATGTTACAGAAGTCAGAAAAAAAGCAAGTGATTCAAGCCCTAGCTGAGGACTTTGCCCGAAAACCATCCCACGAGGAACTAACTTGGTTGCCAGTTCAAGAGCATGCTGTAAGACTGCTCAATAAAGAGCGCAAGTATATCTTTTATAAAGATGGTGACGCATTTCTCCATCAGGCTTTATTGAATGAAGCTATGATGCAAGGTCTCAAACCCTTAGAACTACCTAAAAAGCTTTGGAAAAAGATACTGGGGCAGGGAGACTACCAGCAGTCACCCATATTGACACTAGAAGAGTTTGCCAGGCAAAGAAATGCCAACTTCATACCCGACTTCGTCGAGCAATCAGAACTTTCCGAGAATGAGCATCAGGTCTGGGAAACCAGGAATCTTATTTTTGAAGCCATAGGCGGCAGGCCCGCTC